>JAAUSZ010000246.1 GCA_012031875.1 Desulfobacula sp.
CGTCACAGTTAAATTTCCTCTTATTTTTTTATGATTTTGATCAAATCCAAACCAGGTGGTCAAGGGTCAGCGACACCTGTTCCGTTGTCGCCATATTTCTCAGGAGAACCGTATTTTGAGCCAGTTCATTTTCCCCGGCAATCAATACATGGCCTGCCTTCAGTTTATCGGCCCGTTTCATGAGGGCCTTCATGCTTTTTCCCCTGAAATCCAGTTCCGTGGACACGCCCTTCCGGTTCAGTTCACAGGACCAGAAATAGGCCTTTTCAACGGCCGCATCCCCCAGGGATACGATAAAGAGATCCAGGGGCGGCTCCAAGGGTGCCTCCATCTGTTCCAGGACCTCCACCAGGCGGTCAAAGCCGATGGCAAAGCCGATGGCCGGTGTGGGCGGCCCTCCCAGTTCGGCCACGAGCCCGTCATATCTTCCCCCGCCGGCCACGGAACTCTGGGCGCCTAGGGTGGTGGTCTGAATTTCCCAGGCCGTGCGGGTATAATAATCAAGTCCCCGGACCAGGGTTTTGTCCACCATAAAATCAACCCCCTGGGTCTCCAGGGTCCTTTTAACGGTTTCAAAATGGTCCTTACAGACAGGGCAGAGATGGTCCAGGGTTGAAGGGGCGTCCGTCAGGGCGTCTTTGCATTCACTCATCTTGCAGTCCAGGATTCTCAACGGGTTTTTATCCATCCGCCTCAGACAGTTTTCACAGAGCCGGTCCTTCCTGGATTCAAGGAATTTCAGAAGGGCTGATTGGAAAGAGGGTCTGCACTCCGGGCAGCCCAGGGAGTTGATATGGGCCGAAAGCCCGGTCAGGCCCAGGCGCTTGAACAATTCATGGAGGATAAAAATCAACTGGCTGTCCATGTAAGGCGAGTCAATGCCGAAAACTTCGGCGTCAATCTGATAAAACTGGCGGTACCTTCCCTTCTGGGGTCTTTCCCGGCGGAACATGGGGCCGGTCATGAAAAATTTTCTCACCGGATCCGAGGCATACATTTTATGCTGGACATAGGATCTCACAATGGATGCCGTGGCTTCGGGCCTCAGGGTCAGCTTGTCCCCCTTCCGGTCGGCAAAGGTGTACATTTCCTTTTCGACAATATCCGTGGCCTCCCCGATGCTCCGGGCAAAAAGTTCGGTTTTTTCCAGAACAGGAATCCGGATCTCCTTGAATCCAAAGGCCTCAAACAATTGTGTGGCTTCTTTTTCCACTTTCTGCCAGAGGGAAATGGTTTCCGGCAGTATATCTCTAAACCCTCGTATGGTTTGCATGGTTGTTTCTTTATATTAAATTGTTACAAAAATTTCACCAAACGTGCTTTATAGATTAAAATCAAAGTCTTGGTCAACATCTAAATGGTAAGTGTCCCTATTTCCTGATCCGGACCGACTGGGCATGGGCAGAAAGGCCTTCGGTTTCCGCCAGCCGGATCACGTCATCGGCCTCCTTTGCAAAGGCCTCCCTTGAATAGTGGATCAAACTAGTTTTTTTAATAAAATGCTCAACGCCCAGGGCCGATGAAAACCGGGCGGTTCCGGCCGTGGGCAGAACATGGTTGGGGCCGGCAATATAATCTCCCATGGGTTCCGGCGTATAGGGACCCAGGAACAGGGCCCCGGCATTCTGAATCCGGTCCAGGTAATCAAAGGGATTTTTCACAATAAGTTCCAGGTGTTCCGGCGCCAGGCGGTTGGAAAGGCCAATCCCGGTTTCAATGTCCGGGACCAGCATGACGGCCCCGAACCGGTCGATGGATTTTGGGCAATCTCTTTCCGGGGAAGCTTTTCCATCTGGGTCTCAAGGGCGGCCATGGTTTTTTGGGCCAGGGCCCGGGAATCCGTCACCAGGATGGCGGAGGCCATCATATCATGCTCGGCCTGGGAAAGCAGGTCCGCGGCCAGGAATTCAGGATTGGCCTCTTGGTCGGCAATGATGAGGATTTCGCTGGGTCCGGCAATCATATCAATACCCACGGTGCCGGCCACGAGCTTCTTGGCCAGGGTGACATAGATATTGCCCGGCCCCACAATGACATCCACCTTGGGAACGGTTTGGGTCCCATAGGCCAGGGCCGCGATGGCCCAGGCTGATCCGGCCTTAAAGACGGAAGTGATGCCGATTCTGTGGGCTGCCGCAAGAATATGGGGGTTGATGCTGCCGTTTTCCATGGGCGGGGTCACAAGATTGATGGAGGGCACCCCGGCCACTTTAGCAGGAATCCCCGCCCATGAGGACCGAGGAGACCAGGGGGGTTTTCCCGCCCTTGGCGCCGGGGGCATAAACCCCGGCCGCGCTCACGGGTTTGACCAAGCGGCCCACCATGACCCCGTTTCTGGGGGTGTCGATCCAGGAATTTTCCTTTTGCTTTGAATGAAAGTATTCAAGCTGATTGGCAGACCGATCCAGGGATTTTAAAAAGGAGGCATCCACGGCTTTGAGCGCCAGATCAAATTCTTTTGGCGTCACTTTTAAAGACTCCACCGTGACCTTGTCTGAATCAAATCTCCGGGTATATTCAATAAGGGCCTCATCCCCCCTTTTTCTGACATCCTTAAGATAAGCCTCAACGGCTTTCAGGTCTTTTTTTGAAAACCCGAGGCCCCGGTCCAGGGTTTTGATGATTCTTTTTTCAGCCGCTTGTGACGGATATGGATATAGTTTCATATGGTTTGCTCCCGATTCAATTCAAAAAAAAACAGGATTTTTATATCAGAAGTGCGAGGATAAATCCATTCAAATAAAAACAGGGGCAGAACGCTCTGCCCCTGTGATAATGGCGATACGGCTTACGGGTTAGAAGGAAAGGACCTTTGAAAGCTCCCGGGTTGAAAAATCCCAGGTGGTGTTATGGGGCGGAAAGCTTTCCAGGAACATTTCCGGAAGCTGGTCATCCACCTCGGTAAATCCGGCTTTCCGGTTAAATTCCTTCTCATTGTTCAGGATGGATTTCCCCAGGGCCATGACATCATCCGGCGTCAGGGAAAGACCGTACTGGGCATTGATCATGTTCACAATGACGGGGAGCCCGTCGGCATTGTCAAGCACCGCAAAGGCCACAAAGAGACAGAGGCCGGCCGCATCAATGGCGGCCGTGGCAATCTGGAGCCCCTGGGACAGCTCAATATTCCCGGCTTTTTTCTGGGGATCGATGGTGCCGCCCACGCCCAGGATATTGGCCGTGACCCCGTAGCCTGCGGTATGGTCCGCACCCATGGGGGTGGTGGCGTAGGTCACGCCGACCCCCTTGCAGGATCTCGGGTCATAGGCCGGGAAGGCCTGGTTTTTGCAAACCGGAACCCGGTCCACCCCAAGGGCGTCACCCGTGAACCGGGCCCCGTTACCGATGATCTTGCCTTCAGGCGCGTATTTTCCGACTTTGGACAAAAGCTTGATGGCGGCCTTGCCGTCTCCCCAGGGAATCATGCCGCCTTCCATGGCGACCCCGATGGCCACGCCCATTTCAATGGTATCCAGGCCGAAATCATCGCAAAGCCGGTCCAGCATGGCAATGTCATCCAGCTTTTTGATGGTGGTATGGCCGCCAAAGGCCCAGATGGTTTCATATTCAAACCCGGAGGTCAGGTATTTGCCTTCCTTGTCATGGTAAACATTGGAACACCGGATCACACAGCCCGGATGGCAGGCTTCCGTTGTGATGCCGCCTCTTTTTGTGATGAGTTCGGCCATTTTTTCTCCGCTGATGTCCTGGGCATGCTCAAACCGGCCGCTCCTGAAATTTTTTGTGGGAAAGGTGCCGGCCTCGTTGATGACATTGACCAGAACCGCGGTGCCCAGGGCCGGAAGCCCCTGGCCGGTGACCGGGTGTTTTTGAAGCATCTCCACCCATCTTTTATTGGCGGCTTTAAACGCATCCGGATGTTTCATTTCAAGGCGCGGCGCGCCCTTATCGTCCACCACAACAGCCTTGATTTTTTTGGCGCCCATCACCGCTCCCAAACCGCCTCTGCCGTGGGCCCGGCCCGGCCTGCCGTTCATGTCGGCCTGGTTGATGGAGGCGCCTTTCAGGCACTGTTCCCCGGCCTGGCCGATGCTGAGCACCCCCACGGATTTGCCGTAGGTTTTCCACAGGCTTTCCATGACCGCGTAATTGCCTTTTCCCACCAGGTCCCCGGCCGGAAGAATCTTCACCCCGTCCTTGTTGATGACGATGAGGCTGTAATCATTGGATTCGGGTTTGTCTTCCAGCACAAGGGCCGTGATACCGAGCCGGGCCAGCTTCTGGGATACCAGACCCCCTGCATTGCTCTCCTTGATGCCGCCCGTCAGCGGAGATTTGGCCCCCGCGGAAAGGCGCCCTGAATCTGCGGCTGCTGAACCGGCCAGGATGCCGGGCGCAAAGATGAGTTTATTTGATTTTCCCAGCGCATGGCAGGCGGCCGGGACCTCATCCAGGATCATTTTGGATGTAAGCCCTCTTCCTCCCAGGCCTGCGTAGGCCTTTGGCACTTCCTCAAACCTGAACGTCTTTTCCCTGGTATTGACTCTTAATAGTTTTCCCATTTTTTTCTCCTTGGCAAGAGTTTATAAAAACGACCTATCTTCTCCTAGACCTGTTTCTTTCGGGTGGCGCCATTTTTACAAGTTTGGGTTCGAATCTGGCCACGATTTCAACAAGACCCTTTTGTTGATCCATGACATCTTCGATGTCCTTGTAGGCCATGGGTATTTCATCCAGCCCGGCGGAAATCAGGGTGATTCGTCTTTTTCCATTATATCCTGAAGATCTTTAAAATCAAAGCGTTTTATGGCGGCCTTCCGGCTCATGCGCCTTCCTGCACCATGGGCCGCAGAGCTTAAAGACGCCTCGTTTCCAAGCCCCCGGACGATGAACCCCGGGTCTGCCATGGAACCGGGGATGATTCCCAATACGCCTTTTCCGGCCGGGGTGGCCCCTTTCCGGTGAACCATGACCTCCCTGAGCCCGATTTTTTCTTTCCAGGCAAAATTATGATGATTTTCAATGGTGATCCGCGCAGTTTCCCCCAAAAAATCCAGCACGGCGCCATGGATGATCTCATGGTTGGCCGAGGCATACCGGCCCATGAGTGCCATGGCCTTGACATATTCCGTACCCTCTCCCTTTTGCATGTCCAGCCAGGCAAGGTTGTTCAGGGGCTTTCCAAGTTCCGGGTGAAGGCGTTTGGCCAGACCTGAATAATGCTCTGCAATCTTTGCCCCCGCGCCCTGGAGCCGGAATGGGTTAAAAAGGCAAGGTATTCGCCGGCCTTCAGCCCGAGATCGTCCCGGCTTAGCATAAGCCGGCCGAATTCCGCAAAATGATTTCCCGACCCGCTGGTCCCGAGCTGTTTGTGGGCCGTATCTTTTAAGGATGATACAAGGGGGCTGATATTCCAGTCTTCATCCATGACCGGGTGATCCTTCGGTCTTGGGAATTCTCCCCCGACCCCGAACCGGGTCCGGGTTTCAATGGCTTCCCTGAAGGTCTGTTTATGGGTTTCATAATCGTCATAGGGAATGGAAATCACTGACAGCTTCATCCGGCAGGCAATATCCACGCCCACGGCATAGGGAATGACCGCGTCCCTGACGGCCAGGACCCCGCCGATGGGCAAGCCGTACCCCATGTGGGCATCGGGCATGAGCGCTCCCCTGACGGCCACCGGCAGGCTGACGGCGTCTTCCATCTGGGAGATGGCGGCGGGGTCCAGGTCTTTTCCGAAAATGGTATAGGGCGCCTTTTTCATCCGGGTTTCCCCTTGTATTAAATCGTTCCCGACTCCGACAGGTCCTGGAGGCCTTCCATATCCTTGATGATAATGGTTTTGGCCTGCACTTCAATCAGAGAAGAATCCATCATCTTCTTCAGCACCCTGGAAACGGTTTCCGGGGTGGTGCCGATGAGATTGGACAACTGGGCCTTGGAAATGGGAAGGGTTATTTTTTTGGGGTTCTTCTGCTCTTTTGAAAGGGTGAGGATATAGGCTGAAAGCCTGGCCGGAACTTCTTTCAGGCTCAGGTTTTCGATCTGAACGGTGAATTCCCGCAGCCGCCTGGAAAGATCGGCCAGAAGGTTCATGCCAAGCCCCGGTGTGCCGGCGATGAGGCTGACGAATTTTTCCCGGGGCAGAAAGAGGATACTGGATTTTTCAATGGCCATGGAGGATGCCGGAAAATTTTTTCCCTCAAAGACCGGCACTTCGCCAAAGGTATGACCCGGCCCATAGATATGGAGAATCTGCTCCTTTCCTTCAAAGGACAGCTTGAATACTTTGACTGTTCCCTGCTCCACCATATAAAAGCCATTGCCTTTGTCCCCTTCGCGGAAGATCATCTCTCCTTTATCAAAATTAAGGGTGGAGGCTGCAGAGGCTATTTTCGCAAGAAGGTCGTCGGACAGTCCTGAAAAAAGAGGGATTGTTTTCAGCTTTTGGATCATCTATACTTCTTTCATCACACGTCTGATATTTAATTTAAAAAAATTTAAAAAAACTTGGATTTCTTGATCCACGTCAAGGCCTTTCGCTCCTTTTTATATTAATTTGGAGCCGTGATGTAAAGTTCAATTGTTTG
>JAAUSZ010000247.1 GCA_012031875.1 Desulfobacula sp.
AAAAAGAGAAGGCATGAATATGTGTGTGTGGAACACGTTCTTTATGCAATCCTTAACCATGAGACCGGCGTTGAAACCATTGAAAATGCGGGGGCAACCCGGAACAGATCAAAGAAGAGCTTGAAAATTTTTTGAAGAAAAATTAACCAAGATAGATTCCAAAGAAGAATATGTCTTGCAGCAGACCATCGGTTTCCAGCGCATGATTCAGCGCGCCATCAACCAGGCCAGATCAGCGGAAAAAAGTGAGGTCAACCTCGGCGACATCCTGGCCTCCATCTTCCAGGAAAAAGACTCCCACGCGGCCTTTTACCTTGAATCGGAAGGGATCACCCGGCTTGACGTGCTAAAATACATCTCCCATGCCGCTGATCAAGAGAAAAAGGAGATGCCGTCCCTGGATGACCCCTCCCAGAACATGTTTAGGCAAGCAGACATGAAAACCAAGCGGCTGAAAAAGAAAGACCCGCTGGAGGCCTTCACCACCAATCTTTTGCAAAAGGCGGAAGAAAATAAAATCGACCCGCTTATCGGAAGGCTCAATGAACTGGACAGGGTGATGCAGGTACTCTGCCGCAGACGGAAAAACAATCCCATCCTTGTGGGTGATCCGGGCGTAGGGAAAACCACCATTGCCGAAGGGCTTGCATTGAAAATCAAGGATAAACAGGTCCCGGACCTTCTGGAAAACTGTGAACTTTTTTCCCTTGATATGGGGGCCCTCCTGGCCGGAACAAAATACCGGGGGGATTTTGAGCAACGGCTGAAAGATGTCATCGTTGCCCTGGAATCCAAGGAAAACGCCCTGCTGGTCATTGATGAAATCCATACAGTGGTGGGCGCCGGCGCCACCACCAGCGGCTCCATGGATGCCTCGAACATATTAAAACCAGCCCTTTCTTCAGGGGAGATAAAATGTATCGGCACCACCACCTATGAAGAATATAAAAATCATTTTGAAAAAGACCGGGCCTTTTCCAGGCGGTTTGAAAAGATCGAAGTATCGGAACCCTCAGTGGAAGAAACCACCCAGATCTTGACCGGGCTCAAACCCTATTATGAAAAGCACCACGGTCTCACCTACCCTGCGGAAATCATCAAGGCGGCCGCCTATCTTTCGGACAAATACATCAATGACCGCCTTTTGCCGGACAAGGCCATTGACGTGATCGATGAAACCGGGGCCTATCTCAGGCTGAAGGGGAAAAAGAACCAGGAAGCCGTCACCCTGACCGATATTGAAGAAATTGTGGCTAAAATCGCCAAAGTCCCGGTTACAAACGTGACTTCAACGGACAAGGCAAACCTTGAATCCCTGCCCAAAAAACTGTTCAGCGTCATCTTCGGCCAGGACAATGCCGTTGAATTGCTGACCACTTCCATTAAACGGTCCAGAGCAGGGCTTTCGGCCCCGGAACGCCCCATCGGCTCCTTTTTGTTCATGGGACCCACGGGCGTCGGAAAAACCGAGGTTGCAAAACAACTGGCTCACCATATGGGCATCGAGTTTCTCAGATTCGATATGAGCGAATACATGGAAAAGCATTCCGTTTCAAGGCTCATCGGGGCCCCGCCGGGATATGTGGGATTTGACCAGGGCGGAATCCTGACCGACGGCATCCGGAAACACCCCCATTGTGTCCTTCTTCTGGATGAGATTGAAAAGGCCCACATGGATCTGTATAACATCCTTCTCCAGGTCATGGACTATGCAACCCTGACGGACAATAACGGCAAGTCCGCGGATTTCAGAAATGTCATCCTTATTATGACTTCCAATGCCGGAGCCAGGGAAATGAGCGCCAATACCATCGGATTCGGCCCCCAGTCCGCGGATGTCGATTTCAAAGGCATGAAAGCGGTTGAGAAAGCCTTCAGCCCTGAATTCAGAAACCGGCTGGACGGGATAGTCCAGTTCAACCATTTATCCCCCAAGGTCATGGGCATGATTGTGGATAAAAATATGAAAGAACTGGAATCCATGCTCAAGGTCAAACATATCACGCTGACCTATTCGGATAAGGTCCGGTCCTATCTGGCCAAAGAAGGCTATGACCCTAAATTCGGGGCAAGGCCCTTGGCAAGGATCATCCAGACCCGGATAAAAGACAGACTCACCGATGAAATCCTCTTCGGCAGCCTTGAAAAAGGAGGCCGGGTATCCATAGGAATCCGGAATAAGACGCTGAACTTTAAATTTAAGAACTGAATGCCCCTTTTCCGGTTATCAGAACGATTGGATTTCCCGCCGGCCTGGCTGGCAAGATCAGACGGGCTTTTATGCATCGGCGGGGATCTGTCGGCCCAGAGGATATTGTTTGCCTATGAAAACGGAATCTTTCCGTGGTTTTCCGAGAACGAACCCATCCTCTGGTGGTCACCGGACCCAAGACTTGTCATTTTTCCGGAAAACATCAAAATTTCAAGAAGCCTGAATAAAAAAATAAGGAATCATTTTTTCCGCCTGACCATGGACCATGCCTTTGAAGAGACCATTCTCTCCTGCGCAAAACCAAGGCGGAAGGAATATGCAGGTACCTGGCTGGTGGAGGAAATGATCGAGGCCTATCTTCAGCTCCACAAACTCGGCTATGCCCATTCCATAGAAACCTGGAAAGAAGACCGGCTGGTGGGCGGCCTTTACGGAATCTGCATCGGCGGCATATTTTTCGGTGAATCCATGTTTTCCTTTGAAACCGATGCATCAAAGATCGCCCTGACGGCCCTGGCCCGCCATTTAAAACAGCACGGGTTCGACCTGATCGACTGCCAGGTCACCACCAGCCATCTTCTCAGCATGGGCGCCACAGAAATTTCCAGAAACGCTTATCTGGATATCATTCAACGATCCATAAAAAGAAAGGATATCCGTAATGCCTGGGATAAGGATATGCCTCTTCTGGTTATGTCACCGATATCATAAACCGGGAATATCATGAGTCTACTATTTAAGAGGAGAAAACTTCGGGCATGACCTTCTGGAATGAGCTGCCATACACTATCAGCCCCTATCTGATACAATTCAACGGGTTTGGTATCCGCTATTACAGCCTGATGTACGTCCTGGCCTTTGTAACCTTCTATTTTCTCATCCGATACCGGCTGAAAACAGAAAAATTTTCCATCCGCGTCGGCACGCTGGATGATTTTCTGGTATGGGCTGCTGCCGGGGTTCTTCTGGGCGGAAGACTCGGATATGTCATCTTCTATGATCTTCAATACTATCTGGACCATCCGTTCAGCATCTTTATGCCCTTTAGTTTTACCAACGGGTTCACCTTTACCGGGATCTCCGGCATGTCTTACCACGGGGGACTCATCGGGGTAATGGCCGCAGTTTATGGGTTTTCCCGGAAAAACAACATCAGCCTCTGGGAATTTTCCGACCTCATCTGTCCTGCCGTGCCTCTGGGCTACACCTTTGGAAGGCTGGGAAATTTTTTCAATTCCGAACTATACGGAAGGGCGACCTCCATGCCCTGGGGTATGTTTTTCCCATCTGATCCCACCCACACCCTGCGCCATCCTTCCCAGCTTTACGAAGCTTTTTTCGAAGGGATTGTCCTGTTTTGCATCCTCTGGTGGGTTCGAAAGGAAGCCTGCCTTCGGCGCCGGATGTTCGGATTATATCTGGCCGGTTACGGTCTCATCCGGTTCATGATTGAATTCTTCCGCGAACCGGATGACCACCTGAAATTTGTGGCCTATTTCCTTACCATGGGTCAGATTCTCTGCCTCATCATGATCTTTGCAGGGGTTTTGATCCTGTTCAAAAATAAAATCGGAAAAGGAATCGAACCATGCTGTTAAAATTATTTTTATGCTTTACCCTGATACCGGTCATGGAAGTCTATCTGTTAATAAAAGTGGGGACGGCGATCGGTGGAATAAATACCCTCCTGCTGGTCATTATTTCAGGATTTCTGGGGGCCTGGCTTGCCAGGCTCGAAGGGATGAACACCCTTGTCAGACTCAAAATGAATCTTTCGCAGGGCCTCATGCCCGCGGAGGAACTGCTGGATGGCGTCATCATCTTCATTGCCGGAGTGGTATTGATCACTCCCGGTTTTATCACCGACATCATGGGCCTGCTTTTGCTGTGGCCTGTGACGAGAAACAGATTAAAAAGATTCCTCAGAAAAAAATTTGATGAGCTGCAAATGCAGGGGAATATCAATATTACACGCTTTCGTTAATTTGAGAGGGATACCTATGTTTTTAGACCTGATTTCAACGAGAAGAAGTATCCGGAAATTCAAACCATACCCGGTCGAAAAAGAGAAAATCGAGATTTTAATAGAAGCCGCTCTCCGGTCTCCGTCTTCAAGGGGATTTAACCCCTGGCGGTTCATCCTTATCCAGGACCGGGCCATGCTTGAAGCCCTTTCCCGGGCCAAACCCCACGGTGCAGGTTTTTTAAAGGACGCCCCCCTTGGGATCATTGTCTGTGCAGACGCGTCAGAGAGTGATGTCTGGATAGAGGACGCTTCCATTGCGTCCGTCTTCCTCCATCTTGCCGCCCATGATCTGGGCCTCGGCAGTTGCTGGATACAGCTCAGAAAAAGAGACCATAATCCTTCCGTCAGTGCGGATACCTATGTTAAAGAACTCCTGAATATTCCCGATAATATAATGGTTGAATCCATCATAGCGATAGGATATCCTGAGGAGGTTAAAAAAATGCATAAGAAAGAGTCATTGCAATTTCATAAGGTATTTTTCAATAGGTACGGCGTAAAGGACTAGATGGAAATCAAAGCTGAAATTCTTAAAATGATTCAAAAAAAGGATAGTGATATTCCCACTCTTTCCGTGGTGATCGAACGAATTATCAGCGTGGCCTCAGATGAAAAAACAACAACGGAAGATCTTGCCGAAGTGATCTCCTATGATCAGGGAATGACGAATAAGCTCTTAAAGCTTGCCAATTCCATTTATTATGCCCAGAAAACAAAGGTTGAAACCATAAAAAGATCCATTTCCGTCATCGGCTTTGATGAGATCATCGGCATCGCCCTCGGCATGGGAATCCTTTCTTCCTTTACGGACAAATCAGGCCTGAGCCTGGATATGAAAGCCCTCTGGATTCATGGGATCGGGGTGGCCACCGCTTCCAAAGACCTGGCCAAAAGGACAAACCCCGGTATTGCCAACAAAATTTTCATCCCGGCCCTTCTCCATGATATGGGTAAGGTTATTTTTTCCATATATTTTAAAGAAGAATATAAAAAAGTACGGCAATTGGCCATGGAGACCCGAAAACCTTTGTATTTTGCAGAAAATATCCTTTTTAAACTGGATCACGCCATCCTCTCCGCTCTCTTAATGAAGCGATGGAATTTCCCCCAGAGCATATTGTTCCCTTGCAGGTTTCACCACAATCCTGAATCCGCACCGATAAAATTCCGGCACCACTCACTGATTATCAATCTTGCCGACTATCTCACCCAGAAAGCCGGCATCGGACACAGCGGCAACCCGGTTCCGGTAACGGTAAAAAATTCGCCTAAAAAAATCGGCATCAGCACCTCTGTTTTAACCCTCGTGATCGATCAATTAAAACGCAAAGAGGCTGAAATAAATGAGTTCTTCACCATTACCACCGAACCCCAGTCATAAATCCCGTCATCTTATCGGGACACATCCTTTTCATCAAGAAGGCAGATATCTGAATCACAGGGGCAGGCTCCATCCACTCCACAGGCAAAAACGATTTTTGATGCCTGATCAAATACCCTGGTCTTAATGGGTTTGAATGAAAAAGAATCATAATTTTTCATGATGGCGTCCTTGTCGGGAATGTTATCCAGACCGGTGGCCGTCACCCTTCCGGAATCTCCCTCCATGACCTCTGCATCCTCTCCATTGGCGATCACCACCACAAGGATCTGATAGGGCCTGACAATCCGCGACAGGGCAAGGGTTGAAAGCCTCCGGGTCACCAGGGAACCGGGAGCATATTTGATCAGCATGACGATTTTCCCCTGATGCCCGACCAGATAATCAATCTTAATCCCGGCCTTTTTTCCACCGGCCGATATTTCAATGCCTTTACCAGCCTCAATATCCGCTTTATCAAATGCTTTTTCCAGAACCAACAACTTGGCGATTTTCTGACGATACCGCTCATCATGGGTATCGGTTATATTCAGACCTGTCAGAAAATCCTTTAATTCACCCAGAACAAGATGGTGTGGGTTTGAGTCCGGTATCATTCTTATGAGTTTCCTTACTCCCGAGCGATGAAATAATATTTCTGGTATTGGTTTGTTTTATAAGCAAAAATATAATTATCTTAAAATAGAAAAAAAGCTCTGCACGAAAATAAAAAAAGGGGGGGGGGTGGTGAACAACATCAGAATTGTTTAAACGCCAAAGGCCCTGGCGATTGAGTAATCGCCAGGGCCTTTTAAGAGGATAATCCGGCAGCGATCTACTCTCCCACACAGTCACCCATGCAGTACCATCGACGCTAAAGAGCTTAACTTCCGTGTTCGAGATGGGAACGGGTGTGGCCTCTTTGCCATTGCTACCGGATTAA
>JAAUSZ010000248.1 GCA_012031875.1 Desulfobacula sp.
GCCACCTGGCAAAATGAAAGATCCGGGTATCCAGCCGGGTGGATTTTGTGATGAAAGGGCTGGCCGGACAGACAAATTGCCGTTCATCATCCAGGTCTTCATAAAAGACCGGGAAGATGGATTCATAGACCTTTGGAATATGGACCGTGCAGGGGGCGCGGTTTCAGGGTTTTGAAATTCATCAGGGTGGTGACCCGTCCCGCTGTCCCGGCTTCCTTGGCATAGGCCGCGGCCGGCATGAGGTTGATCTCAATGGCCCGGGTGATAAACCCCTGGTGATGACCTAATTTTTGAGAAAAAGGATGGTTGCAGACCGGTTCGCCAAACACCTGCTCAACATCGGGCCGTTCCCGGCCTTTTGTCAGGCCATGGACGGTCATTTGGGAGAAGATGCCGTGGCCTCCCCGGTAATCCGCATGGACCAGGCCCGCCCCGGTTTCAAATACGTTTTGGCAGGGGCTGGAATTGAAAAGGGCATTGTGGCCGACAATATCGCCTTTGGCAGTTTTGGCCACAGTGGAGATCACCCTTCCGGCCCGGTTTTCTTCGATGAGTAGATCCGGTTCCACATAGATCCGGATGGGGTATTCCGACCCATAGACATCTAAAAAAAGCTGGGTAACACCCAAAGCATCTTTTGGGGTGAAGGATTCAACGGTCCATTCCTGGCCCGGTTCAATGGGGGAAAGCGTTTGAGTCATCGACCGGTCCTCCCGTGTTTGTTTGTGTTTAGATTACGGACCGCTTCCCAGTCTTTCCGGATCAGGGCCATGAGGGTCTGGGCCCGGTCAAAACAAAGGGTTATATCTTCCCATAGGGGTTTGTCCGCCAGTTTTTCCATGAGGATGCCGTCGCTGTCAAACCAGCGGGGAAGGACCCCGCCGAAAAAATACCCGCTGTTTCTCAGGCTGTCCACGGCCTCTCCCAGGGAAGGGTCTCCCGAGGAAAGCCAGACCTGGATGACCCGGATGCCCTGCTGAAGGAGCCGGTCCTCTTCGGCCTGCATGACCGTGGAAAAATCCTTGCCCAAGCCTTTCACAGCCACTTTTGCCACCTGGGCAAAGTCAAAGATCCGGGTATCCAGCCGGGTGACCTGTTGAGAGGAAAGGGGTTGGCCGGACAGGACAAAGTCTCTTTCGTCGTCCATGCCTTCATAAAAGACCGGGAAAATGGATTCATAGGCCTTTGGCACATGAACCGTGCAGGGCGAGGATTTGAGTGTTATGAAATCCATGGTGGTGGTGACCCGTCCCGTTGCACCGGCTTCCTTGGCATAGGCCGCGGCCGGCATCATGCAAACCTCAATGGCCCGGGTGACGAATCCCAGGCCCCGGCACATTTTCTGGGAAAAGGGATGGTTACAGACCGGTTCGCCGAATACCTGATCCACGTCGGGTCTTTCCCGGCCCAGGGCCAGCCCGTGGGCCACCAATTGGGTAAAGATGCCGTGGCCTCCCCGGTAATCCCGGTGGACCAGGCCTGCCCCGGATTCATAGACTTTTTGGCAGGGCGCCAGATTGAAAATGGCATTATGGCCCACAATATCTCCCTTGGCGGTTTTGGCAACGCTGGAGATCACCCTTCCGGCCTGGTTTTCTTCGATGAGCAGATCCGGGTTCACATAGATCTGGATGGGATATTCCGAGCCATAGACGCCCAGAAAAAGATCGGCCACGCCTCGGGCATCTTCCGGGGTGAAGGATTCAACGGTCCATTCCTGGCCCGGTTCAATGGGAGAAGCGTTCATTTTTTTTGTAACCCTCCGATGCGTATCAGCAAAATAGCGCCCAAGAGGCTGAATGCGGCGCATAAATAAAATAAGGCGCCAAACCCCCGGGAGGGGATGACGGCGGCCCCGATAAAGGGCCCGAAGAAGAAACCGGCCTGGAACATCTGCATGCCCAGATTGGTGTTCATGCTCTGGAATTTCGGCCGGGAGAGGTCAAACATAAGCCCGTTGAACACCGGCAGGGCAATTCCCCAGCAAAGACCCAGGACTGCCCCGAGGAACAGGAAAGGCCCAAGGGAATCGGTTCCGGCCAAAAAGGCATAGGCCGGGGCCAGGCAGGCCAGGATGATTCCCAGAAGCCGGGCCTTGTTCATCCGGTCGAAAAACGAACCGCCGATGAGACGCACCACAATTTCCCCGGCCGTGGCCAGGGTCAGGAAGAGACCGGCATGGATAATCCCCCGGGCCTGGCCAAAGCTGTTCAGAAAGAAAAAAATGACGGCATGGCCGCAATACATGAGGAGCATGGCCAGAAGCAGGAAAAGAACGCTTTTGTCCGTGAGGTTCTCCCGGATCTCCGGCCAGGTCAGGCGCTTATGGGTCCCGGCCCTGGCCGGGTCGGTGTTTACCGGCTTCAAAAGGGGGAGCATGAAAAAGATCATGCCGGTCAGGACGGCAAACCCCAGAAGCACGCCCTGGAATCCACCCAGAAGATGGTTCAGAAAGGGCAGGATGGAGGGAACCAGGGTATTGGGGATCAGGATGATGATGGAAAGGTAACCGAAAAATTGCGCGCTGCCCCCTTTGGGCACATATTGGACCATCAGGGCCGTGAGGGCCGAGCCCATGACGACAAAGGCCAGGCCGTGAAAGACCCGGACGGCCAGGAGACCGGCCAGACTCTGGGTGAGGCTGTAACTGCCCAGGGCAACCATGATCATGGCGGTTCCGGCTGCCAGAAAGGGCCGGGCATTCCCGGCATTGAACACCGGACTGACCAGGGGCCGGACCAGGAGGGATACGGCGGCAAAGGTGCTGATGATGACGCCGGTCCATTGGGGATCCATGGAAATGGCTTCCAGATAATCATAAAACTGGAAAAAAACTGAAATATTGGCATAGGTCAAAAAGGTGACGGCCATGAGAACCATAAACTGCCGGTTCCAGAGGGAGGGTGGCCTGGGGGCGGTGTCTTTGGCGGGTGTCATACAGCACCGGGTCCTTGTTTTAAGGGCTCTAAGGGGCCTTGGCAAAGGCGCAGGACAAGGTTGCCCGCCACCTGGCGGCGGTATTCGGCGCCGGCCCGCACATCGCTGATGGGAGACACCTCTTCTCGGATTCGGGCTGCGGCAAGGATAAAACCGGCCGGGTCATCCATGGGGGTTCCCATGAGCCGCTTTTCCGTTTCAGGGCTGGTCACTATGGTTTTTCCCAGGCTCCCCCAGGCCATGCGGACGGCCCGGATCTTCCTGTCCCCGGTCAGGCCGATAAGGGCGGCCATGCTCAAAATGGCAATGGACAGGGATTTCCTGTGACCCACTTTTTCAAAATGATGAAGGTCATAGGACGGCTGTTTGGGAATCCAGATTCGGTACAAAATTTCTTCCGGGTTTAGGCCGGTTGATCCCGGACCCGTGATGAACCGGGAAAGGGGCATCCGCCGGGACCCTTTTTTTCCCGCCAGTTCCACCCGGGCATCCAGGACATAGAGGGGCGGAAGGCTGTCACCGGCCGGGGAAGCCGTCATGATATTGCCGCCCAGGGTTCCCATATTGCGGATCTGGGGAGATCCCAGGGTGTCCAGGGCCCGGATCAGAACGGGAAAATACTGCTGAACCAGGGGATTCTGGATCAGTTGGGAATGGGTTGCAGCCGCACCGATACAGATCTCGTCCCCCTTATCTGCAATTTCCCGGAATCCCTTGTCCTTGAGCTGATTCAGGCAGATAAGGGTCCGGGGCTGGATTTTTTTATTTCTCATGTGTACGAAAAGATCGGTCCCCCCTGCCAGGATGGCATGGCCCTGGGCTTTCAGGTCCAGGAGTTCGTCCAGGGTCCGGGGCAGGATTACGGCAGGCATTTGTTTTCCTTTTTCGCCGCCAACTGGGCAGCATCCATGATTTTCCGGTATCCGGTACACCGGCAGAGATTGCCGCTCAAGGCCTTTTTGATCTGGGTGTCATCCGGGTCAGGGATGGTTTCCAGAAGATCTGTGACCGCCATGACCATGCCGGGGGTGCAGAATCCGCACTGGACGGCCCCGGCTTCAATAAAGGCTTCCTGCACCGGATGGAGGGCCTGGTCCGGCCCGGCCAGGCCTTCAATGGTCTCGATGGAACAGCCTTCTATCTGGGCTGCGATCATGAGGCAGGCCAGGCGCAGTTCTTTGTTCACCCGGATGGTGCAGGCCCCGCATTCCCCTTCCCCACAGGCTTCCTTGGTCCCGGTCAGGCCCAGGTCTCCCGCAAAAGGTCGATGATCCGGCGGTCGGGTTCCGTTTCCAGGGTCAGGGCCTTGTGATTCAATGTAAAAGACAGCTTCATATCAGGCTCCGGTTCATGTCAGGCCCCGGCGGAAAAGGGCCAGGGATAGTAAGGATTTCCAGCATGCGTTCACAGGTCAGGGGCCATTGACGGCACCGTCCGCCGCCGCAGGCGTCGGCCACGGCATTGGCCACGGCCGGCAGGACAGGGTCGATGCAGATTTCCCCCACCCCTTTCATGCCGAAGGGCCCGGTATTTTCCTGCAAATCCACGGATGAAAGGGTCATGGGCGGGATATCCAGGGCGCCGGGAATGATATAGGTGGATAAATTGGCGGTCAAGAGCCGTCCCTTATCCGTGATAAAATTTTCATACAGGGCATATCCGAGGCCCTGGGCAATGCCGCCCTGCATCTGCTGTTGGTAAAGGTCTGGATTGATCAGGCGGCCGCAGTCCGTGACCGCTGCATAGTTGCAGACCGTGATCCCGCCGGTGAGGGTATCGATTTCCACATGGGCCAGATGGGCTGTATAGGAAAATACGGTATGGGGGATGCCGTGCATTTGCAGGGCCGTATCCCGGGTCACGGTCTCTTTGGATGCCGGGGCCCGGTACCGGCTGATGGTGATCCGTTCCTCGGGGCTCAGCAGGGCCGCAAGCTGAACCAGGGGAAATTCCCGCCCTGTGGGCAGATGGCGCAACTGCCCCGGAATGAAACAGAATTCATCCCCGTCCCCCACCATGAGGCTGTCGGCGGCCCTCTGGGTCAGACGGGTCTTCATGGTTTCCACGGCCTGGATCAGGGCATTGCCGAAGGTATAGGTGGTCCGGCTGGCTGAAGCTGATCCGCAGGGCAGGGTCAGGCCGGTATCCGGCAGGACCAGATCCAGATTCTCATAATTCTGGTTTAAGAGGTCACCGGCCATCTGTAAAAAGGTGACCCCGTTTCCCTGGCCCATATCCACCACGCCGAAATAAATTTTGAATTGCCCTTGTTTTGTCAGCTCCAGTTTGGCAATGGCCGTATCCGGCACAAAGGGGCCGTATCCCATGCCGTGCAGGGCGCAGGCCATGCCCGACCCCCTCAGCATATGGGCCGGAGCCTTTTTTTTCCATGCATCCGCCTCCCGGTATAAAGGGTGGGTTTTGAGCCGGGCCAGGCATTCCCTGATCCCGGTGGAGGTTTTAAGGGTTGTGCCCGAGGGGATTTTATCCCCTTTTTGGACCGCGTTTTTCATCCGGATATCCATCGGGGTCAAGGACAATTTTTTGCCATGAGGTCAACGGCCTGTTCCATGGCTGCGGCCACCTGGGGAACGCCGAATCCCCTGAAGGCACCGCCGATGGTGTTATTGGTATAGACGGCCCTTCCCCGGATGGAGGCATGGGGGATGCGGTAGGGGCCGCCGGCATGTTCCAGGGCCAAGCCCAAGACCGCGCCGCCCAGATGGTCATAGGGTCCGGTATCAAAATCCGCCCGGACTTCCAGGGCATGAAAGATCCCGTTTTGTTTTGCGCCCAGGCGGTAATGGAGGGTTGCGGCATGGCGCTTGGGGCCGGCCAGGAAACTTTCCTCCCGGCTCCACATCATTTTGATGGGGACATCGGGACAGGCCATGGCGGCCAGTCCTAGGAAGGATTGGACCGTGATCCCGTCCTTACCGCCGAATCCGCCCCCGCAATAGGGAGCGATAATTCTCAGCTTTTCCGGTGAAATGCCTATGGCCTGGGCCGTTTCGGCCCGGTCCCGGAAAGGGGTCTGGGTGGAAACCACAATGGTCAGTTCGCCCTTTTCATAGACGGCCTCACCACATTCGGTTTCCAGATAGGCATGCTCCTGCCGGGGCAAATCAACGTCATATTCAACAATGGCGTCACAGTCTTCAAAGGCCTCAAGCCCTTTTCCCGACACCAGTTGCCCTGAAAGCAGGCAGTTGCCGCCCGGATGGCTTGGATGGATCAGGGGGGCGTCGTCCTTAAGGGCTTCTGCCGTGGTAAAAATGCCGGGGAGAACCTCATATTCAAAGGAGATCAATGCCAGGGCCGCTTCCAATGCCTGGGAGGTCTCTGCAACGACCAGGGCAAGGGCATCCCCGCAATGGCGGATCCTGTCATCCACCAGCACGGGCTGGTCCTTTTGGATCACGCCCTGGCGGTTGGAGCCGTTGACATCCTTATGGGTCAGGATTTTTTTGACACCGGGGACCTGTGCGGCAGCCTCCGTGGAAACGGATATCAACCGGCCATGGGGGATACCCGCCCGCCTGACCCCTGCCCACAGGTGGCGGGGCCC
>JAAUSZ010000249.1 GCA_012031875.1 Desulfobacula sp.
CCGGGTCCATGGAAATCAAAGAAAAAAAAAGTGGTAGGTGGAATCCAGGGTCCTGGCCGGAAAAACCCTCTGCGCCAAAGGAACCGTGGTGGCGGTCCGGATGCCGCCCGGCATGATGCCCAAATAAACCCGCATTTTTAACCAGGGAGAATGAAATGAAAAAAACCGTCATTTTTGCATTCAGGGGCGACCCTATGTGCTTTGTCCACGTCCTTCTCAACGGCATCGACCTTCACGAGCGGGGCCGGGAAGGGCTCATTGTCATCGAGGGGGAGGCCGTCACGCTGATCCCGAAGATGGCCGCGCCGGACCATTTTCTCCATGGCCTTTATGAAAAGGCAAAGGCCCTGGGCATCCTGCACGGCGCCTGCCGGGCCTGCTCGCTGAAACTCAAGGTGGACAAGGACATTGAAAAGGAAAACATCCCCCTCATCGGCGACATGTCGGGCCATCCGTCCATGGGCGGCTTCATGGAAAAAGGCTATGAGGTGATCACCTTCTGATCCTTTCCCCGCAGCAGGCTGCGGGGGAATCCCCCTATCTCCCCGGTCAGGGGCCGGCCCAAGCTGTAGATGTCCCCCGGCGCTGTCAAAGGGGAGCGCACTTGTAAGGCTCTTGATCCGGTCAAACTCGTCTCTGACCTCCTCGGCCGGGATCTCCCGCTGGGTATCCCCGATGCAGACGCCTTTGCCGGAAACCACGGCCGACCGGGCAAACCAGCCCGCACTCATGGTGAAAATCATGCCGGAATCCGTATTTTCCTCGGAACAGAGAAAGGTCACCAGGGGGGTGTTGAATCCGGGCTTGATGCGCCGGATCACCTCCTCGGGGAAGACGCCCCGGGTCATGGCGGTGGCGGCGTTGGGCGCCACGGCATTGACCTTGATATTATATTTTGCCGTTTCCAGTTTCAAGGAATTCATGAGACCGATGACCCCCATTTTGGCGGCCCCGTAATTGGCCTGGCCAAAGGCGCCGTAGAGGCCCGAGGAGGACGCCGTAAACACGATGCGGCCGTATTGGTTGTCCTTCATGATCCTTACCGCGGGCTGGGTCACGCAGAAGGCCCCTTTCAGATGGACGGCAATGACCTCGTCCCATTCCTGTTCCGTCATTTTCATAAAGGTCCGGTCCCTCAGGATTCCGGCATTGTTGATGAGGATGTCCACCCGGCCGAAATGGTCCATGGCCGTTTCCATTATCTTCCGGCCCCCGGCCATGGTGGCTACGGAATCCAGGCTGGCCGAGGCCCGGCCTCCGGCGCTGATGATTTCCTCCGCGACTTTTTCGGCCGTACTTTTTCCCTCCGCGTCCCGGCCGATATCATTGACCACGACCCCGGCCCCGCGTCTGGCCAGGTCCAGGGCGTAATCCCGGCCAATTCCTTCTCCTGCGCCCGTCACAACAGCCACCCGGTTTTCAAATCCGATCTTGCTCATTTACATCCTCCGGCAGTTTATTTCTTTATTAAAAAAGTGTATATCAAGCTTTAATTCTGAATTCTGTTTTATTCAACCTTAATTTTGGAGGCGGCTATGAAATGCCATAAACTGGATTATAAAATTTTCGGGGATGATATGCAGACCGTGGAGGTGGAACTTGACCCAGGCGAAACCGTCATTGCCGAAGCTGGGGCCATGAACTGGATGGAAGACGGGATCAGTTTTGAAGCCAAGATGGGGGACGGGTCCGAGCCGGACCGGGGGTTCATGGGAAAGCTCTTTGAGGCGGGCAAACGGGCCGTCACCGGGGAATCCCTGTTCATGACCCATTTCACCAACCAGGGCCGGGAGAAAAAACGGGTGGCCTTCAGCGCCCCCTATCCGGGAAAAATCATCCCCGTGGACATGTCAAAGGTGGGGGGCGAACTCATCTGCCAGAAAGACGCCTTTTTGTGCGCCGCCCTGGGAACCAAAGTCACCATTGCCTTTACCCGGAAACTGGGGGCCGGGTTTTTCGGCGGCGAGGGCTTTATCCTCCAGCGCCTCCTGGGGGACGGGATGGCCTTTGTCCACGCCGGCGGCACCATTGTCCAAAAACAGCTCCAGGGCGAAACCCTTCGCGTGGACACAGGCTGCATCGTGGGCTTCAGCCCCGGCATCAGCTACGATATTGAACGGGCGGGCAATCTCAAATCCATGTTCTTCGGCGGGGAAGGCATTTTCCTGGCCACCCTGAGCGGCCACGGCACGGTTTATCTCCAGAGCCTGCCCTTTTCAAGGCTGGCGGACCGGGTCCTCCAGCACGCCCCCTCGGCCGGCGGCAGCAGCAAAGGGGAAGGCTCGGTCCTGGGCAGCATCGGCCGCATGCTGGACGGAAAGTAAAGACAGCCCTTTCCCTATTCACACCCTTGGCCTGAACCGGGGAACCCAACCCCGGGTCAGGTTTATCCTCTCTCTTAGAGCTTATATCCGATCATTCTTAAAAAGCCTTTTCGCTTTTGAATATCCTCTTCGGTTTCCACGCCCTTGGATGCATAGCCGTCAATAACCCCCAGAATCCCCCGGCCCTGATCGGTTTCCGCCAGGATGACCTGAACCGGATTGGCCGTGGCGCAGTGGATCCGGGCCACCTCAGGCACGTTCTTGATGGTGTTCAGGACATTGACGGGGAACATGTCTTTCATGAAGACAATAAAGGTATGGCCGGCCGAAAGGGCCAGGGCATTTTTCTTTGCCAGCTCCACCAGGGCGTCATCGGTGCCGCCGTACCGGACCAGGCAGTCCCCCGAGGCTTCGCAGAAGGCCAGCCCGAACTGGGCCCGGGGCACGGTGCAGACAATGGCCTCATGGATGTCTTCCACGGTTTTGATAAAATGGGAATGGCCCAGGATCAGATTCAATTCCTCCGGGTTTTCTATGCTGACGGTTTTAAATTCCATGTTCACCTCCGGTTCTGTTAAATAGACTCACGATCTTTGACTGACCCCAGTTTAACCATAATTCCATCCTGAAAACAACCTGAAAGCAGAGAGGGATCTCTTCGAGATAATTTCCCCTTGACGGCGCCCTTGCAAAAATAGTCCTTGCAAAAATTCTGTCATTCCTGTAGTGTGCCTAATTTTGATCTCATGGCCGGATGCTGTTCCGGCCTTTTGTTTTATTTAAGGAATTCCCATGCCCCATAAAAATTTGCCCGTGACCCGGTTTGACGAAATGAACCTCAGCCTTCCCGTATTCTCCATATTACAGGATATCGGCTATGACACCCCGACCCCCATCCAGGCCCTGACCATTCCCCATCTGATTCAAAAAAAGATGTGCTGGGCCAGGCCAGGACCGGGACCGGCAAGACCGCCGCCTTTGCCCTGCCCCTTTTGTCCGGGATTGATCTTGACATTAAACGTCCCCAGGTGCTGGTCCTGACCCCCACCCGGGAGCTGGCCATCCAGGTGGGAGAATCCTTCAAGACCTATGGGGCGAAATTAAAAGGGCTCAATGTCCTGGCCGTTTACGGGGGGCAGGGGTACGGGATCCAACTGAACCAGCTTAAAAAAGGGGTCCATGTGCTGGTGGGGACGCCGGGCAGGCTCATGGACCATATGCGCAAAAAAACCGTTTCCTTTGCAGACCTTTCCTGTGTGGTCCTGGATGAGGCTGATGAAATGCTTCACATGGGGTTTATCGATGATGTGGAATGGATCCTGGACAGGGTCCCGGAAGATGCCCAGACTGCTCTTTTTTCAGCCACCATGCCCGGACCCATCCGGAAAATCGCCCGGAAATATCTGAATTCCCCCGAAGAAATTCTTGCGGAACCGGAATCCAAGGAATTGAGCACCATCAGGCAGAAATACCTCATGGTCAAGGGCGTTAAAAAAGCGGAGGCCCTGGTCCGGATCCTGGAGGCCATTACCTATGACGGGGTCATTGTCTTTGCCAAAACCAAAACCGCCACCCTTGAAATCAATAAAATATTAGAAGATAAGGGATTCAAGACGGAAGCCCTGAACGGCGACATTGCCCAGAATCTCCGGGAAAGAACCATCAACCGCTTGAAAAGCGGCCATATCGATATCCTGGTGGCCACGGATGTGGCGGCCCGGGGCCTTGATGTGGACCGGATCTCCCATGTCATCAATTATGATATGCCTCCCAAGGTGGACCCCTATGTCCACCGGATAGGCCGAACCGGCCGGGCCGGGCGGGAAGGAGAGGCCATCCTGTTTGTCAACACCAACGAACGCTGGATGCTGAATGTGATTGAAAAGGCCACCCAACAGAAAATTGAGGAATTCTCCCTTCCGGGAAACCGGGCCATCAATCAAAAGCGGATTGAAAATTTTAAGCACGGGCTGGCCAAAACCCTGAATTCGGAAGATCTGGATGCCTTCCAGGAGATCATTGAAGCCTATGCCCGGGAGCAGGATATCCCCGTCGGCCGGGTGGCCGCAGCCCTGGCCAAACAGGCCCATGGGAACACCCCTTTTCTGCTGCCCCTGGAAAAAGAAAAAAGACCCGAACGGGAAAGACCTGAACGGATAAAACCCGAACGGGCAAAAAAATCGCCTGCTTTAAAAAAGCCTTCTGCCAAAGCGCCCGCTGCCCCGGTAAAGACGAAGGTTGAGGCCGCTCCTCCTGAAAAGGGCATGGAGCGCTACAGAATAGAAGTGGGCCTGCGTCACGGGGTCAAGCCCAAAAATATCGTGGGGGCCATCTCCAACGAAGCCGGTCTTGAAAGCAGGTATATCAAAAATATTGATATCAACCAGGATTTTTCTCTTGTGGATCTTCCCTTCGGCATGCCCAAAGAGATCTTTACCCTTTTGAAAAAAACCTGGGTCCTGTCACAGCCCATGTCCATTTCAAAATGCGCCTGAGATCATGCACAGGCGGCTGCTTTTTCCCGGAACAGGGTTGAAAAGGATGGTTTTTCAAGGCAAAGTTCATACAAAGGGACGGGGGTCAGGCGAAACCGTTCCTTCCAGTTAAAATCCCCGCAGAGGAAATCAACGAGTTCAAGCCTCTCAAGGCAGGACCGCTCCATATGATGGAGATTGATGAGCTTGGCGACTCCCGGAAACTCGCGGCTGGTCCCCCCGGCCAGGAGGGTATAGGATTTTTTCCAGAGCGCGCCCATGTCTACGGCTGCAACCGCGCCGTCGATGAGAACCGTTGTGATCCGGAGCATCCCGAATTTTTCCAGGAAGCCTGCGAGCTTTAAGAAAGATTGGCGGAAGCGCAGATCCGCAAAAAATGAATTATCTCCAAAACCCTCCTGGTTCATTTGAAACAAATGCTCGATATCTTCAAGCTGGTCGAACCTGAAACCGATATTTCTTTCCTCAAATTTTTTGAGTTCGGCCCTGAGTTTCTTCCTGGATTTGCCCGGGAAAGACTGTTGGTAGGCCTCATAGGAATACCCGTATGTCCGGGCAGGAAAACATAGCCCATCTCATCGGTCCGGATCAGGTCCGACCCTCCCATCAGGGGGGCTCCATTCAGGTACCTGAGATGAAGCGGTCCGGGAACGGAATCCAGGAGCCTTTCAAAAATCTCCGGAGTTCCGGCGATGATCCTGTTCTGCTCCAGCCAGGTTTTTCCATGCCAGGTCTCCCCGGGAAACTGCACATATTTCTGTTCTTCTTCATTCCAGCACAAGGCCAGAAATCCCACTGCTTTTTGACTGTCCTCCACCACATGAAAACTTAAGGGCCTGGAATAGGAATCATGAAAACAGGAACGGACCTGCCAGAGGTCAAAAAATCCTTTGACCGGCCACAATTTTTTCCATATGAATTTACATTCTTCAGGGTCTTCATATATGGTGGTCTTCATAACAATACCCGGCACCTCAGCATGATATCAAATCGCAGGACACGAACACGCTGTTCATGTGTTGCCCCGACCTAAGCATATCCTGTGCCATTTTAAGAATGCCGGGAAAATAATAAATAAATCATTTCATATCAATGGGTTAAATCATATGGCCCATTCTCGGCAAGGAAGGGGCGCCGTAATTTTTTACTGATCTGCTTAAAACAGGTAATTTTGATCCGAATTATCCCGGGTTTCCCTGAAAAAGAAGGGAATTCAAGGGGTTTATTCAGGCGCACCCTTATTTTTTCCTTGGCCTCCCGCCGCTTTTAGGGTATAGGTGGGCAGAGGCCCCATGGAATTTATGGTAAATTATTACCGATAAAGGAGATAATACATGCTGATCAGGCTCGTCTGCGCCGTCAAGGACAAGAAACTCCATGCCGATCTTGAAAAAAGGCTGTCCAATTTTGATGTCCAATTAAAGATGTGCGGCCGGCAGAAGGCCCCCTGGCAGGATCTGGTCAGAAGCTGCGGCGATGTTTTTGTGGTCAGTAAGGGTCTGATTCCCAAACCCATTGAATCCAGCGTGGGCATGCTCAACAACCTGCCGGAAAAACCCACCACCATCATCCTCCATGACCGGGAATCTTCCGAGGAGCATGCCAATCTTCTGGCCTCGGGCGCCGACGTGGTCCTGTACACGGGAATTTCCATGGACAGCCTGGTGGAAGCCATTGAAAGCA
>JAAUSZ010000250.1 GCA_012031875.1 Desulfobacula sp.
ACCGGCTTTATCCGCAAGGGTCAGGTGATAGGTATTGGTTTCCTCTCCTGAAGCCGTTTTTCGGGTGATGCAAAAATAAGGGGTGTGTTTTTCAACATCCTTATAAAACTTCAGGGATTTAATTTTAAAGGGCAGGACCGTTCTGGAGGTTGTAAAGAATTCCAAAAGCCCGCCGGTCTGGAACATGGCGTCGATGAGAACCGGGGCCGCCACAAAATCAGGGTGTGTCACCCCTTTGAAAAATTCTTTTTGGCTCCTGTCCTCCACGGTGGTGATCAAGGTTTCACCATCAAAGGAAAGGATGTCCCGGATGGTCCCGAAAAGACCGGACATGAACAATCGCCGGGGGTGGTAGACCAGGGTTTCCACATCCCCTTCAAAGGAAACCGGGCTAAAGGCCGGCAGCTTGATTTTCCTGGATTTCAGAGGCTTGTCTTCAAACCGGTAGGAGCCTTTATAGTGAAGTTTCGGTTCTCCCATGGCAAGGCCTTGCGGATTCCTGAAAAGCGAGGTGATCCGGCAATTCACAAGCCCGTCCGCCTGTTTTTCCCCGGAAATGAGCAGTTCCTTGGGCCGTCCCTTGAGCAGTTTGATGCCATAGGGAATCTGGAAACCGGTCAGTTCCACAAAATGTTTTTGATCCCCGGATAAGGACTTTGCAACTTCTGCCATGGTTTCTATGCCGGTGGAACCAAGGAAAAGCGGCACGTCGCCCATGGTATGGTCATGGAGGAAAACATCCCGTTCAAGATCCAGGACCCTGGAATAGGTGACGGCGAAAGCGGTCTTTTCCACGGGGGTATCCAGGAAGGGGAATTCGGCATGCTGCGGATCACCCAGAAGGCCGTCCCGGTCAAAGGAATAATCCAGGCCGGAAAATACCATTTCAGATTCCGTTCTGTCCAGAAGATCCGCCATGAAGAATTTGACGCCCTGGTCCATGGGCAGAAACTGAATTCCCCTTTCTTCAAGCACGGCTTTCACCGTGGGGTTGGTGGCCATGCCCACCCCGCCCCAGGCCGTCCAGGCATAGACCTTGTAGGTCCTGTCCGGATGGAGCTGTTTCTGGCGGAACAGGGTCTTGCCGAGATAGTCATTGGCTGCCGTATAATCCACCTGGCCTTCATTGCCGAACCTTGCCGTCACCGATGAAAAGGTAAAGAAATATTTATACTCCCGGTCTTTAAAAGCCGCCAGAAGGTTTCTCATGCCCTTGACCTTGACATCCACCACCAGCTCAAAGGACCAGAGTTCCTTTTTGGCAATAAACTGGCTCATCTCCATGCCTGCGGCATGAAAAATCCCATCAATCCGGTCATATTTGTCCACAGCCGCCTTTACCGCGTCTGCCCGGGTCACATCCACACAATGGTAATCCACCCTTATCCCTTGGGATTTCAGGAAATCGATATTGTCTATGGACTGCCTGACCCGCAGGAGGCGATCCAGGGCCCGTTTGATGTCAACGGGTTTCACCCCCGGCATATCCTCCCTGAGTTTTGCCATGAGATCGGCCCCGGTGGAGGTTTTGTCCAGATATTTGGGATCAGTGCTGTAGATATCGTTGATATCCAGGATGATGAGGTTGATCTTATATTTTTCAACCACTCGTTTGAGGATCTCATAGGTGATCCCGCCGGCGCCGCCCGTGACCAGCAAGGTGTCGTTATCCGAAATGATTCTTTGTGTCTTGTCGGCAATGGAGGGCCTCATGGAAAGGACATACCGCTTTTTATTCCCGTATCCCACCTCTACCCCGGTATCGCCGGACAGGAGTTCATTGATGAAATGATCAGTGAGGGTATTGATATTCTTTTTCGGATCTTTTTCCGAAAAATCAACCACCTTGACCAGGGTATGGGGCAATTCCTTGTTAACGGTTTTCAACAGGCCGGAGAGCCCGCCGAACAGGGGATGGATATCTCCACAGCCGTCCATATAGGGAAAGACCACGGAATCAAAGGTCAGGGTCCCGATGAAACTGCCTTTTCGGTTAAAGGTGTCGAAAAGCGATTTAATGATCACGAACACGGATTTGATGGTGGTATTCAAAGCCTCGTCCGAATCCCTCTCATCTTTGCAGTAAAATAATAATCCAGGGAGGACAGGTGAATAAACCCGCTGATATCCGGACAGGCTTTTTTAAATTCCTCCGCCTGCTTTTCCAACCGTTTCACATCCGTGAGGTCAAAGACGAAATCCGCACCTGTGCTGCCGATGGTCACGACCTCTCCCTTTTTCTCTTTGATCTTTTGAATGATTTTTTCTGCAAATCCATGGCTGTCCAAGGACACCATGATTTTTCGGCCCTTAAAACCGGCGCTTAAAGGCTTTGGGATCTCTGTTTCCCTGGTCCTCACAATGAGGCGCTTGATGGGTGAGGCAGGGTCGGGGAATTCATCGGTTCCGGCGGACGACACAGGCGTATCGGTTTTCCGGACCTCATCCCGGCTTTCCTGGGAGGCATTTGATGCTTGGGGCTGGGCCGGAACTGCTTCTGCCCGGCTGTTGATATAATCGGCCAGCCTGGCAATGGTGTTCAGATCCCGGAGTTTTAAATCATCGGGCACGGAAAAACCGAAATGGGCCGCGATCTTGGCAAATATCTCCACCTGTTTCACCGTATCGATCCCCAGGTCCGCCTCAAGGTCCAGCCCTTCTTCCAGCATATCCGCGGCATAGCCGGTCTGCTCGGCAATCACCTGTTTGACAACGGCAAGGCTGTCCTGAAAAGCCGGAACAAGGATTTCCGGTTCTTCCTTGACCCTTTTTGCGCTCTCATCGGGTTCAAGCCTTGCGTGGACATATTCCCCCAGCTTGGCAATGGTGTTCAGATCCCGGAGTTTTAAATCATCGGGCACGGAAAAACCAAAAGTGGCTGAGATTTTGGCAAATATCTCCACCTGTTTTACCGTATCAATCCCCAGGTCCGCTTCAAGGTCTAGGCCGTCCTCCAGCATATCCACCGCATACCCGGTCTGTCCGGCAATCACCTCTTTGATCAGGGCAATGGCATTGCTGGGCCGTTCAGCCTTCTTCAGGGCCGGTTGCGATTGTTTTATGTCTTCTTTTATGGGCAGGGCGGAATCTTTGACGGATTTGCCTGTCTTTACCGCAATATAATCTCCTATCCTTGCAATGGTGTTCAGATCCCGGAGTTTTAAATCATCGGGGACGGAAAAACCGAAGGTGGCTGAGATCTTGGCAAATATCTCCACCTGTTTCACCGTATCAATCCCCAGGTCCGCCTCAAGGTCCAGGCCGTCTTCCAGCATATCCGCGGCATAGCCCGTCTGCTCGGCAATAATGGCCTTGATCCGGTTTAATATGCCTGCCGTTTCAACAGGCTCGGCGTCAACTGGCTCTGCAGCCGGTTCAGAGATGGATGGCCTCACCACGGCGGACACTGCGGAAGGTGCCGGCATGGCCACGGGTTTCGTCACCCGCTCTTCAACCTTGGCCGGACCTGCCATTTTCATGGGCAGGGCTTCTCCCCCGGCCACGGCGCAAAGGGTATTGTCAATCACCTTGACTTCCGGATGGGCGGACCCGGTAATCTCTTTCAACCAGGCCTGATAACGGGCATTGCCGTCAACCGGATTTTCCTCGATGCGCTTGACAAACATAAAGGCAAAATGGGAGCCAAACCCGGCC
Organism: Desulfobacula sp.; assembly: GCA_012031875.1. Classification (GTDB taxonomy): domain Bacteria; phylum Desulfobacterota; class Desulfobacteria; order Desulfobacterales; family Desulfobacteraceae; genus Desulfobacula. The sequence continues at coordinate 3,655 of JAAUSZ010000250.1, forward strand.
GCCAGGTGAAGACCGTATTCAGAGGTAATTTTATCCTGCCCGGAAAAATTGAGTTTTTTGAAATGGCCGGGGATTTTTTTAAGATTGGCAATGGGGGGCGCTTTTCTTTTCTGAAGGGCCTTGACCAGGACCACATCTTCAATGGCCGCCCCCAGGGTATGGCCGGTAAACCCCTTGGTATTAGAAATACAGATGCTGCTCAGGTGCCCGGCAAAGGTTGTTTCAAGGGCCGTCACCTCTGCATCGGCGCTGCCCCCCCTGGCCGGGGTATAGGTTTCGTGGGACATGAACAAAAGCTTGCCTGCATAGTCTTCTTTTCTCAAACCCGTCCGGGCCTCCACCTTTGATATGAATTTTTCCATCTCCCGGGACATGTGGGGAACATCGATATTATAGGTGTGATAGGCGGAATTGGCGATATGGGTGCCGAGAATCTCGCACTGCCCGTTCATCCCTCTTTTTTTGGCGCAGGATTCACTCTCGATGACCAGACCCACGGCGCCGGACCCCAGGATGGTGCCGTTCCGGTCCTCATCAAAGGGTTTGGCTGCTTCCGACACCCGCTTTTTAATGGTGGCGGCTCCCAGGGCCAGGAACCCCGAGCCTATCCACTGGCCCTGCAAGGGTGAGGTGGCATTTTCACCCCCCACCACCAGGACCCTCTTGCACCGCCCTACCCTGATCCAGTCTTCGGCAATGCCGATGGCCAGGGTGGTGGAGGCGCAGGCCGAACTGATCAGGGTATTGGGGCCCTTGGCCTTGATAATCTGGGCCAGGTGGGCCGACCCCAGGGGGCAGGCATTGGCCAGGAAATTCCGGTCGAATGTATAGGTTTCAAAATCCTTGCGTTTTCCGGCCTTGGCCCTGAAAAACCAGTCCGTCAATTTCTCTTTGATATCAAGGTCTTTGATCTTTTCCATGAGGAAATAATAGATGGATTCAAATTCCTCATAGGGTTTTAAAAACAGTTTTTCATAGAAATATTTTTCCAGCTCTGAAATCAGAGTTTCTCCATTGGGCCACAGAGAAGTGATGATGACCCCGGTTTCTTCCTGCATGCTTTCGGGCAGGGCAAACCCGTCGGGAATCAGGGTTTTGCCGTCCTTCATCTTTTTATACTGCATCACCAGGGGAATGTTGGCATCCTTCAATGCCTCGATACCGGCGGCAATGCCGATGGCCATGCTGATATCATACTGTTCCTTGATGCCGTATTCGTCGTTCAGGTTGAAATATCCGAGCTGACCGGCCAGATGAATGACGTCCTCGGTTTTGGTGATCTGGACAAACCGGGCGTTCCCGTCGGGCTGTTTGAACAGCTTGGTGATGTTTTTATCGGTAAAGCCTTCCATGGCCTCATTGCTGAGAAGGTCGATGAAATTCTCGCCGTTTAAAATGGCGTCAAAATTATCCGCTGCAAACACCCGCCGTGTTTTTCCGGGAAGCCCCACGGAAACTCCGGAAATCACTATCCGGCCGGTGTTGAAATGATACCGCTCCAAGGCCTCAATGGCGGTTTCCCGTTTCCGGAGCTGGTATTCCTTATACAGGATCTGGTCCACCAGGGCCTGGTTGTTGAGCTTAAAGGTTTCAAAATCCTCACCGGGCTCAACCGTCAGGCGGCCCTCTTGGGGTTCCTCAAGCTTGGCCTGAACCACCGGGGCCTTGGCCGGTTCGAAAAGGGCGTTCAGGTCCAGCAGATATTTCCGGCAGGCTTCAAAGGATTTGATTTCCCCGATCTTTGCATCCGCGGACACGGTGGACCCGTAATCCACAATATGGATATCCTTTAACAGATTGACCAAGAGCCGGGAGGGCCCGATCTCGATAAAATGGGTCAGGCCGGACACATAGACCGCTTCAACGGATTTGATAAATTCGACGGGAGAGATGATCTGTCTTGCCAGAAGGTCCTTGACCTCGTCCGGCCTTTCCGGGTAAGGCCTTGCCAGGGTATTGGAAATGATCCTGCCGAACCGGGTATCCTTAAAGGTCAGGGTGTCCAGATAGGTCCTCAGTTGAGCCGATGCCTCGGCCAGCAGCGGGGTATGGAAGGCCCCGGTCAGGTTCAGCTTTTTAAAGAATACGCCCTGCTGGGTCAGAAAATGGCAGAATTTTTCAATATCATCGGCCCGGCCGGACACGGCCGTCTGTTTTTCACTGTTTTTATTGGTGATATAAATATGGGACACAAAGGATTCTCTCAGGAGCTGCTCTGTTTCCCTTTCATTTTTAAATACCACCATGATCTTTCCCGGAACCTTCACGGTTGCCTCGTGCATGAGGTCCGAGCGCTTGATGACAAGGTGCATGGCATCGTCGAAGGACAGCATCCCGCTGCAGAACAGGGCCGTATATTCCCCCACGCTGTGGCCGATATAATAATCCGGTGAAAATCCTTCCAGGGCCAGGCGGCTGTAAATTGCGGCAGAAGAAAGAAAAACCGCGGGCTGGGTGTTCCGAGTCGAATGGATGGCCTCATCCGTGCCGAACATCATGTCCAGAAGGGAATATCCCCTTTGTTCGATAAAAATCTCCTCGCCTTTTTCCATGATCCTCCGGATATGGGCGTCTTTTTCAGACAAATCCTTCATCATCCGGCTCCTCTGGGCTCCCTGGCCGGACAGAAGCGCCACCATCCTGAGTTTTTTCCCCCGGTTGTCCGAGGAATAGGCATGGTCCATCAATACGATATCATCTCCGGCCGCGGCCTTGAATTCGGCTTCCAGGACCTCTGTTTCAAGGCGGGCCGGCAGGGCCCCCATGATCATATGGCAGTGATTGCCGCCGATGCCGTTGACATTGGCGGCAAAC
>JAAUSZ010000251.1 GCA_012031875.1 Desulfobacula sp.
CCCATCAACACCCTCATTGCTGAATTCCGTAAAAAAAACCTTCCCGTGATTTTCTCCACCGATTCCTTTAAGGCAGATGATTTCATGTTCAAGGGCCGCATGCACCCCCACGCCATCCAGGGCACGGAAGGGCAAAAGTCGTGGAAGGCCTGGACATGGCGCCCCAGGACCTCTGGCTGCCCAAGCCCCGGTTTTCGGCCTTTTTCAATACCGGCCTTGAAACCATTCTCAAGGACCAGGGCGTCACCCTCTGCGCCGTGGCCGGCATCGCTACCAGTTTCTGTGTCTTGGCCACAGCCATGGACAGCCTCTGCCATGATTTCAAAACCGTGATCCTGGAAGACTGCGCCACCGCCTTTTCCGAAGCTGCCCACACCCAGTGCCTGGACCTTTACCGGAAAAACCCCCTCTACCCCCTGTTCCGGATCATGACCTCCACGGATTTGATCACGGAATTGTAGGCCGGGGATCAAGCTTTAGCTATCCTGTCCGCCTCAGCTTCCGGGTCAATTTGTTTTGACAGGCTTTAATGAAATTGATAGAGGGAGGAAGGCTATTGTTAATAGCTGATTGCGCTATACCTGATAATAGCTTTTTTTGGCTTAGCCATGACCTTCAAGGGTATCAAGGAAAATTGACCTGATAATGAATGGTTAAATGCCCAAATAGGATATCTATGGAAATAGGCGAGAGAAATCGGAATGGGCAATGTCTTTTAATGAAGACTGATAAAAAAAGCACGACCCATCCTTATGCGACTATTTGGCATATGAAGTGTAGTCATTGTGGCTATGAATATGGATGCAATAGTTGTGATGCACATATTCGAAAATGCCCCAATTGCAATAAATCAGCAGCGGGGGAACCGCTTGAACTGAATTTACCAGCTTGGATATAAGGATAGGGATTGAATTCAGCGTGAGTATCTTGTTTGGGTTGGAAATTAGCATCATAACCTTGATCGCTTTTATCAAGGAGGTGTTTATGGAAAACTCAATCATGCTTTTTGCTTGCATTTGGTGCGGGGTGGCGTTTCTGCGGGGCCTCGGTGGGACACTTCCAACCCAAATGAGAGATTAGCGTCGTTTAGTAGAGAACTATCTGATCCAGGAGAAACGCAGAGAGGTTCGATTCCTCTCCCTCGCACCACAACAACAATTAACCTTTCGCTTTACTCGGGCATGTTGTGCATTACCGGCAATGAAAAATAAAATATTCGAAGATTTAGGAAGAATCAACCAACGGCCTGAACCGTTCCAATTCTATACTGCAAAGGATCTATGGACGGATGAGCATACGTCGGCGCAGATGCTCTCTTTCCACCTCAATGGGGCCATTGATGTCTCTTCACGAAAGGCTGAGTTCATGGATCGATCGGTGGAATGGATCGCGTCGGAATTCGACATCGGCAGGGACACGGAAATTGCGGACTTCGGCTGCGGTCCGGGATTGTATGCAATGCGCCTGGCCAAATGCCGGGCAAAGGTGACGGGCATTGATTTTTCCGGCAGGTCCATCGAATATGCAAAGGCGGTCGCTGCCCGCGAGAACTTGAATATCAGCTATGTGCAGCAGAATTATCTGGACTTTGAAACCCGGGACCGGTTCAACCTTGTCATGATGATCATGTGCGATTTCTGCGCACTCAGCCCAGGGCAAAGAAAAGAGATTCTGAGCAAATTCCGCAGGATTCTGAAACCGGAGGGTTCCATCCTTCTGGATGTTTATTCCCTGGCGGCCTTTGACCGGAGGAAAGAGGCGGCAATATACGAACTCAACCTGCTCAACGGATTCTGGTCCCCAAGCCCGTATTACGGCTTTCTGAACACCTTCACATACGGCAAGGAAAAGGTTGTTCTGGACAAATACACAATTGTTGAACCGGAACGCATCAGAACGGTGTATAACTGGCTGCAATATTTTTCACCCGAGGATCTGGAGAGGGAGTTTCAGGATGCCGGACTCTCCGTTAAAGGTCTTTTTTCGGACGTTGCGGGAACCCCGTATGATCCAAAGTCCAAGGAATTTGCCGTCATCGCCGGGAAAGCCTGAACCCCTCAAATTTCTTGGAGCTGGTGCCCGGGGCGGCGGATGACACAGGAACACGGCCGGGTTGACGCCGCCTGTTGATTTTATCTCTTGATCAAGTCTCTGATATTTTCTATGATCATTCGTTTTCAAAAGGGATAACCGTGTATCCAACTGATTGGAGGAGGTCACAGGCACCACATGAATCTTCAGTTTCACCCCGTTGCTGTTCTGTATTTTTCCTCCTGCGCTTTCGCACTAGTCATGTTTTATATAAGCCGGCACCTGCCGGATGTCAGGGGCTCCCGGATCTGGGGGATCGTGATGCTGTTCTGTGCCATCTGGTCGGCCGGAGAAGGATTTCAAACCCTTGTGGCGGATTTGGACCTCAAACTGCTTATCGTCCGGTTTTCCTATCTGGGGGTAGTTGGTACGGCGGTGTTCTGGTCTCTTTTTATCGTGATTTACAGCAATAACGAAGGCCTTTTGAATAACAGAGTGAAAATCATCCTGTCCATCCCGCCTGTGGCGGCTTACCTGTCCATTCTGACGCTTCACCTGCACCCGTATTTTTTTAACTCCGTGGAACTGGTGAATACCAACGGATTTTTCAGCCTGTCCATGGTTTACGGGCCTGTTTTCTGGGCCTGGACGGTCTTTGCCTATGCCGCCATCTTCGGGAGCGGGGTTCTTCTGGTCCAGTCGGCCCTGCGGTTCCCCCATCATTTCCACGGCCAGATCTTTCTATTGGCCATGGCCGGGTTGATGCCCCTGATTTCCAATTTCCTGTATATTACGGGCCATGGCTTTCTGGGGCCTTTTTCCCCCACATCCCCGGCCTTTGTCATCAGCGGGCTTCTGGTGGGCATTAATTTTCGCCGCAACCGTTTCCTGGACGTGGTGCCGGTGGCCCATGACCTGGTGTTCCAGCATGTGAACACCGGGGTCATGGTCCTGGATAACCGGGGGTGTGGTGGTGGAAATGAACCCGGTAGCCGAAAAAATGACGGGCCGGGTGAAACAGGAGATGATCGGACAGCCGGTCCAAAAGACCCTTGTCAAGCGATTCGGGCTGCCGGAAACATTTTTTGACGAGATGCAGCACACAAGAGAGATCAAGGAGGGAGCAAAGGTGTATGAGCTGCAGCAGACCCCCCTGGTGGACCCGGCAGGCAGGCATACCGGGCGGATTATCCTGATCTATGATATTACCGCACTCAAACAGTCTGAAGAAGAGCTGTCCGCGGCCAATGAAATGCTTAAAAAAATGGCGGCCACGGATCCGCTGACATCGCTTTCCAACCGCCGGGATTTCTTTGGTCTTGCCCAAAGGGAGCTTGCCCGGGCCCAGCGCCGCCAGCGCTGTTTTTCCCTGATCCTTCTGGACTTGGATCATTTTAAAACCGTTAATGACACCCTGGGCCATCCCCGCGGGGATCTGGTGCTGCAGGAGACGGCCAACTGTTTGAAGATGTATTCCCGCAGCGGGGATATCCTGGGACGTTACGGCGGAGATGAATTCATTGTCCTGGCCTATGAGGCGGATCTTCACGAGGCCATGGTGCTGGCCCGAAGATACTGTGAGATCATTCCGCCCCGCCTGGCGGCCCTGGGTCCCTTAGAGGTTCCCGTCACCCTCAGTATCGGGGTGGCCATGTATGATAAAGAAGAAAAGATTTCCCTTGATATTCTGCTGGACCGGGCCGATGCCGCCCTTTACCAATCCAAAAAAGGCGGAAAGAACCGGGTGTCTGTCTGGCGGCCCGGCCATGCCGGCAGCGCCGGGCAAGATCAGGCCCTTGCGCCGGTCCTGATTTCAAAACTCAGTCCCGGGCCTCTTCTGGCTGCGAAATAAACAACTCCCGCAAATGCTCCACTCTTTTCCGGTTGACGCCGAAATCACTGTACCCGATCCGGGAGGCGGAGCGGACATGGATAATGCCTTCATCCGGGAAAAAGAACTCAAGGTCATCCACAAACCCCATGATCTTTGATTTGCATTCAATATGGAGATAATCGCGGGCTTCCGAAACGATGGTATTTCCTTTGATGGAGGCGAGGATCTTTTTCAATCGTTTAAACGCAGCCTCTTTCCCGCCCTGATAGCGAAGGGGCGGTAAGCCGTGCCCGTCATCGGCCGCCTGGCTGCTGACGCAGTTGGGGCGGGAGGGACAGTCCGCCAACCGGCCGTTTTGCACACCTGAATTCTCCGGCCGCTGTCCTGCACAGGAAATCATCATCAGGCCTCCGATGATCAAAACTCCGATTTGTTTCATGGTTTATTCCTTGTTTATGGGAATGCGTCATTCTCAAGCCTTTGATCTTCAGGCTCAGTCCAGGTCCATAACCTGGTCCAGCCCCCGGCGGAGCCCGGTAAAGGTATGGACCTTGCGGACGGCCAGAAGGGAGCCGTCCACATAGGGCTGGGCGCTGGAACCGGCATCGTGGCGAAGGGTCAGTTTCTGGTCCGGCATGCCGAAGATGATCTCAGCGGAAAGGGTGAATCCGGGCAACCGGACGGAATGCACCTGGGACCCCGTCATGTCGGCACCCCGTGTTTCCCTGACCCCCTGGGTCTGGTCCAGGGGGACGGTGAGCCTGGAAGGCCGGATTTTTGAAAGCCGGTGGGCCAGCTCCCTGGCCGTGCCGCTGGGCGCGTCTTTTTTGGAGTCATGGGCATAATCCATGATCTCCCACTGGGGGATATATTTGGCCGCCATTTCGGCAAATTTATGCAGCAGGACCACGGTGAGGGCAAAATTTCCAACGGCCAGCACGCCCCGTTTTTCTCCAGGGCCCTGGTATGGATCTCGGCATAATCTTCATCCGTCAGCCCCGAGGTTCCCACCACCACATGGAGTCCCGCGTTCAGGGCCGTCAATACATTCTGTTTGGCAGTCTCCGGCCGGGTGTAGTCCACCATGACATGGCAGCCCGCCAGGGCGTCCGGGCCGACTGATCCGGAGATGACCAGGTCACAGCCGTCGAGCCCCAGCACCTCCTGGAGGGTTTTTCCTTGGTGGGTCCTGGAAACGGCCCCGGCCAGTTCCAGATCTTCTGCCTGATAAATACCTTTGCTCAGGGCTGATCCGGCCCAACCGGTGGCTCCTGCAACGCAAACGTTGATGGTCATGTGTCTCTACCTTTCTTGGGATTAGGCGGTGGTGTCTTCCCCCGCGGGGTGAACCAGTTCAAAGGGGGTCTCCCTGTGGCTGAGGCCGGCAATGATCTGAAGGGGATCCTTTCCGGATTTGAGTTCATTAAAGTCCTCGGCAAGCTTGAACAGGGAATTCCAGTCCGAGTCCCCGGATTCGTTGTTCATGAACGAGGCAAGGCTCATGCTGCGGGCCCCGGTTTGAAGATCGGCCGCAAAATCCAGGATTTCCGTATTTGTGGACAGGCGGGTGAAGCCTGCTTTGAAAGCCTCGTCACTGTTTAACTGCTTTTCAAGGGCGGCCTTTTGGGGAAAGGTCTCTTTTATGACGAGCTTTCCCTTGGTGTTCAGTGAAAGGGAAACGGTCTGGTCCGGGTCCACTCCCAATTTTTCCATGGCAGAGTCAAGGTTTGCCCTGACGGCTTCTTCGCCTGAATCCGCCGCGGTCTGAAAATCTTCCCTGGAGAGCCTGCCCGTGGGCGGAAGGCCCAGGGCTTCCCTCATCCTTGCCACGGCCACATCGCCGGAAAGGGTGACCGTATCCGTTTTTACGGCCGGGCTTTCCGTAGATGCGGTCTTACCTGAGCCCGCGGTTTTGGCGGTGTCTGCCGGTTTAATGACGCTTTTGTTGTCCCTCAGGTAGAGGTCGTTTGTCCTGTAAGTCTTTATGGTGTCCACAGTTGCCATGGGGGGTCTCCTAACGAATGGTTGTTTAAAATGCCGTTACGGAGAATTTTGCAAATCCCGTGCCTTAATGCCCGGAGCCGTGTTTTCTTTTCCATTGTAACGCAGGGCCATGAGGGTAATGTCGTCTGCCTGGGGCACCCCTTGGGAAAAGGCTTGAACCAGGCTCATGACCCCTGTTACCATCTGATCCATGGATTCGGCTTTCAGGCTGGTAAGCCCCTGTTCCAGCCGGCTTTCCGAAAAAAGCGCCTCCCGGGCGTTGATTGCTTCCGTGACGCCGTCGGTGTAAATGAACAGGGTTTCCCCCGGTTTTAACACCAGATGACGAGACCGGTAGGGGATGCCGGGCATTACCCCCAGGGCAAGGCCCCCTGTACTTTCAAGCGGCTCTATCCCCCGGCCTTGGCCGGAGATCAGATAGGGGGGATTATGGCCTGCGTTGGCATATTCCATTTCTCCCGTGGTCACATCCAGGATGCCCAGGAAAAGCGTCACAAACATCATGGACGGGTTGTCCAGGGCCAGGTCATCACTGACCCGGCTGAGGGTGTCATGGGCCGAGAGGCTGTGGGAGGCCTTCGTTTTGATCAGGGTCCG
>JAAUSZ010000252.1 GCA_012031875.1 Desulfobacula sp.
GATATCCTGCCCCTGATTCAACATTACGGGGACAGGAAACAGGAGCATTTCCTATCCGTCTCCGTCAACGGGGGCCAACGAGGTCATGAGCGTCCGGGTGGTGAGCATGGGCTTGGTGAACAAGGCCCCGGTCCACCCCCGGGAAGTCTTTGCCGATATCATTGCGGAACGGGCCTCGGCCGTCATTGTGGCCCACAATCACCCCTCCGGGGATTTAACTCCCAGCGCCGAAGACATGAAAATCACAAAGCAGTTGAAAGAGGCAGCCGCTATTTTAGGCTTGACTGTCCTGGACCATATCATCTTCAGCACCAAGGGATATTATTCTTTTGCAGAGCATAATGAATTGTAAAAAATGATAAGGCCTTGAAAGGCTGAGATAAATGGACTAAGATAAGGGCCGAAGACAAAGCATCAAATTTGTCGAAACACCGTAAAAAGGCCGGGGAATGATGATAACCTGCCGGGTATCTGCATGGCCTGCCTTCAATGGATTCATCCTGCTCGGGATCCTATGCGTTTTTCTGCTCCTGCCGCTTCCCGCTCCTGCCGATGAGGGCGTGCTGTCTAAAGAACAAAAATTAATGCTGACCCATGCCGCGGCCTTTGCCGGGGTCACGGCCTGGGGCATCGCCAACTGGGACTATTTTGACCGAAGCCCCCACAGGGAAAGCGAGGGCTGGTTTTCACAGGACACCGACGAAGGCGGTGCGGACAAGCTGGGCCATTTTTATCTGAGCCACCTTCTGACCCGGATCATGGCCCATACCTATGAAACCTGGGGATATCCCAAAAAAGACGGGGCTCTTTACGGGGCCTTGTCTTCCTTCGGCATCATGACCTGGATGGAACTGGGGGATTCCTTCAGCGACTACGGGTTTTCCCATGAAGATTTCATCATGAACGCCCTAGGCAGCCTGGCCGGTTATTTCCTGCATACGAATCCGGCCCTGGCCGATATCATTGATTTCAGATTTGAATACCGGCCCCGGTTTGATGAATTGGATATTTTTACCGACTATGAGCATTCAAAATTTTTAATGGCCGTAAAGCTGGACGGGTTTGACGGCATCAAAAACAAGTATCTGAAATATATGGAATTTCACCTGGGGTACCATGTCGGAAATCTTTCCTCCCATGAAATTGAAAGAAATGTCTATGCGGCCATCGGGCTGAACCTGTCTAAAATCTTTAAAAATCTTTCCATGGACAGGATGTCGACTTTTACCCGATATGTCCAGATCCCCTATACCTATGCGGGAACGGATCTCAAATAAAAACCGGCCGGGACTTGAAAGGACGGGCCGGATAGGGTAGGTTAAGGGGCAAAAACAATAACCCCGTAGATGAGGAAGATATCTTGTTCAACGAAAACCTGACCTATTCCGCCGCCCTTATGGCCGGGCTTCTGAGTTTTTTTTCGCCCTGTATCCTGCCCCTGATCCCAGCCTATTTTTCCTTTATCACGGGCCTGTCCCTGGACGAACTCACGGAAAACAAGGCCGAAACCCGGCGAAAGGTCATCCTATCCACCGTCTTTTATGTGGCCGGGTTTTCCTTTATCTTTATCCTTTTCGGGGCCTCGGCCTCTTTTCTGGGCGGGATTGCCTCCCAATACTCCTGGATCGTAAGATACCTTGGCGGCGGCATCGTCATCGTGTTCGGGCTTCATCTTCTGGGAATCATCAACATCAAGGCCCTTCATTTTGAAAAGCGGCTCCATGTCCGGGAAAAACCCCTGCATCTCATGGGCGTCTTTGTCATCGGCATGGCCTTTGGCGCAGGCTGGAGCCCCTGCATCGGGCCCATGCTGGGCTCCATCCTCATCGTGGCCGGCAACCAGGACACGGTGCTCAAAGGGATTCTCCTCCTGGCGGTATATTCCGCAGGCCTTGCCCTGCCCTTTCTGGTGCTTTCGTTTTTCATCCATTCCATCCTGGACATCATGAAACGGGCCACAAAATTCATCAATATCATCAACAAGGTTTCGGGCATCCTCCTGATTGTCATCGGACTTCTCCTGATATTCGACAAGTTCAGGCTGCTGGGAACCTTCTAAGGCCTGCGCCCGATCCCCATGACCCCTGATCCCAAAAAATTTGCCGAATTTATCACCGTCACCACCCTGACCAAATTCTTATTCAATATTACCCGGCGCCTGATCTATCCCTTTGCCCCTGAACTGGCCCGGGGCCTTTCCGTGGAGCTTTCCGCCATCACCTCGGTGATTGCTGTAAACCAGGCCACCTCGGTTCTGGCGCCCTTGGGAGCAAGCTTTGCCGATCAATACGGATACCGGTTTTTCATGCTTTTCTCCATCGGCCTGCTGACCGTGGGAACCTTCAGCGTGGGCCTTTTCCCCCTTTACCCGGTGCTGGCGGTCTCCCTTTTCCTGACCGGGTTGGCCAAAAGCATTTTTGACCCCAGCCTCCAGGCCTTTATCGGAAATTTCGTTCCCTATGCCAGGCGGGGGAAAATCATCGGAATCACGGAGCTGGCCTGGGCCGGAACCACCCTCATCGGTATCCCGATTTCCGGGATGGTCATCCAGCGGTTTTCCTGGCAGACCCCTTTTTTCATCATCGGCGGACTGAGCCTTCTGAGTTTCTTCATCATCTTGAACATCATGCCCAAAGGAGAAGGCCGGAAAGCCGCTCCGGCCCTAAAGGCCGCGGCCCCCTTCCTGTCCAACTGGAAAACCCTCCTGAAAACCCGGCGGGTCTCGGGCATCCTGGGCTTTGCCTTTTTCATGGCCCTGGCCAACGACAATCTCTTTGTCATTTACGGGGCCTGGCTGGAAGAATCCTATCATTTGTCTCTGACCGCCATTGGATTCGGCACGATCTTCATCGGGCTTTCAGAAGTTCTGGGCGAAGGCTTTACCGTTTTTTTCTCGGACCGGATCGGGCTGAAAAAAACCTGCCTTATCGGAACCGGCCTGTGCTGCCTGGCCTATTTTTTCCTGCCGGTCCTGGACATGGGGCTGCCCCATGTGCTCACCGGGCTTTTCCTGGTCTTTTTCTTTTTTGAGCTGACCATTGTCACCTCCATGGGCCTGTCCACGGAGCTGGTGCCTGAACTGCGGGCCTCCACCATGTCGGCCTTTTTTGCCCTGGCCGGGCTGGGCCGGGTGGCAGGGGCCTTTCTCGGCGGCATGATCTGGTCCAGGGCCGGACTTTGGCCCGTCTGCCTTGTATCCGGGACCTGCACCCTCCTGGCCTTTCTCTCTATTCTCTATGGATTCCGCCGGACCCGGACCTGATTTCCGTCCCACAGGGAACGCCTTCCCACACCCACACAGGATTCTTACAGTCGGCTAACCCGCATCTGATTTGTTTCTAACACTGTTTTTCTATAAACCGGACATCCCCTTTCCCGGAAAAATTCAGGCGGCGGGGAAGCAGGGATACGGCGTTTTTTAACCTAGAGGATTAAAATATTTCATAAAATCAGGAGGATTAATGAAAGCATTCAGCAGAAGGGATTTTTTAAGATACGGCGGCGCCGGTGTTTTCGGTTTGACGCTGACAGGGCTCAACCTGCCGTTTTTATCGCTCAGGAAAGCCAAGGCCGGGGTTGTCAGTGATACGGCCTGGAAATTCGGCGTCATGGCAGACACCCAGTGGCGGACGGGCAGTAATGGCGGAGAGGAACCGGCTTCCTGCGCCGTTTCCATCATCGACGCCTTAAACCAGGAATTTATCCGGCACGACTGCAAATTCGTGATCCAGGTCGGCGACCTGGTGGATGTGGAAACCGTGAGCGGCGCCCGCACCCTTCCCACCCGGGAAGCTCATACCCAGGCGCTTTATAATTCAGGCATCGGTTTTTTCCCTGTGCGCGGAAACCATGAGGCCAGCAAAACAGCGGCAGCGGAAATCCCGGCCCTCTTTCCCCAGACCCTGGGAAACGGACCCCATCTCTTTGGGGCAGCCAATTTCCAGAGCCCCATCCTGACCAGCGCCGTCAGCGCCCCCATGAGCCTCCAGGGTCTGTCCTATGCCTTTGATTTTGACAATGTCAGATGCATCCTGCTGGATCAGTTCACCCGTTCGGACGGCACAAATTATGACGGCACCACTTCCAATAATAATAATATGGTGGACCAGGTGGGCTGGGTGGAAGAGGTTCTGGCCGACAAACCCGCCGACAGCCACGCCTTTGTTTTTGCCCACAAAAACCTCATCGGCCAGAACCACAAGGATGTCCTTTTCGGGGCAAGCCTGACGGCCAATCCCGGCCCCCGTGACAGTTTCATCACCAGCCTCAGCAACCACGGGGTCCGCTACTGCCTGGGGGGGCATGACCATATGCACCACCGGTCCATTGTCACCGACAGCAGCAAAAATGCCGGCGTAGGCCAGATCATCTGCTCGTCCAACAGCTATAAATTTTATATTCCCAAGGCCGGAGATGACGGCCGGGAGATCCCCGTCGGCCAGGAACTCTTCACCATCGGATACTATATTTTCACCGTGGACGGACCCAGGGTCACCGTGGATTTTTATTCCGCCAGCCACGGGTATGACTATGGGGACAAGGACCTTATCTATCCTCCCTCGGCCATGGCCTTTCACCTCAGGGACAGGTTCGGCTACAGCCTGAACGGGAGCCAGTTTGAAATAACCCGTGGCGGATCATACACCGGCGTTATGGACAGTTGCCAGGGCACCACGGTCCGGATCCTGGGCGGACAGAACGGCAATACCGAAACCGACTATCTGAACCGGTCCCTAACAAAAACCGTTAATACCGGCTGGTCTGAACCGGGCCAGGCCGATGATGCCGCAGGCATGATCCTGACCCTCTGGGGCCTGGCCGACAATCTCAGCCTTTACAATGCAAACCTGACCGGGCTGCTGCCCGATGGGCCGGAAAGCCTGGAAACCGATATTTATGCGCTTTCACTGACCTATGATCCCTTGGCAGTCCGTCCTTCCCAGCTTGTCAGCGGGGATTTTGCCCTGGCGGCCAGGGACGGCAACGGGGACTGGGTCAATGCCGCCGACCTGAATTCCGGCGGCGCCAAGACCTTCAAATACGGGCCGTGGAAACCCCAATACGGCCTGGGAACCTACGGGGTGGACCCCCGCACAAAAACCGTTTGGGCCGTCATCAACCATGAAGGCGATTTTACGGCCAAACTGGTGTAATTCCGAATTAAAACAATAAAGATACAGGAGATATAAAAAATGAAAAAAATCATGACCCTAATTTTGTTTCTGTTCCTTTTCACTTCCATGGCCCAGGCCGCCATCCTGGACTTTGAAGATTTGTACCACAATGACGATGCCGTGGCTGACCACGAGTGGACCTATGTAATGGACGGCTTTTTACTGACCAACACCTCTGCCTTTCCCTTTGCCAGCCTGGGAACTGAAGTATACGGCTACAGCGGGTCCACGGCCCTTATCAACGACAATTACCTGGGGGAAACCATTCTGACCCGGGTTGACAACGGAATTTTCGGGCTATATTCCATTGCCTTGTCCGAACTATTTCCCGTTGATGAAGATCCCCTTGCAGATTCAGTCCTGTTCCAGGGGATACTGGCGGATCATTCCATCATATCCCAGACCTTCACCCTGGACGGCCTAACCGGGGCTGAAACCTTTTTCTTCAGCCCGGACTTTGCCCAGGTGGTCTCCGTAAGCTGGATTCAATCCGAGTATTTTCACCAGTTTGACAATATTAATGCAGCTCCCGTTCCGGAACCCTCTTCCCTGCTTCTGATCGGTTTAGGCCTGATGGCCGCCATCGGTTACCGCAGAAGGTCTGAAACAAGCTCCCGGTAAATCAAGGAAATCCATCCCCAGAACAAATCTCCGGGGAGCCTGTGCAAGGCAGGCTTTCCCGGAGATCCCTGAAACCCGGCCTCCCTCTTTCACCCGCGAAACTAGTTATTGACAGATCCCTCTGTTTGGACTACGATTTTTTATTTTTATGAAATGAATATCCATATTTTAGATATAAAACCACTAATTTCAAAAGAGAGGCTCCCATGAGCGAATTTTTAAGAACCGTATTGTATCAGAAACACCTGGATCTGGCTGCCCAGATGGTTGAATTCGGCGGCTGGGAAATGCCCATTCAATATCCTGAAGGAATCATCAATGAACACATGGCCACCCGGCAGGGTGCCGGCATCTTTGATGTGTCCCACATGGGCCGGCTCTATTTCAGGGGCAGGGACAGCCTGGCCTTTCTCCAGCATGTCCTGACCAACAATGCCGCGGCCCTGAAGGTAGGCGAGAGCCAGTACACCCTGATCCAGAATGAGGCGGGCGGCGCCATAGACGACGCCTATCTCTACCGGTTCAAACCCGATGAATTCCTCCTGGTGGTCAATGCCTCCAACCGGGAAAAGGATGTGGCCCATTTCAAGACCCGGCTTAAGGATTTTCCG
>JAAUSZ010000253.1 GCA_012031875.1 Desulfobacula sp.
AGTAAAAAGAAGCCCCAGTTTATCTTCCGGGATACCGATGCCCGTATCCTTGACCTCAAACAGCAGCTCAACCTTGGTGTCGGATTCCAGGCGCCGGGACACCCGGATAAAGACCTCTCCCTTTTCAACAAATTTGACGGCATTGCCGGCAAGGTTGAGCAGGACCTGCCGGAGCCGTCCCGGATCACCGATGAGATTTACAGGCACATCATCATGGATGAGGCAGGCGAATTCCACCCCTTTTTCATTGGCCCTGATGCCCATGATATCACTGATGGAATCCATGGTGACACCCAGGTTGAAATTGATTTTTTCAATCTCCAGCATGCCGGCTTCAATTTTTGAAAAGTCAAGGATGTCGTTGACCAGGACCAGAAGGGAATCCGCACTCTGCTGGGCTGAAAGGGCATAATCCTTCTGCTCGGGCATGAGGGGAGTTTCGGAAAGCAGATCCAGCATGCCGATGACCCCGTTCATGGGTGTCCGGATCTCATGGGACATATTGGCCAGGAATTCCGATTTGGCCTGGGTGGCTTTTTCCGCATCCTCCTTGGCCTTTTCAATTTCCCGGTAGGTATCGAAAAAATCCTTTTCAAGCCTATGGTAATTGAGCTGGATCAGGGCGATCACCAGGGTGATCAGCAGGACCATAAGGCCGAGAGCGGTAAGGGGTTCAATGATCAGAACCTGGGAGTGAGCGATATCCATGAACCGGATGACAAGGTTGTATCCCACCCTGGCGCTTAAAAACAGGACCAGGGAAATAAGGGCTCCGGCCAGCAGGAGGCTGTTCTTCCCCAGGATGGGCTTGATATCCCTGGACAGGATACCGAGGACCAGCAGAAAATAAAGGATGATGAGGAGCGAAATCAGGATGATCCGGACCAGGAGACTGGGAATGATATAGGTGAAAAAGGAGACAGAGAAGGTATAGATGATGAGGACGGACAGATGGATATAAAGGTTGATTTTTTTTTGGACAAAGGCGACAAACCCGGAAAAAAAAACAATGCCCGCCCCGGAAAGAAGCACATTGCCCAGAACGATGGAGACAAAAGCAGGAAGAAAGGCCCTGAGGCCGATAAAGAGGATGCCTCCGCTGAAAAGAAAAAAACTCAGGGTCCAGTGCAGAAAGCCGGGGTAGGTCTTGCGCCGGCTTAAAAAATAGGCCATGCAGAGGGTGAGCGTAACCGTGACGGCAACAAGGCAAAGAATCAGGGAGTACAGATCCGGGGTCATCACAGGGTTATTCCACCTCAATGATTAATAGCCGTCTTTGAAAATGGCGGCTGCCGATGCCACATCCTCGGGGCAGAAGACAAAAAGACATCTGCCGTCGGAGTCGGAAACAGATCCGTATACATAATTGATATTGATCTGTTCCTCTCCGAATTTTTTGGTAATTTTTGCAAATTCCCCTGGTTTATTGGTCACGTCGATGGTGACCACCTCATTGGAATCAAAGAGATAGTCATTGGCCTTTAAGAGATCCATGGCCGTCTGGGCCTTGTCCACCACAAGCCGGATGAGGGCAAAGTCGGCTGAATCCCGCCGCATGGAGCTGTAGCTGGCTGAGGAAGCCAGCCGTTTCAGGGATTTTCCCCGGGCTTCAAAAAGATTCCGCACATAGGCCGAGGCGTCCTGGATGGTAATGGCATCGATATTAATGCCGTTGCTGCCCATGAGTCCGGTTAACCGGCCCAGCTCCCCCGGAACGTTTTTCAGGAAAAGAGAAATTTCAATTCTGATCATACGGTCCCTCCCTTTTGGCCTCACCGGCCCCGGCTAATTCTTGTCGGCAATATCCACACCCGCATCAAAGGCCTTCATGTTCAGCGGAATGATTTTGGGTTTGGCTGAAAATTCATCCATGACACAATGTCTCAGGATCTCCATATCCACCACCCCGGCCTTGGCGGCAAAGGCGGAAAGGGCGATGATATTGGCGCATTTGACGCTGCCCACCTGGATGGCGCTGTCATTGGCCGGAACAATGAGTTCCGTGATATCGGTCCGGTTGCTCCGGGTCGGAATGAGGGAGCTGTTGATGAGGATCACCCCGCCCGGTTTCACGTCCGCTGCAAATTTTTCCAGGGACGGGCGGTTCATGGCCACCAGGTGGGACGGGTTTTTGATGATGGGGGAGCCGATGCGCTTGTCGCCGATGACCACCGTGCAATAGGCGGTGCCTCCCCTCATTTCAGGTCCGTAGGAAGGGACCCAGGCCACAAAAAAGCCCTGTTTCATGGCGGCATAGGCCAGCAGCTTTGCGCTGAGCAAAATTCCCTGGCCGCCGAATCCTGCAAATTTTATTTCTGTCTGCATTGGTATCTCCAATCCTATTCAGGAATTTTGTAATCTCCCAGTTCATAATAGGGCAGAAGGGTGTCTTCGGCCCATTTCAAGGCATCCAGCGGAGTGAGACCCCAGTTGGTGGGGCAGGTGGAGATGACCTCCACAAAGCTGAAGCATTTTCCCGCCACCTGATATTCAAAGGCTTTTTTGATGGCCTTTTTGGCCTTATTGATCTGTTTGGGATTCAATACCGCCTGCCTTGTGACATAGCCCGGTGTGACCAGTTCCTTTAAAAGATTGGCCATGCGGATGGGCATGCCGGTCAATGCCGTGTCCCGGCCCGCGGGAGCCGTGGTGGCCCGCTGGCCCGGCATGGTGGTGGGGGCCATCTGGCCGCCGGTCATGCCGTAGATGGCATTATTGATAAATATGGTGGTGAATTTTTCACCCCTGTTGGCCGCGTGGATGATTTCCCCCATGCCGATACTGGCCAGATCCCCGTCTCCCTGGTAGGTGAAGACGATGAGGTCGGGCCTCACCCGTTTGATCCCCGTGGCCATGGCAGGCGCCCGGCCATGGGCCGCTTCCTGGAAATCGAAATTAAAATAATTATAACACAGCACCGCACACCCCACCGGCGCAATACCGACAGTTCTTCCCCGGATGCCCAGCTCGTCGATGGCTTCCGCCACCAGCCGGTGGACAATGCCGTGGGTGCAGCCGGGGCAGTAATGGGTCATATTGCTGCTCATGGCCTCGGGCTTTGAAAATGTTTTTCCCATTCTTAATTCTCCTATATAAAGCGGTTAGAGCAGTCCTTTGATAATTTCAACAATTTTTTCAGGTGTCGGAATATCCCCGCCGCATTCGCCGTAGAAATCGACCTTCCTCTGTCCCTTGACGCACCGCTCCACATCTTCCACCATCTGGCCCATGCTCATCTCAATGCTGATGACGGCCTTGCAGCTTTTTCTCGTCGCCGCCGTGAAAACCGCTTCCTCGGGAAAGGGGAAAAGGGTTTTGGGCCTCAACAGCCCCACTTCGATCCCTTCTTCCTTCATCATATCGATGGCGGTCTTGCAGACCCGGCTCATGGTGCCGTAGCTGACGATGAGGACCTTGTACTCCGAATCCGTATTGTATCCTTCGTACAGGATTTCCTCTTTTTTCATCTGCGCGTATTTGGCCTTCAGGGCAAGGTTGTTGTTATTGAGTTCGGTAGGATCCAGAAACAGGGACCGGACCAGGTTCCGCTTATTGCTTTTCCTTTTGTCCATGCCGCTGGTGGCCCAGTCATCCTTGTTGGAGGGCTCGGATTTGAGATGGTCCGGAAATTCCACCGGTTCCATCATCTGCCCGATCATGCCGTCGCCAAGAATCATAACGGGTCCCCGGTATTTTTCCGCCAGGGTAAAGGCGTTCATTGTCATTTCCACCGCCTCCTGGACCCCGTCCGGGGCAAAGACCAGCAATGGTAATCCCCGTGGCCCCCGCCCTTGGTGGCCTGGAAATAATCCCCCTGGGACGGGAGAATCCCGCCCAGGCCGGGACCGCCGCGCATGATATTGACAAATACCGCCGGGCACTGGGCCGCGGCAATATAGGACAGGGCCTCGCTCATGAGGCTGATGCCGGGGCTGGAGGAGGTGGTCATGACCCTTTCCCCCGCAACCGGCGGCCCCGAAGATCATATACCCCACCGCCACTTCGCTTTTCTCCCTGGAGAAAGACGCCGCCCACTTCCGGCAGCCGTTTGGCCAGATATTCGGCCACTTCGGACTGGGGGGTGATGGGATATGCAAAATAATTTTTACAGCCGGCACGGATGGCAGCTTCACCGATTGCTTCATTTCCTTTCATTAGCACTTTTGCCATTATGATAGTTCCTTATCGATTATTTAAATTTTGAAATTTTGAGTCTTGAGGAGTGAGTCTTGAGACCCTCCGTTATTTAGCACTCACCTCTTCCGTCTCAACAATGCTGATGGCCACATCCGGGCACATGATGCAGCACATGGTGCAAAAGATGCAATCCTCGGGCCTGGCCTGGTATGCGGGAAAATGCCCTTTTGCATTCACCGTGTCCGTGATTTCCAGCACATTCTTGGGGCAGATGTTGACACACAGGCCGCATCCCTTGCACCGTTCGGAATCAACAATATGTTTATACGCCATGGGTTAAAACTCCTTTACTGCTTAAACGTTTCCAGGGCGGATTCATTTTCCTCTGGATCTCCAGCACGGGACAGGAAAAACGATTCAGCTCCAGTTGGGGGTATATATCGGAACAGGCCGTGATAAATTCAATTTTCAGGCCCGTTGCAGAAGAGACCTCTTTTAAAAGGTCGTATCCTTTATAAATATGCTCGGGCAGGGTTTCGTCGATAAGATTGGCATTGCCCACCAGCCCCGTGATCTTCATCTTTGAAGAGGCTTCGATTTCCTCTTTGATCCGGAGGCAGCCCTTCACATCCTCGGTAAAAGGCCTGAAAGGATTGATGACCTGGACCAGTTGGACCTTTTTTTTGGCCAGATGGTTTTGAAGGGCCGCCAGCACCGTAACGCCCACATCATCTCCGCCGGCATCCAGAATGGTCAGCTCCGAGGGCTGCTGGATCATCCCGGCCACGGCCGGGGCAGGATGGGCAGGTCGGCATGCATATACTGCCGGTCCGGCAGGATGACGGCAATGCCCAGGCTTTCCAGGAGAACCCGGGCTTCCCTTGTCCTAAAATAGGGGTTTACCAGGTCCAGGTCCGTGATCTTGACGTCAATCCCGTCCATTTTGCGTTTAATGGCGAGATTCACCGCGGTCTCGGTTTTTCCCGAGCCGTAATTTCCGCAAATGACCACAATGCCTTTGATATCGATATTCAAGCCCTGATCCTTCTATAATTTAATTCAACCCAACATTTAAACCAGATTATGGCCGGTTTTGCAATGTCTTATTTGCTAAATTTTCGGATCAGTTCCGAAAGCCGTGGGTATTGTGCCAGCAATGCGTCGCGGTCCCCCATTTCAAAATCGGCAAAGTCAAACCCGGGGAAGACGGCGCATCCCGCCAGGGCAAACCCGGCTTGGCCTTTGACTTCCGCGGCAAACCAGGAGCCTGCCGGGATGACCTGTTGCAATTGTTCTCCCCCGGCCAGGTCCGGCCCCAATTCAACGGATCTATACCCCTGCCGTGGATCAATGACATGAAGGACAATGGCGGCGCCCAGGTGAAAATACCAGATTTCATCAGACTTTAACCGGTGGAAATGGGATTTGTCATGGCCCTCCAGCAGGTAAAAAATACTTGTGCCAAAGGCCCTCTCACCGGCATAGCGCTCCGGCAGGCCGCCTTTTCCGATGGTTTCCGCGGACCGGTAGGTTTCGCAAAAATAGCCGCCTTCGGGGTGGGGCCTTAAATTCAGTTCTTTTATGATGGTTTCCAGGTTCAATGCTTCCTCACAAATCCGGCTCAGGCCGTTAAATTTTGAATCAGCGCCTGAATTTCCGGCGCGGTGAGACACCGGTTCAGACGGATGCTTTCGGATTTGACGGTCCGGGTCAGTTCATCCAGTTGTTCCGCCGGGCAGGACAGGCCCTGGCAAGCCAGGTATTTTTGAACCAGGCCCCGGCCGCAGAGGACGTTCAGATAAAAGTTTTCTTCCCGGGCAAGGCCGTATTGCCCGCCGGCATGGGTCCCGGCCGTATGGGTCCAGGCCCCCCGGCCGAAAACCGGGGTGTTAAAGGTCAGCAGATGCTCCCCGGTCTGCTCATAAACAAGACCGTCCACATAGCCGTAATATTCCCGGAACAGAGCAAGGTCATCCACCTTGAGATTCATGCCCACCCCCTGGTCCCGGAGGATTTTTGCCGTGGTGTACAGATCGGCGATGCCGTTCCTCTCCCCGATGCCCAGGGCCGAGGCTTCCAGAACCCTTCCCCCGGCCAGGATACCCATGACGGAATTGGCCGAGGCCAGACCCAGGTCATTGTGGCAGTGGATGGAAATCCGGGCCGCTCCGGCCAGGGATGAAAGCGTGCTGATTTTCTCATACACCTCATGGGGGTGCCATCATGCCCGAGGTATCGGGCAGGGAAATCA
>JAAUSZ010000049.1 GCA_012031875.1 Desulfobacula sp.
CTCCAGGGCATCCTGTCCGGATGTCCAGGCGCCTGCATCTTCTCCCTGGGGCAACATGGCCGCAATAAAAAAATGGCTGTGGGCATCGATAAGGCCGGGGATGACATGCATCCCTCCAAGGTCCATGGACGATTCCTCCGGGGTTGTTTCCTGATGAAAGATCTTTTGCACCTTTCCTTCCCGGATGCACATTCCTCCCTCTATCCGTTCCAGCGAACGCCCAGCCCAAACAATGGCATTGCTCAACACGATATCTTTCTGCCGGTCCATTGATCCCTCCTTTCAATATCATTTTGAATCCTGGTCTTTGGTATGGTCAACTCCGTCCGCTTATTTATAATATAATTTGTCCTCGAGTTTCATAAACCCGCGGATGGCATTTCCAAGGCCGTAGGGAATAGGATCGGACGGCCAGGGGAACATTTTCCGGCCCACAAAAAACATGTCTGTCCGGTGGGTTTGCTGACCGGTGATAAGTTCGGCAATGGTTTTGCCGTTTAAGGTTGTCAGAGAAACGCCGTGGCCCATGCAGCCCAATGAGAAGATGGCTTTTTTGTCTTTGCCGAAATATCCGATGGCCGGCGCCATATCCAATGTAATGGAAACAGGTCCGCCCCAGCGATGGGTAAACCGGATCCCCTTAATTGGGGGAAAACTTCAAGTACATGCGTTTCCAGAAGCCTGAATATTTTGTCATTTAAATCCCTGCTCAGGTCTCCGCCATATCCGAAACTGACATCACCGCCCCCATCACGATCCGGTTGTCTTTTGTCAGACGATAATAGTGAATCAGGTCCCGGGCATCTTCGATACCGGCCCGGCATTTCCATCCTACGGAATCGCATTGTTTTTGGGTTAAGGGTTCGGAAATCACAATATAGGTGAATGCTGGGGTTTGAAGGTTTTTAAGCTCAGGGAAAAGAATCGAATAGGCATTGGTGGCAAATACAAGGTATTCGGATTCGATTTCACCTTTTTCAGTATGGACGACAAATCCGGAGGTTGCCTTTTCTTCGAATGATTTAACCGGGGATTGTTCATAAATGACAGCGCCGTTTTTTTCAGCCAGGTCCTTCATTCCCCGGGCCAGCCGGGCCGGGTTGACGATGCCGCAGCGGGGTTCAAACCATCCCTCCTTGTAAAAATCCGTTTCAAATTCGGCCGATAGCCTTTTTTTGTCCCATCTTTCCACTCCGCCCAGTCCCCATTTTTCCATAATTTTAAAATCATGGGTGATGCGTTTCACTTGGGCAGGGCTGGTGCCCACCAGAAGGTAGCCGCTGCGTTCATAATCGCAGTCGATATGGTTTTCTGTGATGACGTCATGGAGGTAATCCACTGCTTCCTCCATATATTGGTGGGCGGATTTTGCTTTTTCATCGTTGAACCGGAATTTGGTGACCCCTTTGGTCAGGCCGAAAAGGGTCATGGAAAAACCTCCGTTCCGGCCGGATGCGCCATAACCGCAGACATCGGATTCAATAATGCGGACATCGATGTCCGGATTGATCTGTTTCAGATGATAGGCAACGGAAAGGCCTGTGTATCCGCCGCCGATAACCGTAACATCGGCCTTTTGGGCGCCTTCGAGATCGGGATTGGGTGTTATGGTGTGGGGCAGGGTTTCCAGCCACCAGCTTTTGGACCGGTAGTCATCCATTTCTTATCTCCTCGTAAAAAGTTAGCGCTTGACAGAAAGGCGCTTTTTCGACATAATATTTAGTTAGTCAACCAACCAAATATTACGCCAAAAGACTAATGTCAATACTTTATTTAAAGGATCATTTCATGCCTAAGAAAAACGGATCGGATAAAAGAATCCAAATTCTTGAAGCCTTAAACCGTTGTCTGCAAAACAAGCCCTTCGATAAGACGTCCATCAAGGACATTGCACAGGCTGCGGACGTCAATCACGGGTTGCTTCATTATTATTTCAAAAGTAAGGAAGACATATTGATCCAGTATATTGACTATGTGATTGATCATTACCGAAGCATGGTCAAAGAAAGGTTCAATGATAAAGCGTTAGAAGACACTGATAAAAAAAAGCTTGTCCAGGAATTTTTCATGTTCACCCATGACAGGATCACCCTGGATCGATCTCTTTCAAAGGTTTTTATTGAAATCTGGGAAATCGCAGTTTACCATCCGGCAGTGAAGGCTAAACTTCAGAGCGCTTATCAGGAATGGATGGAGGTATTGTCAAATATGCTGAAGGACCTAAACCAAGACATGGACTTATCCCGCCGCACCAGTTTTGCAATGGTTGCTTTTTTCGAAGGGATGGCGCTTTTTTCGATTTTGCTTGATCCGGATTCAAAAGAATTCAATAAGATATTATCCGGTTTTCAATCTAAAATAATCGACATGCTTTAGATCCAAGATCCCAATGGGAGGCTTGAGGGAACCATCCTTTCTCAAATGATCCATCTCACGGGATGCCCTCACAGGATATTTCTGATAAACTGCCCGGCTGCCGGGACCCCGTTTTCTTCCACCTTCCGGATGGTTTCAGACCCGATGACGGCAATGTCGGCCCTGCCTTTTAAAAATTCCACATCCGCTTTTTCCCGCACGCCGAAGCCCACGGCCAGGGGCAGGGATGTGGCCCTTCTGCACCGTGACAGATAGGCGTCAAGGTCTTCTGAAAAGCTTGTCTTTTTCCCGGTCACGCCTTTTCTGGCCGTGCAGTAGACAAAGCCCGAGGCAAGGGAAGAAAGGTATGAGAGCCGCTCGTTGCCGGTTTCCGGGGAAAAGATGAAGATCGGGTCAAGGTTGTTGTGTTTCATGGCTTGGAGATAGTCTTCCCCTTCTTCCGGGGGGAGATCCGGTATGATGGCCCCTTTCAGGTTCAGGGCCGCCATTTTGGCGGCAAATTTTTCCATGCCGTATTGATAAGGGATATTGGCATAGGTCATGAACAAAAAGGGGATGGGAAAGGCCTTGGAGACGGTTTCTGCAAACTCAAGGCATTTCGGGACGGTTGTGCCGGTTTGAAGGGCCTTCTGATTGGCCGTTAATATGATTGGGCCGTCGGCCATGGGCTCGGAAAACGGGATCTGCAATTCCATGAGGTCCACGCCGGCCTCCACCATCTGTTCCACAATGTCAAAACACGCCTCAAAGGAGGGATATCCCAGGACCATATGGGTCATGAGCAGAATGTCTTTGGTCTTGCGCCGTTCTTTTATATAGGATTCAAGCATGATAAATTGCCGCCTTTCCAATGATAAAGTCTTTCCATTTGGGATCATTAAACGCTTCCGCCACCGTAAAAATATCCTTGTCCCCCCTGCCGGACTGGTTGATGATGATGGCATCCTCCTTTGAAAGGCCGGGGGCTTCCTTAAAGGCCTGGGCAAAGGCATGGGCCGATTCCAGGGCCGGGATGATGCCTTCTTTGACCATGGTCAGTTTCAGGGCCGCGATGACTTCGTCATCCGTGGCGCTTTCAAACCTGGCCCGGCCGGTTTCATTCATATGGGACAGGATGGGCGAAACCCCGATATAATCCAGCCCGGCTGAAATGGAATGGGTTTCCTTCATCTGGCCGTCATTGTCCTGGAGAAAATAGGTCTTATAGCCCTGGGCAATGCCCGGCCTTGCGTCCTTTGAACAGAGCCGGGAGGCATGCATGCCGGACTTAAGCCCCCGGCCCCCGGCTTCCACGCCCACGAGGTCCACAGGGTCCTTTAAAAATCCTGAAAACAGGCCCAGGGCATTGGAGCCGCCGCCCACGCAGGCATAGACCCGGCTGGGGAGCTTTCCTTCGATTTCCAGGATCTGCTGCCGGGCTTCTTTTCCGATGATGGATTGGAAATAGGCCACCATTTCCGGAAACGGGTGGGGGCCGCAGGCCGTGCCCAGCACATAATGGGTGGTGTCCATATTCGTGACCCAGTCCCGGAAGGCCTCGTTAATGGCATCCTTTAAAATCCGGGTTCCGTCTTTGACCGGGACCACGACGGCGCCGAGCTGTTCCATCCAGAACACATTGGGCCGCTGCCTCAGCACATCCACTTCTCCCATATAGATGGTGCAGTCCAATCCGAATTTGGCCGCCATGGTGGCCGTTGCCACCCCGTGCTGGCCCGCCCCGGTTTCTGCAATGACCCGCTTTTTTCCCATCTTTCGGACCATGAGGCCCTGGCCCATGACATTGTTGGCTTTGTGGGCCCCGGTATGGTTCAGGTCTTCCCGTTTGATATAGATTTTGGCCCCGCCCAATTCTCGGGTCAGGTTAGCGGCAAAGGTCAGGGGGGTGGGGCGGCAGGAATAGGAGGACATGAGGGCTGAATATTCCTCCCAGAAGGTGGGGTCGGCTTTCAGGCCTTCAAACGCCATCTCCAGTTCATCAAAGGTGGCAACCAGGATTTCCGGGATAAAGGCCCCTCCGAATGTACCGTAATAGCCTCTGTTTTTCATAGAATAACTCCTGATAAAGGGTTCATGATCTCACGAAAGCTGGATGACCTGGGAAAAAACAAACTGGTCCGTCCGGCAATAGAGCCTTGAAAACACGGCTTTTTCCACCCCGGGAAAATGAAGGGTTCTTTCCACCAGAAGGATGGGGTCCGAGTCTTTCAGGCCCAAAAGTTTTGCTCTTGCGCCGGTCAGGGTTGACAGCCTGAAGGTCTGCCGGGCCGATTCAGGGTGAAGAAAATACTGGTCCGAAACCACCTCTGAAAGGGATCTGTTTTCAAGATTGATTTTATCCAGACCGGCAAAGAGCACCGGGTGAAGATAGAAATCTTCCAATAATACGGGTTCGGCCTTGACCCGGGTCAACCGTGAAAGGAAAAAGGCCTCCCGCCCCTGGAAGGGATTGGTGTCATCAAGGCCGACGGTGCAAAGGGACACCGGTTCAACCAGTTTCGGCTCAGCCTTGATCCCTTTGGTCAGAAAGGCCTGGGAGGTTCCGGCCAGGGAAAAGAGATCCACCTCATGCTCCTTGTGCCGGACAAAGGTCCCGGACCCCCTTTTTCTTTCCAGCATTCCCTTGCGGACAAGGCAATCCATGGCCTGCCGGACCGTGGGGCGGCCGATGCCGTACTGCTTTGCAAGATTTGTTTCGGAAGGCAGGGCCTGACCCGGTGAGTACGCCCCGGACCGGATCTGTTCCGTCAGGATATCCGCCAGTTGGTGGTATAGGGGAAGCGGGGACTGGGGGTTGAGCATGGCTGACCTCGGGTTATCGGTTAAAAGATGGGTCAGCATATTCAAAATAAGTCAAGTTGTCAAGACATTTTAACTTATTTTGTATTTATTCCGAATGGCATCCAGAAAACCTGAAATCATTTTTTCCGCTTTTCGTTTTTCAAGGCAGGCGATTCCCAGGGAGACCTTTAATTCAAAGCCTTTCCAGATCATGGCCGCTCCCTCCCGGACCAGGTCCAGGGCTTCATCCTTTCGCATGAGGCCGATCCCGGCTCCGGATTTGACCAGTTCTTTGACGATGTTTTCTTCCACGGCATCCGTGACCTGGTTCAATTTGAGGTCTTTTCCCTGGAGCCGGTTCCGGAATTCCAGGTGAAAGGGGCAGCCGCGCCGGGTCCAGACCCAGGGAAGGCCGGCCAGGGTCTCAATATCCGCATTTTCCATATCCTTTTCCAGGCGTTTGGGAAGGGTCACACAGACGGTCACCGGAAAAAGAGCAAGGGAAAAAATCTCAGGGTCCGGCATCCGGCCGTAATGAAACCCCACATCCATCCTTTCATCCTTGAGCATGCTACAGGTTTCAAAGGTCTGGCTTTCCATAAAACTGAGACTTAGCCCCGGCATGAGGCCCGCCATTCTCCTGCTGATGTCCGACACCTCCAGGAATTTGGGGTCTGTGTTGATGCCGATATTCAGAGTCCCGGAAATCCGGATGCGCAGGTCCATGGCCTTCTGCTTCATTTTCCGGGACGCCTGGACAACGGCCCCGGCCTCGGAAATCAGCTCCTTTCCCATTTTGCTCAAGATCATCCCCCTGGGTTGCCGGATGAAGAGTTCCACTCCCAGTTCCTCTTCCAGGGCCTTGATGTGCGAACTCAGGGCAGACTGGCTGATATTCATTTTTTGTGCGGCCCGGGTGAGATTCCCTGTCTCGGAAACCGCCATAAAGGACTGCAACTGATAAATTTCCATTTTTCCCCTGATGGATCTTGAGCGTTCGAAAAAGCAGAACGCCGCGTTCATATATTACCGATAGCAATAATTAAATTTGTCTGATAATTCAATATAAAACATGACAGAACCCTTTGATGCTGACCCTGGGAGGTTAAAATGCAAACCTATATCGAACTTGCTTTGGAAATGAAAATGCTTCACGCCCGGCTCATCTCGCCCGAAGACATGGTCTTTGATATCCGGACCTTATTGAAATGCCGCTGGGGATGTGAAAACCATGACAACGGCAGCTTTAAATGCCGGGAGAGGGGGACTTCCTTTGAGGATCGGCTCCGGATGATCAAAGCCTATAAGAATATTCTTTTCATCCATTCCCATGACGGCGGGGATGTGAGCCGGGCCGGCCTGGAAATCGAGCGCCGGGCCTTTCTGGACGGGAATCACCTTGCCTTTGCCGTCCGGTACTGCAATCTCTGCAAAAAATGCGCGGTGGATGAAAACCTGCCCTGTGTCCAACCCGAAAAGGTCCGGCCCTGTGAAGCCCTCTTTGGAATTGATGTGTATGCAACGGCCAAACGCCATGGGCTGCCCTGTTACCCCTTGCAGCACAAGGATGAAATCCAGAACCGGTACGGATTTGTGTGCATCTCATGAAAATTCAACTGATCCGAAATGCCACATTAAAAATCTCCATGGCCGGCACCACCCTCCTGACGGACCCGGTTCTCCTGCCCCGGCACGGGATAGACTCCTTTGCCGGGATTGAAAGAAACCCCACGGTTGATCTTCCCTTTCCTGCAGCAGAGGTGGTCAAGGATATTGATCTGGTGCTGGTTTCCCATCTCCACCGGGATCATTTTGATGACGGGGCCAAAAGCATGCTGCCCAGGGATATCCCCATCCTCTGCCGCCGGGTCAATGAGGCGGAATTAAAAAAGAACGGGTTTTTAAATATCACCCCCATTGAAACCAGGATGACCTTGAAAAATATGGATATCACCCCCACCCCGGGCAGGCATGCGGGAAATGAAAAATGGGAAGCCGTCCTCGGCAGGGTTTCAGGGTTTGTTCTCCGGGCGCCTGGCGAACCGGTGGTGTATTGGGCCGGGGATACGGTTTTGTATGATGAGATCAAAACCATTCTCACCTCGGTCAAGCCGGATATTATCCTCACCCATTCAGGCGGGGCGGAACTGGGCGACAGCGGACCCATTGTCATGGATGCCGAACAGACCATTGACGTGTGCAAGCTCTGCCCGGATGCCTTTGTTGTCGCCATCCATATGGAAGCCCTGGATCACTGTAAGGTGTCCCGGCAGGCGTTAAGAGAGTTGGCCGTTGAAAACAAAATTTCAGCGGACCGCCTGTTCATCCCGGAAGACGGAGAAATTCTAATTTTTTAATTGAATAAAATGGAGACCGGCCATGAGATATGCCCACACCAATATCGCGGCAAAGGACTTTAAGACGCTTGCAGAGTTTTATATGGATATTTTTGACTGCAACATCAAACCGCCGGAAAGGAATCTCTCCGGTGACTGGCTGGACCGGGCCACGGGCCTGACCTCGGCCCGGCTGAAAGGCGTGCATCTGGTCCTGCCGGGCCATGGGGAAAAGGGCCCGACCCTGGAAATTTTCACCTATGAGACCCTGGTGGAAAGAGAGCCCATCATGGCCCATCATACCGGGCTCACCCACCTGGCCTTTGAGGTGGAGGATGTGGAAAAGACGCTTATAAAGGCCCTTGCAAAGGGCGGCAGTCCTCTTGGGCAAGTGACCCAAAAAGAGGTGGAAGGCGTGGGCCTTCTCACCTTTGTCTATTTCAGGGACCCCGAGGGAAATATCATCGAAATCCAGTCCTGGGGTTAGCCGGCGATGATCAGCCCACCAGGACCTTTTCAAGCTGCTCCACCAGGAAATCCATCTCCTCCTCATTGATGACCAGGGGAGGAGAAATCCGGATGGTATGGCCGTGGCTGTCATTGACAATGAGTCCCAGGGCAAACAGTTTTCTGCAGAAGTCCATGGCATTACCCTCTTTGACTTCGATTCCGATGAACAGTCCTTTTCCCCGGACCTCTTTGACATGGGGGGATCTTTTGGCAATATCTTCGATCCTTTGTTTGAGGATTACCCCCTTTTTTTCAGATTGTTCGGCCAGTTTCTCGTCTTCAAACACCCTTAACGCTGCCGTTCCGGCCACGCAGGCCAGGGGATATCCGCCAAAGGTGGAGCCGTCGGACCCTTTGGAAAAGACCAGGTCCATGATGACGGAGTTGGTGATGAACACCGATAGGGGCACAAGGCCGCCTGACAGGGCTTTGCCCAGGATAATCCCGTCCGGGACAATATCTTCATGCTCAAAGCAGAATTTTTTCCCGGTCCGGCCCATGCCCACCTGGATTTCATCACAGATCAGGAGAAGATCATGGTCGTCGGACAGTTTTCGAAGTCCTTTGAGAAACCCTTTTGGCGGGATTCTCATTCCGCCTTCGCCCTGAAAGGGCTCCACCAGGATGCCGCAGGTGTTCGGGGTAATGGCCTTTTCAACCGCTTCAAGGTTGCCGAATGCCACGGAGACAAAGCCGGGAGTGAGGGGGCCGAAGCCTTCCTTGTATTTTTTACTGGATGAGAATGAGACAACGGAAATGGTCCGGCCGTGAAAATTGCCGTCAAACACGATGATTTCCTGTTTTCCGTCCTCGATTTTCTTTTTCTTGAATCCATAATACCGCATGGTCTTGATGGCGGTTTCAACGGATTCTACACCCCCGTTCTTGGGAAGGACCTTATTGCCGTGAGCGCCGAACCGGGGCGCCATCTGGGGGGCGAATTTGGCGGCTTCAGACAGGAAAATCCCCAGGGGATCCGTGAAGACCACATTGGACAGAACCGAGGCATAGTTTCCGATCAGGGCATCCATGACGGCATTGACAATGGTCGGATGATGATGTCCGGGATTGGCGGCGGAATAAGCGGCAAGGCAGTCCAGGTATTTCCGGCCTTTTTCATCGGTCAGCCAGCATCCCTTTGCATGCCTGACAACGAGATCGATTCTCTCATAATGATGGGCGCCGTAATCTTTTTCCAGATTGAAAATGGTCTCATCCTTTTCATTGGAGAACCCGCTGAAATAATTTATTTTTCTCATTGCAGTCATGTTGACCTCCTCTAATTATCCGCTTTGATGATGCGGTAAATTCTTAATTCGTCTTCGGTCAGTTCCTGGCGCTGATCCAGGATTTTTTCCAGGAAACTGTGATAAAAGTCGTGGCGCAGGCTGTCCCGGTTGGCCACGATAAACCATTGGTTCCGGGTCCAGTTGATGGGGGAAAGATCTTCCTGTCCGGCTCCGAAAATTCCCACCAGGGCTTCCCGTTTATCGGTAATGACTTCGAAGGATCGTCCACCGATGGTCTTTTGAAGGTGTTCATGGTCCGGGTGCATGACCATGACATCAAATTTTTTTGGAATGTCGCCCATGGCAATATACCGGATTTTCACCCCCCGCTGCTCGGCTTCCGTTAAATACGGGTCCAGGCGAAGGCCTGCTTCGGGAAACAGGCGCACATAAATTTCTTCCTCGGCCTCTTGGATCATATCCGCAGCCCTATGCATGACATTGTCATAGCCGGTAATGGTCCAGACATATTCAAAATCTTCCTTCCGGGTGGAATTTAAAATCTGGGTCTCAAACGCGGTAAGATTGGTTTCAAAACTTTTCTTGAGCCGCCGGATCAATTCATCGGAAGGCAGAGGGGCATATTGGCCGGGATTGATTTCCATGACATAGCCCTTGGAGATCAGGCTTCTCAGCACATCGTAAATTCTTGACCGGGCAATGCCGGATATCTTGCTCAACTGGGACCCATTCACCGGGTGTTCCGCCACCAGAGCCATATAGCAGGTGGCCTCGTACTGTGAAAAACCAAGCTCTTTTAAATTTGAATAGGTATCCATATCTGTCTCCGGAAGCGTTGCTACTTTAATAGCAACATAACTTCAAATTCCCTTATTGTCAACTCTTATTGATTTTTTATAAAAAAATATCTCTTTGACACAGGGGGTTGAAT
The DNA here is from genome assembly GCA_012031875.1 of Desulfobacula sp. Lineage (GTDB taxonomy): Bacteria > Desulfobacterota > Desulfobacteria > Desulfobacterales > Desulfobacteraceae > Desulfobacula. The sequence continues at coordinate 10,185 of JAAUSZ010000049.1, forward strand.
CGGGTAAATATTTTACAAACCATATTCTGAAATTTACCCTAAAACAGGAGAAAATCCATGGCAGGCCTAAATAAAGTAATGTTGATCGGGAGACTGGGAAAAGACCCGGAAATCCGGTATTCCCAGCAAGGTACGGCGGTAGTGAACTTCCCCCTTGCCACCAGCGAGCAGTGGACCGACAAAACCAGCGGGGACCGGCAGGAAAAAACGGAATGGCACCGGATTGTTGTTTTTGGGAAGCCCGCCGAAATCTGTGAAAAATACCTGGCCAAAGGAAGAGAAGTTTATATAGAGGGCAGATTGCAGACCCGGAATTATGAAAAAGACGGCCAGACTCATTATATTACGGAAATTGTGGTATCGAATTTTCAGTTTCTCGGCGGGAAGCAGGATGAAAAAGGCGGTGGCGGCGGCGGATACCAGAAATCGGACCGGGCCCGTCCAACCATTACCAGGGCCAGACCCAGCCCGGTATGGGCGGGGGGCAGGGCCCCATGCCCGATGACGATATCCCGTTTTAATAAGCCTTGATAATAAGAGACGCCCCATTGAATGGCCCGGGGCCGGTTCAATGGGGCGTCTGGTTTTGTAAATCAGGCTGGGTTAACTCAACTGTTCTTTCATGGAAATATCATGTTTTAATTCCCGGAGGGGTTTTTTTCCGGCTTTTTTGGACTCTTCACCCATCTGGCTAGCCACACAGACCTTTCTTAATTTCTCCACATTATTTTCCAGTTCCTGTAACTCTGCTTCAGGCAGATCATCTCCGATGCAATTTTCATATGTCTCAATACTTCTCTTTTTGACTTTAAACTCCTGGTGCCTTCTCAGTGCTCTGTCTTTCATCGTGGCGGCTCCTTCATAACAGTTTAAAATTTTCCTGCCCGGACCATACTGAACCTGTATGATGCCTCTTAAGCAAAAGGATAAACATTCAAAAAGAATTTAGCAAGCCGGAATTTATTTTCCGGGGTTTTCCCTACGCCACTGTTTCGGGCTCTTATAAGTTTTCCCGAGCTGCCAGATGCCTTTGCCTGCCCTTCTCGCCTTTTCTTCTTCGTTTAAATAAGGCTGTATATCCAGGGTTTTCGGCGGATCTCCCCGATAGACTTCGGCCAGACCCTGTTTTATCATTTCAATATTGATATTTTCCCATCCAGAAACACTTCTGCCAATTGCCTGCGATAGCTGTCTGCGCCATAGCTTTTCAGGGTAACCTCCCTTCCGTTGAGAAGCGTCTCAAGACAGGACCGGGCCTCCCGGCTGAAGGGCTGGCCGTTCAACCCTTTGGCGCCCATCTCCGGTGAATCGATCCCGCAAAGCCGGATGCTGAATACAAGATCCATGGCCGAGACCTGAAGGCTGTCGCCGTCAAACACTTTCAGCACTTTGAATTTTTGCTGAAAACGATCTCCCGGGGTCAGCTTCTCAAAGGCCTTGCGGGTTTCAAGGAGTTCTTCAACGGTTTCGCCTGAAGGCGGGGCAATATTGGAATAATGTCTGGTTCCGCTTTCATCGACCCAGAAATAAATATTGCCAAAGAGAAAGCCGCTTAAAAAAAGGGAGCCCAGGATGGTTAAAAAAGCCTTCATGACCTTTATGTATCATTATTTTTTGACGAGTACAAAGCCAGACCAGTTTTTATCATCCTTCTGCCATAAAAGCGCAAACCCTTTTTCGGCATAGGCATTTAAAACCAGGTCTTTTTCCCATTCCCTGAAACCGGATAACACCGCCACCCCGTTTTTTTCCAGGCTTGAAGAAAGGGTCTCAGACAGGCTCACCAGCGTCGGATACCGGAGATTGGCGCAAATGATTGAAAAAACATCACCGGGTTTCATCGTGCCATCCACCAGACGGATATTGCCTGAAAGCTGATTCAGTTCGATATTTTTCCTTGCTTCCCGGATGGAAACAGGATCAATTTCATAGGCTGTGCAGGAGGAAAGCCCGGCCAGGCACATGGCCATGGCCAGGACGCCGGAGCCGGTCCGATATCGGCCCCTGAGCCTTTGGGCTGAAGGGAGATCCCCTGATTTTTAAAAAAACAGAAATCAAGGGCATCGAGGCATAATCTTGTGGTGGGATGCTGACCCGAGCCAAAGGAAATGCCCGGTTCAATCATGATTTCAATATGTTTTCCCGGCAGCCGTTCCTTAGACCAGGGAGGTTTCAGGATAAAATGAGGGGAAATCCGGACCGGTCTTAAAAAGCTTTTTTCAACATAGGTGGACCCGTAAAGATAGTGATAGGAGAGTTCTTCGGCATCAATCAGGGCCTGCAATATTTTTTTTGCTTCGGAAAAGGAAAGGGAATGCCGGGATTTGATTTCTTTGATGTATTCTTGGGCCGTCAGTCTGACATCGGATTGATCAAGAATATTCAGGATGCCTTCCGGATCAAGGGGTCTCATAACCTTCTTTTTTTAAAAGATCCTGATACCAGCAGGCAAATTCAAACATCCCCCGTATCCTTTCATCGTCATTGATAATCCCCAGGCACATTTCAAGGGCGCCCTGGGCAAAGGTATTTGAATATTCCTCATGCCGGGTCCCTGTCAGAAATTCCCGGATAAGGACCTGGGAGGTCCGCTTGGTCTTGTCTTTCCGGATATCAATGGGGTCCTTGGGTTCCTGGAAAGGGTCCCAGTTTTCATATCCTTTTTTCAGGATCTGTTTCTGCCCTCTTTGGCCCATGGCGTCAAAAATGGCTTTTTTCTTTTCTTCGATTTCTTCCGGGGTAAATTTATCCATCTTTTTTGACTCCCAGATAGTCTTCGTTAAAATCCGTTACCAGGGCCATGGAAACCGGGATAAGCATTTCGTGCATCCTGATGTTTTTAGACTGGATATCTTTAATCAACTGGGCGGAAAGAAGCTGGAGCTGGGTATAAATCTTGTCCATGTTCAGGGTCGGATAGGGCTCCCCCTGTTTAAAATTGGTGCGTCCGCAGATATGGCTCACCCCGGCCGTGGAGGTCGGTATGCCGTATACCCTGCAGGTGATGGGCCGGGATTCATACATGAGACAGAGGTTGTCTTCGCCCAGAAGCGGGCACCTCACCCGTTCCATGGACATTTTTCCAACGATATCCAGCTCATTGGCGCCGCCCTTGACTTCCATAAAAGCATCCCGTTTCATCCTGGCAAGTACCCGGTCTGTCTTGTCCGCAATTTCAATGAGATCGTTTTTCGGCTTACCGCTGAATTTTTTTAAAAACCTGTCTTTGAGGTAGAGGGCCTCAATCAGGGTAAGATCAAAAATGGCATAGCAACAGTCGCTGCATTTTTCCCTGCAGAACACCTCTTTGGGAAATTCGGTTTTAACCCGGTCAAATACGGCATCCGTCATCTGCACCAGGGCTTCATATTTTACAAAATGTTCTCTTAAATTTAATGCCATGGGTTCAATCCTTTATTTACCGATGCAAAAATTACTGAAAATAGTATCCAATATGTCTAAAGAGGCGGTTTCCCCGGTAATTGTTCCAAGAGAATCAATCCCGGCCTTAATATCAATGGCCAGAATTTCCTCGGCTTGTCCGTTCTTCAATCCGGTCAGGGCGGCTTCAAGGCTTTCTGCAGCCTGTTCCAGGGCTTTTTTATGTCTCAGGTTCGGGATGACCGGGGATTTCTCCATATCCAGATCGGCAATGCTGATATTGAGAATTTTTTGTTTCAACTCCCTGATCCCCTTGTTCAAAAGGGCTGAAATCTCAACGGTGGGAATATGCCGGTATTTTTCAGAAAGTCTGGGCAGGTTGCCTTCGCCAAGATCAATCTTGTTTACCACAAAAATCACTTTTTTCCCCTGGGGTACGATTTTTTCAAATTCCCTTTCGGAAAATGCAGATCCCGGCTCCTTCATGTAAAGGATAATATCCGATGTGGTGATATGGTCCTTTGCCTTTTCTATTCCGATAATCTCCACAAGGTCATCGGTCTGGTGAATCCCGGCCGTGTCCGCGATCACAAAGGGCACCCCGTCTATATTCAGCCCCTCCTCAACCGGGTCCCGTGTGGTTCCCGGGACAGCGGTAATGATGGAGCGGTCCTTTTCAATCAGACGGTTCATGAGGCTGGATTTCCCCACATTGGGCGCCCCGCAGATGGTCACTCGGATGCCTTCCTTCAGGAAACAGGCATCATTGTGTTGTTTGATGAATTCCCGGCATTTTTCAAGGACGCTGGTGATCTCCTGGATTTCCTTGTCCGACGGGCAAAAGGGTGCGCTATCGTCGGGGAAATCGATACTGACTTCAAGAAGGGATAAAAACTGAATCAGTGTTTCCCTGAGTTCCTGGATTTTTTTTCCCAGGGTTCCGAGAACCTGGGATGTGGCAAATTTCAGGGCATTGGCCGACTTGGCCATGATGATATCGGCAACCGCTTCGGCCTGGGTCAGATCAATCCTCTGATTCAGGAAGGCCCTTTTTGTGAATTCGCCCGGCTCGGAAAGTCTTGCCCCAAGCGAGAGGACAGCTTCAAGAATCGCCTTTAATACAAAGGTGCCGGAGTGGGCCTGAATTTCAACCACATCCTCGGCCGTATAGGAAGACGGCCCTTTCATGGGAATTAGCAATACCTCATCGATCACGTCCATGGTATTGCCGTCAAAAAGATAGCCGTGCCGGACCCTGTGGGATTCTAAGTTTTCCAGGCCCTCAAACCGGCTTTTGGTTTTCGAAAACAGCATGGATGCGATAGTGAAGGCATCCGGGCCGGAGATCCGTATGACACCAATTCCGCCGCTTCCAAAGGGGGTTGCTATTGCGGCAATCGTATCATTCATAAGGTTTTATTTTTTTACCCGTCTCTTGCCCTTGAAGGCGGTTTTCTTCTTTGGAAAAATAACCAGCCGCCGGTAATACCCTTCTCCCATGCTCTGGGTCCTGACCTTGGTATCGTCTTTCAGGGCCAGGTGAACAATGCGGCGGTCCTGGGCGCTCATCTGGTTGATGGTGGCCGGGCGGCCGGTTTTTTTAGCCTTGTCCGCCATTTTATAGGCCAGATGTTTAAGATTGGATTTGCGGGTTTCCATATACCCTTCGATATCCACCCTGACCCTGACCCTGGCCTCACTTTTCCGGTTGATGATTTTATCCGTCAAAAACTGCATGGCATCGAGGGTCTGGCCTTTTCTGCCGATCAATATCCCGGAATTGCCGCCTTCAATGCAGAGGGTCAGTCGATCCCTTTCGGTCTGGGCCGTGACCTTTGCTCCCTCCGTGATCAAATCCGCGATCTTCTGGAGGGTTTCAACGCCTAAGGCTGCCGATTCTTCAGTAACATCAACGACCTCTTCATCGGTTTCTTCTTCATCCGCATCTCCATCACCGGTTTCATTGGTATATTCATCGGCATATTCATTGGAATACTCGTCGGAATAGTCTACTTCGCCATCTTCGTCCGTTTCTTCATCCGCCTCCGGCTCCAAGGCCTGGGACCGGTCTTCACGGCGGTCCCCCCCCAAAGGCTTCATCCACCATGGAAAGAATCCCTTCCTTTTCCTCGGCATCATCAATTTCCGGCAGAATGACCCTGATCCTGGCGTCTTTCCTGCCGACAATCCCGAAAATTCCTGAGGTGCCTTCCGAGATGACATCATATTTTAATTTATCCTTGGAAAGGGATAATGCCGAACACGCGTTTTTGATTGCAATATTTACATCTTTTCCGGTAAATTCCTGAGTTTGTGCCATAATGTAAGCCGTCCTCCTGCTTATGCGAGTTTCTTTTGAATATAATACTGCTGTCCCATGGAAATGATATTGTTCACGACCATATAAAGAACCAATCCTGCCGGGAAGTTAATGAATAGAACCGTCATGATCAACGGCATCAGCATCATCATTTTGGCCTGCATGGGATCCCCTCCCGTGGGGGTCATCTTCTGCTGCAAAAGGAAGGATGCGCCCATTAAAAGGGTCAAGACCGGGATGCCGTAAGGGGCATCCATGAAAGGGATAGAAAAATTAAAATGAAACAGCCGTTCCGGCGCGGCCAGGTCGGTGATCCATCCTAAAAATGGAGCGTGCCTCAGTTCAATGGCCTGGTAGAGCATCCTGTAAAGCGCAAAGAAAATCGGCATCTGGACCAGCATGGGCAGGCATCCGCTGGCCGGATTGACCTTATAGGTCTTATAAAGGCCCATGACCTCCTGGTTCATTCTCTGCTTGTCATCCTTATATTTCTCCCGGAGTTCCATCATCAAGGGCTGGATTTTTTTCATTTCATTCATGGACTTGTAGCTTTTTGTGCCCAGGGGCCAGAACACCAGCTTGATAATGACGGTCAAAAGGATGATGGCCACCCCGTAGTTGGGAATCAGGTCATGAATGAAATTCATGCCGATGAGAAGCGGCTTGGCAATCACGTTGAAAAATCCGAAATTCACCGCTTCCTTAAGGTTGTTGTCATATTTACTCAGAACCTTGTGGCTTTTGGGCCCCATATAGACGGCAAATGAATAAACGCTCTGGCGTCCTTTGTCCAGGGGCTCCATTTTCCGGATATAATGATTGACAACCTTGTCATTGGCATAGGTAAGAAAAAGTTTGGCATCGGCCGGGACCCCGCCCTCTTTTGTTTTCGGCATCAGGGCCGTAAAAAAATACCGTTCCGAATAACCGGCCCAGCCTATTTTTCCCGTATAGGTGTTTTTTTCTTCTATGTCATCGGGTTTGATCTCGGTATATTCATTGCTCACAAAGGCCGAAGGCCCTTCAAAGGCGAATTTGGATCTGTCTTCAACTTCTTTATTGTAAATTCCGGGGATGGAGATCTCAACGGCATCGTTTAATGGGGTATCGGACCCGTTCTGAAATACGATATCACAATCAATCAGATAGGAATCGGCCCTAAAGGTAAAAATCTTTTTCACGATGATTCCCTGGAGGGTTTCAAAAACAAATTCAAGGGTCTTTTCACCCTGGGAGACATTGATCTCAGTTGCATCGGTGTCGGCTGCATACACGGCATTTTTCAGCCCGGGAATGGACCGCCCCTCAAGATCAAGGGAAAAAATTCCCTGGCCCAGCCCCTGGGGCACCAGTTGCTTTAAGGGGGAATCCTTTTCGTTTGTCTGGGAATAGTTTTTAAGCTCAAAGCTTTGAACTACGGCTCCGGCCTCTGAAACGGAAATGTTATACAGCGGGGTGGATACAACCAGGGTACGGTAATTTGTTTTTTGCACTTCAACGGCTTCAGGTGAGGCATCGGTCTTTGCCGTGTATTCGGAAACAGCCGGGGCCGAGCCCTGGTCTTTTGACTGAACTTCACCCTGGGTCTGAACTTCCTGCGGAAGGCTGCCGGGTTCAGGCGGCTTTACAAAGAAGGCCTGATATCCGACAAGGACCAGTACAGAAAGTACGACAGCGAGTATTAACCGTTTTTGTTCATCCATTTTCTCTCCTAAGTCTAAAAAATATATTGCAAAGGTACTGCAATTAGAAGAGGAAACACGTCGTGCGTCCGGATAAATTATGGGACAGGATCAAATCCCCCTGCATGGAATGGATGACACCGCAGTATTCTTTTTGCCGTTAGAATTGAACCTTTCAGGCTGCCGTATTTTTCCAGCGCCTCAACCGCATATGCCGAACAGGTCGGATAATAGCGGCAGTTGCTGCCTGTAAAAGGTGATATAAAATATTGATAAAATTTAATAAATATCAATAATAACTTTTTCATGATGCGCTTAATGATATCTTTATAAAAAGTTTATCAAGTTTCTCAATAATCAGCTCGTTGGATAGCGTTGCCAGACCCTTCCGTGCAATGATATTAATATCCCTTGGTCCTGAAATATTCTCTTTATGATGTCTGAAATATTCTCTAATAATTCTTTTTATCCTGTTCCGCGCTACTGCATTTCCTACTTTTTTTGATACTGTAATGCCAATTCGATTGTTTTGAGCAGTTCCTTTAAGCACAATGGCGATGAAGCTGTCCGTATGTACCTTTTTCCCGTGTTCTGAAATTGTCAGGAATTGCGCTCTCTTCAGGAGCCGTACGCTTTTTGGCAAACAAAAGTTAGTCAATCATTCCCTTTATTAAACGGCAAGCCTTTTTCTTCCTTTTGCTCTTCTGGCATTGAGGACCCGTCTTCCTCCGGGAGTTGCCATTCGTTTAAGAAATCCGTGTTTTCTTGTTCTTTTCCGGTTGCTGGGTTGAAATGTTCGTTTCATAAATGATCAATCCTTAACTAAATAATTTCCATAGGTTAACGCCAATACTATAAACCACCATAAACGCAGGACTTTACCGTTTTTAATTAAAATTGTCAAGATTGATAGGATAATCTTTTTTAAATTTATATTTGCCCGGAATAGCCGGCTGAAAGCCTGTCTGCCAGGATATCCAGGAATTCGGCGGAATCCAGAATTTTTTTGGCCGGAGGCTCACAAATCGAGGCCAGATCCCCGGTCATATATCCATCCTCAATGGTGTCAATCACTGTTTTTTCAAGCCGGTCTGAAAATCCGACAGCAGGGGCAGCCCGTCCAGTTCCCCCCGTTTTCTTAAGGCCCCGGTCCAGGCAAAGATCAGGGCCACGGCATTGGTGGAGGTTTTTTCCCCCTTCAGATGTTTATAGTAATGTCTTTGAACGGTTCCGTGGGCCGCCTCATATTCAAAATAGCCCTGGGGCGAAACCAGCACCGAGGACATCATGGCCAGGGACCCGAAGGCCGAGGCCACCATATCGCTCATGACATCCCCGTCATAATTCTTGCAGGCCCAGAGGACACCGCCGTCGGACTTCATGATCCGGGCCACAAGGTCGTCTATCAGGGTATAAAAAAAGGAAATCCCGGCCCCGGCAAATTTTTCTTTGTATTCGGCTTCATAGATGTCTTCGAATATATTTTTAAAGGTCTGGTCATAAATTTTTGAGACCGTATCCTTGGTCGCAAACCAGCAATCGATTTTTTCCGCCAGAGAATACTCAAAACAGGCCCTGGCAAAACTTGAAATGGAGGCCTCGGTATTGTGCATTCCCTGGATAATGCCGGGGCCGGAAAATTCCATGATGGTCTCCCGGGTCTCTTGACCCAGGGAATCCGTAAACACGATTTCCGCCTTCCCCCCGTTTTCCGTCCTGATTTCGGCATTTTTATACACATCCCCATAGGCATGCCGGCCGATGGAGATGGGCTTTTTCCATGTCTTGACAGCGGGTTTGATATTATTGACAATGATGGGCTTTCTGAACACGGTGCCGTCCAGCATGGCGCGGATGGTGCCGTTGGGGCTTTTCCTACTGATTTTTTCAAACCATATTCTTCCACCCTTTCCCGGTTGGGGGTGATGGTGGCATTTTTTACCCCAACCCCATATTTTTTATGGCATTGGCAGCATCCACCGTTACTTGATCATCGGTGTCGTCCCGGTGTTGAATGCCCAGATCATAATATTCCGTTTTCAGTTCCACAAAGGGAAGAATGAGCTTTTCCTTGATCACGGGCCAGAGGACCCGGGTCATTTCATCTCCGTCCAGTTCCACCAGGGGGGTTGTCATTTTGATTTTCTGCATATGGGTCTCCTTGCGCGCATGGGGGCTGATATTCAATCCAGCCTTTTATATGTTATCAGGTCTTATTTTATCAGGGATTCAAATATATGGTATTCTTCAATGTGGTAATTGGGCTCGGGGTAGATCACAATAGGTTTTGAAAACTGCTTTTCAAGGGAGGAGATCAGGTGCTTTTCCCGCCCATGGAGCAACTGGGCAATTTCAGGGTGTACTTTTACCGTAAATTTGTTTCCCATGATATCGGCGGCCTCACTGACCAGATCCCTGTAAATCTTATGGCAGATGGACTTTCCCGACAGCAAATGGCCGTCTCCGTTACAGTAAAAGCAGGGTTCGCAAAGGGTCCGGGTCAGGTTGCGGCGGATTCTTTTCCGTGTCATCTGCACCAGCCCCAGTTCGGTCAGGGGCAGGATATTGGTCTGGCTCTTGTCTTTTTTCATGGCCTCGTTCATCTGGGCCATGACCTTTTCCCGGTGGTGCTCTTTTTCATATCGATGAAATCAATGATAATGATCCCACCGATATTGCGGAGCCTGATCTGGTAGGCAATCTCCTTCACCGCCTCCAGATTGGTTTTTAGAATGGTTTCGTCAAAATTGTGTTTGCCCACATAACGGCCCGTATTGACATCAATGGCCACCAAAGCTTCGGTCTGTTCGATGACGATATAGCCCCCCGATTTGAGCCATACTTTTTTCTTTAACGCCCGGGCACATCCCCTTCGATATTATAGGCGTCAAAAATCGACTCCCTGCCCTGGTAGAGTTCCACAGACAATTTGACATCGGGCATGAGCCGTTTTAAAAAGCGCTGAACATTTTCATATTCTTCCTTTGAATCAATGATCAGCTTGCCGGCCTCATTGGCCAGAAGATCCCTGACGGCCCGGAAGGTGACGGTAAGATCCTTATAGATCAGGGACGGGGCCGGCGCGGGTTTGCTTTTAACCAGGACGGCGTCCCATGTCTTGGTCAGGAACTCGATTTCCCTTGTCATGGTATCCGCATCAATCCCTTCGGCCTGGGTTCTTAAAATATATCCGAATTTATTTTTCCGGATGGATGATACAAGGTCTCTCAGGCGGGCCCGTTCGGCATCGGTTTCAATCCTTTTTGAAATGCCGATATGATCCACCGTGGGCATGAGTACCATATACCGGCCGGCCAGGGAAATATGGGTGGTCACCCTGGGTCCCTTGGTCCCAATGGAGGATTTGGCCACCTGAACCAGGATCTCCTGGCCTTCCGTCAACAGCTCCTCGATACTGCAATCATGATGCAGCGACGCCTTCCAGGACGGAAGGTTTTCCTCCATATCCCCGGATTCCATCTCCGTCCCTCCGGGTTCGGCGTCAGCATCCCCGTCATTGCCCTGTTCAAATTCCCGGTACATGACATGGCCGGCCGTATCCAGGACATCATCCACATAAATAAAGGCGGCCTGGTCAAATCCAATGTCCACGAAGGCGGCCTGCATCCCCGGCAGAACCCGTTGAACCCGGCCCTTATATATATTTCCGGCAATGGAGGTCTCATCCTGCCGCTCAATAAACACCTCCACCACCGTGCCGTTCTCAAGAAGCGCCACCCGGGTCTCATGGGGGGCGGAATTGACAACAAGTTCTTTTAACATGGATCTATCCTTGTTTTATTGTTGTTTCCTCTTTGTTATCCTGATGGAGGCCAGGGCGTTTTCATCCAATTTAAAACAATTTATCAGTATTTCCATGGGCCTTACGGTACGTTCATTATAAGGTTTCAGTATCATTTCAAGGGTATATAAATTAATATAAGATATTTTCTCAACGGATTTTCTCAAATCCGTGGTCCGGGGTTTTCCTTTTTTGCTCAAATCCTGGACCATGAATTCCGATAATTGGGAAAAACGTTCCACCTCATCTTTGTCAAAATTTCCTTCTGAAATCAGGAGGCGGTATCGGGCGGAGTTTTCATTTCCATTTTTGGACCGCCTGAAAGGTCTGCAACCGGTAATGAAAAGACCCTGGGGAAGCTCTTTGTTCAGGGCATCCACAATTTTGTCCGGTGCGGTTCCGTTTTCAAAATAGACCCACAGAATCTCTTCTTCGCTTTCCATGCCGACGGGCAGGGCATTTTCAAAAGAAATCTGCATCAGGGGATTAAACCCCTGGGAATATCTGGCCGTGAGTCCCGCTCTTTTGACGGCTCGTTGGAAAATGATCCCCAGTTCAAGATGGCCAAAGAACCGGGCCCCATCCAGCTTGGAAAAGGAGAGTTCAAATTTGGTGAAGGCATCGTCCGGCAATCGTTTCTGATCAGGGGAAGGAAGGTCTGTCTCCCGGGTATCCGGAATACCCTCATAAAGCACGGGCCTGATCTCTTTAAAATCACAGACCCCGCAGCCGTTGCAGTCATGGTCCCGGCAATCCGGGGTCAGGGACATTGCTTGGGCTTTTTGAAATTCCTGTTTTAGAAATTCCGGGCTCACGCCCGAGTCGATATGGTTCCAGGGAAGGGGCTCATTTTCATCCCTTTGACGGGTCGTATAGAACAAAGGATCAATCCCGGTTTCCTCGAATGCTTGCTGCCATAAGGAAAAATCAAATTTATCCGTCCACCCGTCCAGGCGGCAGCCTTTTTCAAAAGCAGCCACAAGGAGCTTTGACAATCTTCGGTCCCCCCTTGACCAGACCCCTTCCAAGAGGCTCATTTCAGGGCTCTGCCATTTCAAGTTGATTTTGGGGTGTCTCAGGTTATTTTTTAGATATTGCAGTTTTTCCCTGGCTTCAGCCAGAGAAATCTGAGGAACCCTTTGAAACGGGGTATGGGCCTTGGGAATAAAACAGGTGGTGCTGACATTGATGGTCTTTTTGCCTTTGGCATAGGAAGAGGCCAACCGCCTTGACAGCCGGCAGACGGCCTCAATATCTGCCGGGGTCTCAAAGGGCAATCCCAGCATGAAATACAGCTTGATGTTTTTCCACCCCAGATTCATTGCGTTTTCAACGGTTGAGAGGATGCTGTCTTCCGTCAGGTTTTTATTGATAATGTCCCTCAGCCGCTGGGACCCGGCTTCAGGAGCAATGGTGAATCCGGTCTTCCGGACTTTTTTGATGATCTGCATGAGATCCGGGGTGAGTTTTTCGGCCCTGATGGAGGGAAGGGAAATGGCGTTGCAGTGCTCCTGCCCGACGGCATGCAGGCGCTTCATCAATTCCGGCAGGTTTGAATAATCCCCGGTGCTCAGGGACAAAAGAGAGATGTCGGAATGGCCGGTGGCTCTTAAAGAGGTCTTTGTGATGTCAATCAGGTCCTCCAGTGACCTTTCCCTTACCGGCCGGTAGATCATGCCGGCCTGGCAGAACCGGCAGCCCCTTGAACAGCCCCGGGCAATTTCAAGCCTCAGCCGGTCATGGACCGGTTTTGCAAAGGGGATGATGGGAGAAACGGGAAAGCTCTCCTTGGTCAGGCTGGGCAAAAAGGCCCGCCGGACGGTCCTGTAATCTTCAAACACCGGGGCAAGATGCTGGAGCCCGGCCCCATCATAGGATGGTGTAAAAAAGGAGGGAATATAGACCCCGTCTATTTTAGACAAAAGCCTCAGCAGAGTCTTTTTTTGGCCGTCCCCCTCTTTTTTAAAGGCCATGACAAGATTTGCAATTTCTACGGATACCGCTTCTCCGTCCCCGATGACAAAGGCGTCGAAAAAATCGGCCAGGGGCTCGGGGTTAAAGGCGCAGGGCCCTCCGCCGATGATGAGGGGAAAGAGGGCCTCCCTGTCCCTTGCGTAAAAGGGGATGGAAGACAGGCTCAGCAGGGTGAGGATATTGGTGAAATTCAATTCATATAAAAGGCTGATGCCGATGATATCAAAGCTTTTCAGCTCTTTTTTGGATTCCATGGACAGACAGGGAATCTTCTTTTGGGACAGCAGGGCCTCCATATCCGGGGCCGGGGCAAAAAAGCGCTCGGCTGCGATCTTTTCATGGCTGTTTAAAATCGAGTATAGGATCTGAATCCCGAAATGGGAGGTCCCGATTTCATAGAGATCCGGGAATACCAGGGCAAAGGTCAGGTCCACGGTTTTCAGATCTTTTTTCACGGTGTTGATTTCATTGCCGACATATTGGGTGGGCCGTTGAACCTGAGAAAGGATGTCTTGATAATTTTGCTTGTGCATGATACTGATTTTTATAAAAAAACCTTTTTGGTCTAGGGTGTACTCAAATTTTTTAATTTAATATTTTTTGCAGGATAAAGCAATGAAAAGAACCAAAATCAATGCACTGCTCAGGCTTGATCAATCCCCCGGAGACGTGCTTGTCAAAGGCTGGGTCAGAACAAAGCGGGACTCAAAGGAATTCTCCTTCATGGAAATCAATGACGGATCTTGCCTTTCCAATATCCAGGCCATTGCAGACAAGGGCCTGGCCAATTATGCAGAAATCGGAACCCTTACCACGGGAAGCTCGGTATCGGTTTCGGGAACCCTTGTGGAATCTCCGGGAAAGGGCCAGAAATGGGAAGTCAAAGCCAAGGAAATTGAGATTATCAACCTTGCTCCGGACTCCTATCCGCTTCAGAAAAAAAGACATTCCGATGAATTCTTAAGGACCATTGCCCACCTGAGACCCAGGACCAATAAATTCGGGGCCGCCTTCCGGCTCCGGTCGGAAATGGCCTATGCCGTTCATAAATTCTACAAGGAAAAGGGATTCCGGTATCTGACCACCCCTTGATCACCGGGTCCGACTGCGAGGCGCCGGGGAAATGTTCAGGGTGACCAGCCTT
>JAAUSZ010000254.1 GCA_012031875.1 Desulfobacula sp.
TGTGGTGAAATCCGGCAGCACCGGGTTTTACCTTGCTGCCAAAGGCTTCCAAAAGAATTGCCGGTTTCCGGAAAAAGGCTCCTGGCGTAAAATCCTGCGCCTGGATATTTTCACCTGTTTTTGGGCCCGGAAAGGATAAATTCCCGGGAACCCATTTGAACCTGCTGTTTCCACGGTTTTTCCCCTGGAAGTCCAACCCGGCACCCTTTTTGCTCTATCCTGTTTATAACAAACCAGGAGCAACCCTGTAAAAACAAATCCAAAAGGAGGTCCCCCATGACACAGACCCTTAGACAGACCGAAACCGGCCGGCCCTGCATCTGGATGCAGGCCGGTGTGGCTGCCGGGAAAAAAGGCTGCACCCATTATCACGACTGCGCCACCTGCAAATACGATGCGGCCATGGAAAAACAGGCCGGGGCCGGAAAGCACCTCTCCTGGCAGGATGCCCTGAGAAAACGGGCCGGGCTGGCCAGGACCTGCCGCCATGCCCTGACCGGCCGGGCGGATCACAGAACCTGCCCCATGAATTACAATTGCTTCCGGTGTGATTTTGACCAATTCTTTGAAGACACCCTGTCACCGGCCAGGGGATATTCAGGCATTGGGATGAAAGACATCAAAGGATTCAAGCTGGCCGAGGGCTGTTTTTCCACATGGGCCACACCTGGGCCGGCATTGACAGCGGCGGCGTCATCCGGGTGGGCATGGATGATTTCGCCTTTAAGGTTTTGGGCGGCCCCGACGGCTTTGACCTGCCCCTCACGGGCCGGGAATTGAATTCGGGAAGACCCGGCTGGGGCATCAAGCGAAACCGGAACCCGGCCGATATCCTCTCCCCGGTCAGCGGCGTCATTACAAAGGTCAATCCTGCCCTGGCCTCATCCCCCGGCCTGCCGGAACAAAGCCCCTATGAAAACGGATGGCTCTTCACGGTTCACAATTCCGATCTCAAAGGAGCCCTCAAATCCCTCATGGCCGGCGAGGAAAGCGAGGCCTGGCTCCGCGGGGAAATCTCCATCCTGGAAGACATGATTGAAGCCGTCACAGGCCCCCTCAGCACCGACGGCGGTCTGCTTATGAAGGATGTCTTCGGCAATCTGCCGGCCCTGGGATGGGAAAACCTGACCCGAAGATTTCTGAGGTCCTGATGAAAGCGAAAATAAGGGAGACATCGTCAATGAACCTGTCAATATCACAAAAACCCGCGCTGGACTGCCTCTGGACCCAGGCAGGCGTGGTCCCCCGGAAAAAGTGCCGCCAGGAATTTGCCTGCACAACCTGCCGGTTTGAAAGGATTCTGGCAGGGGTTTGCCGGCGCAACGAACTGCTCAGGGAATCCGGACCTTCGCCGGAGGGAAGGCAGGCAGGCTTTGTTTACTGGACGGACCGGCTCTTGAAAATGCCGGTGTCCCGGAGGCCCTGTATCCACCACATGAAAGGCCACATCGGGTTTAAAAACTGCACCAGGGCCTACCGCTGCACGGACTGCGAATTTGAACAGTATTTCCATGACCAGTTCAAGGTCCATACCGTATTAAAGCCCGTGGACTTTGAAGATATCCACGGGTTTTCCCTTCCCCGCGGATATTATCTTCACCCGGGCCATACCTGGATCAAAATAGAAGACCAGGGCATGGTCCGCATGGGCATTGATGATTTTGCCGGAAAGCTCTTCGGCGGATTCGACGGCATCAGGGCTCCGCTCATGGGGAAAAAACTCAGACAGGGAAAATCCGCCCTGGCCCTGGCCCGTGAGGACCATGAGGTCTCCTTTGTTTCCCCGGTCAATGGAATCATCACTGAAATCAACAGCAGGGTCATGCGGAACCCCTGCCTGATCAAGGACGACCCCTACGCCGGAGGCTGGGTGTTCATCCTGTATTGCCCGGCCCTGAAACAGGATTTAAAGCATCTCATGTTCATGGACTCTTCGAGAAAATTCATGGATGAAACCGTGAACCGGCTTTATGCCTTTCTTGAAGAAGAGGCCGGGATCAAGGCGGCCGACGGCGGCTGGCCGGGATCGGATATTTACGGCAATCTGCCGGGCCCGGCCCGGGAAAGGCTGGTAAAAAAGTTCATGGCCCCGAAGCCTTCACCGCGTCGGCCAGAAGCACCTTGCAGTACCGGCAGAACTGATCGGATTTATGGTCCACATCCTCCAGTTTCCGGCAATAGTGCATGATACAGTGCAAATCTTCGCAATGCCGGAGATCAAAGGCATGGCCCAGCTCATGGGCCGCCTCCTTGACGATCCTTTCCCGGCTTTTTTTCAGGTCCCCGGCTCCGGGATAATCCATGAGCCGGGAAATGGAAACAACGGCTGCCCTGCCTCCCAGTTGGGCCTCGCCATAGACATGGGTCAGGATGGGAATAAAAAGGTCTTCCCGGGTCAGGGCCAGAACCTTGATACAGTCCGGGGGAGATTTTTTCTCCAGTTCTTCCAGGATGGCCGTGGAATAATACTGACTTCTTTTTTCGTCATAGGAAAAGGAAAGGTCATCCAGGAGCGGGGCCACCCTTGTTTTGAAACCGAACTCCTTTTCAACGGTTTCGGCCACGGCCCGGCTGATCCAGTCCGGAATCTCCCCGACGGGCGAAATAAGGATGACGGCTTCCGGGTTCATCTCCATACGGTCGCTTTATTCCGGCTTGAGGCCGTAGCGGTGGATCTTGTTGTACAGGGTGGACCGGTCAATGCCGAGGACGGCGGAACTTTTTGAAATATTCCATCCCGTCTGGTTCAGAATAGTGAGAATATGCTCTCTTTCCACATCATCCAGGGAAACATACCGGGTCTTTGGCTCTTCTTCCCGGGAAGCCCCGATGGGAAGGTCCAACGGGGTGATGGTCCGGGTCCGGCACACCACCACGGCCCGCTCCACGGCATTGGACAGTTCCCTCACATTGCCCGGCCATTCATGGAGCATGAGTTCATCCATGGCGTCCCGGCTGATCCGTTCCACCCCCCGGTTCACCTCCTGGGTGAATTTTTTCAGGAAATGCTCCGCCAGAAGGGGAATGTCTTCTTTCCTTTCCCGCAAAGGCGGCATGGTAAAGGAAATGACCTTCAGACGGTAAAAGAGATCCTCCCTGAAGCTCCGGTCCCGGATGGCCTTTTCCAGGTCTACATGGGTGGCCGCGATGACCCTGAAATCCGCGGTAATGGGCTGGGTTCCGCCCACCTTGTAAAAGATTTTGTCCTCCAGCACCTGCAAGAGGTCAATCTGCATGCGCATGCTGATCTCACCGATTTCATCCAGGAAGAGGGTCCCGCCGGAAGCCATCTCCAATCGCCCCTTCCGGGTTTCCTTGGCATCGGTGAAGGCGCCTTTCCGGTGGCCGAAGAGTTCGCTTTCCATGATATGTTTCGGGATGGCGCCGCAGTTCACACTGACAAAGGGGCCCTGCCTGAATTTTGAATTGGAATGGATGGCCTTGGCGGCCAGACCTTTTCCGGTCCCGGTTTCCCCGGTGATGAGAACCGATGACGGCGCCTCCCGGATATCCTCAATGAGCCTGAAAATGTCCTGCATGGCCCTGGACTGGCCGATCATACTTTCAAACCGGGTCCGGGTCTCATATTCTTCTTTCAGAAATACATTTTCCTGTTTCCGGGCTCGGTGCTCCACCAGCTTTTTGATCAGGACTCCCAGCTCATCCGGGTCAAAGGGCTTGAGCAGATAGTCAAAGGCGTGGGATTTCATGGCCTGGACCGCGGACTGCACAGACCCGAAGGCCGTGATCATGACCACATCAATATCCGGGTATTCCTCCTTGACATGACTGAGAACTTCCATCCCGCTCATCCCGTCCAGTTGAATATCCAGCAGAATGATGTCAAACCCCTTCTGTTTCAACAGGTCCAGGGCCTCTTCCCCTCCGGCCGCGGCAGCGACCTCATAGCCGTCCCGCCTCAGCCACCCGGCAAGGGATTCACGGATGACCAGCTCATCATCCACAATGAGAATTCGGGTCTGTGCCATACCGATCTCCTTATCGACAATACCTTGGGAATTTGTTTTATCATCAGAGCAGCGGATTGAGGGCAGATGGTTCAGAGTATAAATAATTCTTTTCCTAAACAAAAGCAATTTGATCACGGGCCGGCATTTTTTAGCGGATCACCGCCCTGGCCATTTTGCTGTTACACCTCCCCCTTTTTGTTTCCGGCCTGCTGTAATCCCAGCAGCTTCATGGAGAATTGTTTGAATGGACGGACAAGCATACTATTTTAAGCATGCAGCAACTTGAATTTAGCCTTTGCATACCGATGAGAACAGTGATATGAAATTTTCTATTCAGGGCAAGGGATTATCTTTATTGGATATGATTAATTTCAGGATGTTATCCAGTCAGATAATCCAAAATTTGAGCGGTATATGGAACCGCACAATAACTTGTTAGATGCAAAAAAATGGAGTGCCATAGATGGGCTTTTACATTCGAAAAGCAATTAGGGTCGGACCTTTCAGGTTCAATTTGTCCAAATCCGGAGTAGGAGTATCGGCAGGTGTCAAAGGGCTTCGTTTTGGGACTGGTCCGCGGGGTAACTACGTTCACATGGGAAGAGGGGGTTTGTATTACAGAAAAACCTTGCCCTCTGGTTCCAGCGAAAGAAATCAGCCATCGCACAGCCCTCAAATACAGCAAAGTCACACCGAGATTGAACATGAGCCATTAAAAGAAATAGAAAGTGCTCATATCGCACAAATGGTCGATTCATCATCGGCCGACCTTGTCGCCGAAATGAATGAAAAAAGAAAAAAAGTCAGAATATGGCCGTTTATAGCAGCGATTGGTGCAATTGTAACGTTCATCGCATTTAAGAACTTGGAAACACCAACTCTTGCAGTTGGTGTAGCAGTAGTTGCCGTTGCACTCGCCATTTTCGCATCAGTCAAGGATAGCTTAAGAAAAACAACGGTTCTATTTTTTGAGCTTGAGCCTGAAATTGAAGCTCTTTACCAGAAACTGCATGACTCGTTCGGCCAGCTTTCATCGTCAGCAAGCAAATGGCATGTTGAGGCAGAGGGGGCAGTCAAAGACAGGGAAACGTAATGCCGGTGCCACGAGTGTTATAAAACGAACCTCAATATCGCTGAGCATGGGGAGTCCACCGTATGTAAAAACCAACGTTTCGGTTCCATCCATTCCAGTTGGAAAGCAAAACCTATACTTCTTTCCTGATAAGGTTCTTATATTTGAACCTAATGGTGTTGGTGCGGTGAGCTATCCGAATCTTAGGGTGTCAGTCGAAAGTACAAGGTTCATCGAAGATGGAAGCGTTCCAAGAGATGCAAAGGTGGTTGATAGAACCTGGAAGTATGTCAATAAGCGTGGCGGTCCCGATAAGCGTTTCAAAGACAATCGTGAATTACCAATAGCCTTATACGAAGATTTAAACTTCACGAGCGATACCGGACTAAATGAACGAATTGAAATATCTATGGTTGGCTTTGGTGATGGTTTCTCTGCCGCTATTGGTATGTTGGCAAAAAGCATCTAACAATGGCGTAAACGCAGGCCCAAAAAAACGCTGCTCCTTCGTCGCTCTGCTTTTGGGTCCGGTTACACCAAACGTTAAAAAACTATGGAGAATTAGCCATGATGACCAGAAAATCAGGGAACCTGTGATACACCTGAATGAAAGGCAGACAAAAGCAATTGAATATATCCTCCGGTATGACAGGCTGACCATCCAGAATTATGAAGGACTATGTCCGGAGGTAAACCGGCGCAGTTTGCAGCGTGATCTTAAAATAATGATTGAAAAGGAACTGCTTGGCAGTGAAGGCGCAACAAATCAATTGGTTTATTTTTTAAGGGGATGAACTTGCGACATCCTATGACGGAAACTTATGACAAACTCATGACAAAGCTTGCGGCATCAGCAAAACCAGTTCAGATGCGTAAACACATCATCGGGTATTCCAGAATAGGGAATCAGTAGAAAACTCAGGGGACCTGTGATACACCTGAAGCATGACTCGGACGGGAAAGGGCCTGTCCGGGAGTGGAAATAACCGATTGAACAGCAAGGAATCCTCGTAATATGAAATTTCTGATCTGCGGAAAGGGCGGCAGCGGCAAGAGCACCGTGGCGGCCCTGCTGGCCGCCAATATGGGAAAAAGGGGAAGATCCGTCTTCCTGGTGGATGCGGACGAATCCAATATCGGGCTCTACCGCATGCTCGGCCTTGAGCTTCCTTTACCGCTCATGGAATACCTGGGTGGGAAAAAAGGGTTCCGGGAAAAGACAAAGGCTGGCGGGGCCGGATTCGGCGCACAGGCCCCGGTTTTTCCGGAAAACCT
>JAAUSZ010000050.1 GCA_012031875.1 Desulfobacula sp.
TCTTCTGACCCTGAGGGGGGCCCAGTGCATCGGCTCCGGCTACCATATCCCCAGCATCCGGGGTGAGGGCCGGACGGTGTGCACCAACCATGCCTGGGGCTCTGCCTTCCGGGCCTACGGCGCTCCCCAGAGCGAGTTCGCCTCGGAAGTGCTCATGGACATGCTGGCGGAAAAACTGAACATGGACCCTCTTGACCTGAGACTGAAAATGTCCTACCGCAAAGGGCTCACCACCCCACGGGCTCGGTTCCGGATTCCTTCACCCTGCCGGAAATGCTTGAAAAATAAAACCCAAATATGAGGCGGCCAAGGCCAAGGCCAAGGCCAAGGCCAAAAAACTCAGCACCAATGCTGAAAAATTCGGCGTGGGCCTTTCAATCGGCGTTTACGGCTGCGGGCTGGACGGGCCCGACAGCGCCGAAGCCCGGATCCAGTTAAACGAGGACAACACGGTCACCCTGTTTAATTCCTGGGAAGACCACGGCCAGGGAGCGGACAGCGGGTCCCTGGGCACAGCCCATGAGGCCCTGCGGCCCTTGGGCGTCAAACCGGAAAATATCCGCCTGGTCATGAACGATACGTCCAAGGTCCCCAACAGCGGGCCTGCCGGCGGCAGCCGGTCCCAGGTGATGGCGGGCCAGGCCATCAAGGCGGCCTGCGAGCTTCTCGTCACGGCCATGCAGAAGAAAGGCGGCGGTTTCAGAACCTATAAGGAAATGAAGGATGAGAATATCCCCCTCTCCTATACCGGCTCCTGGACGGCCCCGGCCACGGCCTGTGACGAAAACGCCCAGGGCAATCCCTTTTCCACCCATATGTACGGCGTGTTCATGGCGGAAGTGGCCGTGGACGTTGCCACGGGCAAAACCCGGGTCCACAAGATGACGGCTGTGGCCGATATCGGCATGATCAACAACCAGTTGACCGTGGACGGCCAGATGTATGGCGGCCTGGCCCAGGGCATCGGCCTGGCCCTTTCCGAAGATTTTGAAGATCTGGAAAAACATTCCACCATGATAGGAGCCGGCTTCCCCTATATCAAGGCCATTCCCGACGACATGGAACTGATCTATGTCCAGAGCCCCAGGGAACACGGCCCCTTCGGCGCCTCCGGCGTGGGCGAGCTGCCTCTCACCTCCCCCCATGCCGCGGTGATTAACGCTATTTACAATGCCTGCAAGGTCAGGATCAAACGCCTGCCCGCCACGCCGGATAAGGTGCTGGCAGGACTAAAGGCCTTATAACCCTCATCATCCCGGGGCCGCCGGATATTTTCCGGCGGCCCCCTTATTCAGGATGTTCGGCGTGAGAATGCCATGGAAAAATCCGTATTAACCGAATTTGAACGAAGATGCATCCAGGAGGAACCGGCCTATTGCACGGCGGCCTGCCCTTTGCACATGGATGTCAAAACCTTTCTGGGCCATATGGCGGAACAGGACATGGACAAGGCCTTCAAGGCCATTGAAAAAACCCTGCCCCTGCCGGAAGTCATGGCCCGGATCTGCGACCATCCCTGCGAACCGGAATGCATCCGGACCCGGATAGACGCCCCCCTGGCCATCGGCGACCTTGAAAGGATCTGTGCCAAAAGCCGGACAAAACCGAAAAAAAGATTTCTGCCTCCGCAAAAGGGGAAAAAGGCCGGCGTCTGGGGCAGTGGCCTCAGCAGCCTCACCGTGGCCTGGGATTTGGGACTGAAAGGCTATGGGGTCACGGTATATGACAAGAGCCCTGCCCTTGGAGGCCTTTTGCTCACCCTTTCTCACGAGGTCTTGCCCAGGGAAATCCTGGAGCAAGAACTGGATCTCTTAAAAACCTTCGGGGTCTCTTTTCAGGTGGCCGCCTCTTCCAATGACGCCTTTGGCGGAGAAAAGGGCCAGGCCTTTGATGCCGTCTACCTGGGCCTGGATTCCGACGGGGAACCCCATACCGGCATTGCCTATGATGACGCCGGGATCCCCGAAACCGATGATTTTTCCCTGGAAACCTCAGACCCCAAAATCTTTGCCGGAGGATTTTCCAGGGATGGGAAAGGCCCCGGCCCCCGATCCTATCCCGTTGCCTTTGCCGCCCAGGGCCGGAAGGCCGCCGCCTCCATGGACCGGTTCATGTCTAAAGTCTCGGTCACGGCCGGGCGGGAAAGGGAAGGCGTTTTCCAGACCCGGCTCTCCACGGACATCAGTGGAATTGCCCCTGAGCCGCGCATGGCTCTTGCTTTTGAATCCGCACCAAACCTTGAAAAGGCGGCCAAAGAAGCCAAACGCTGCATCCAGTGCGATTGTTCCCGGTGCATCCGGGTCTGCGCCTATATTGAAGACTTCAAAGGATTTCCCGGCCGGTATGCCAGGGAAATCTACAACAACGCCACCATTGTCATGGGGGAAAAAAAGGCCAACCGGCTCATCAATTCATGCAGCCTTTGCGATCTGTGCCAACGGGTCTGCCCCAATGATTTTTCCATGGCCGACCTCTGTCTGACCGCACGGCAGGAAATGGTCAGGGACGGCAAAATGCCGGTTTCAGCCCATGAATTCGCCCTCCAGGAAATGCGTTTCGCCTCGGGAGAGGACTGTTTTTTCGCCCGCCACGCCCCAGGGGCCAAGACCTCGGATTATCTATTTTTCCCCGGCTGCCAGTTGCTGGGCTCCTCCCCCTCCCAGGTGGAAAAGGTCTATGAATTTCTAAGAACCCAGGTATCGGCCAAAACCGGATTTGTCTCCGGATGCTGCGGGGCTCCCGCCCGGTGGGCCGGGAGGGAGGATCTGTACCATAAGAATATCGAACCCTTCAAAACCTTCTGGGAAGCCTCGGGGAAACCCCCCATCATCGCGGCCTGCACCTCCTGCACCCGGATGCTCTCCCTGAGCCTTCCCGGAGCCGGGATCATATCCCTGTACCAAAAAATGAGTGAAACGGCGGATCAGCTCCCGGGCCCGGTCCAGGGCAAAGCCCAAGGCAAAACCCAATCCAAACCCATGAACATCCTTGACCCGTGTACGGCCAGGGATGATATTCCGGTTCAAAAGGCCGTCCGGACCCTGGCTGCACGGGCGGGAATCGAGGTCCGTGAGCTTCCGGCCTCGGGAACCTACACCGAATGCTGCGGATTCGGGGGCCTGGTCTACAATGCCAACCCTCCTCTTTCAAAAAAAATCATCCAACGCCGGGCCGGACAGAGCGATCATGATTATCTGGCCTATTGCGCCATGTGCCGGGACCGGCTGGCCTCCACGGGAAAAAGAATAGCCCATGTGCTGGATCTTTTCTGGCCCGATTCGGATTCTCCTGAAGAAAGGCGGGATCCGGGATTTTCCAGGCGGCATGACAATTTGGCCAAGGCAAGGCTCCACATGCTGGAAGCCCTGTGGAAGGAAACAGCCCCCTCAAAATCCCCACCTCCCCTGGACATCCATATGGCCTCGGCGGTGGAAAAAATCCTGGAGGAGGATTATATCCTGAAAACCGATATAGAAAAGGTTCTCCGGCAGGTCGAAACCGGGGGCGGGCATTTTTTGAACCCAAAAACCGGGGCTGAGATTGCCTATTTCCGCCCTGCCAATGTCTGTTTCTGGATTGAATTTAAACGGACCGGGACCGGGTATGAGATCCTCAATGCCTGGCGTCACCGGATGACGGTGGTCCCGGACACGGGCTTTGTTCCGGGAACCCCTGCCGAAGCCCGTGAAGATGAGATTGTCTGCCAAGCCTGCAATGAAAAACTGAATGATTATAAAAACCATGTGGAATACCTGGGCAGCCGGTTTGATGTGGCCCTGCCCCAATGCCGCCGATGCGGCCGGGTATACATCTCCCCGGCCCTGGCCCGGGGGAAAATGGCGGAGGTGGAAAAAATTCTTGAAGACAAATAAAACGAGCACCCCTGTGCGGCGTGAAAACGGGCAGAGCCTGGAACCGGGCCGGGTCCCCTTCCTGTTCCGGCAAAAAGAATTGACCCGGCTTAGCGGCCGGGCCTTGAGGCCGGGCGGCCTTGCCCTCACCCGCATGGCCGTAGATTTCTGCGGCTTTGACCAGGATGACCAAATTCTGGATGCCGGATGCGGCTTCGGCATGACCTGCCGGTATCTTTTGGAAGACCACGGGATCAGGGCCCTGGGAATGGATACGGAAATCGACAGCCGCCTGAAATCCCCTGTAAAATATGCGGAAGGCCAAACCGGAGCCTCTTGGTTTGTTCAGGGCCGGATGCCGGCCTTTCCTTTCAAATCCGGGACCTTTAACGGCATTTTCTGTGAATGCGTGCTCTCCCTGGTTCCGGACAAGGCCCGCTGCCTGGAGGAATTTTTCCGGGTCCTTAAAAAAAACGGAAAACTGGTGCTGACGGACCTGTATATCCCTGAACGATACAAGCCCGCCCCAATCCCGGACCATGGCGGCAAAGCCCCTGCCTCCTGCCTGGACGGGGCCCTGACCATCCTGGCCCTGATCCAGACCCTGGAAGCCGCAGGATTCACCATTACTCTCATGGAAGATCATACCCCGTATCTAAAACAGATGGTCGGGCAGATGGTCTTTGAATACGGCAGCCTGGACCGGGTTTGGGAAAGGCTCCCCGGAGCCCTTGGCGCCGGAAACATTGCCTGCCGGGCCGGACGGCTGAAACCCCGGTACGGGATGATCATTGCGGAAAAATATGAATGACCTCGACATATTGACATTAAAACACCAGGGCTATTGTTGCAGCCAGATCATGGTGATCCTGACCCTGGATCTTGGGGACCGGAAAAATGAAGACCTGGTCGCATTTTCCCGGGGCCTTTGCATGGGGAGCGGCATGGATACCGGACCCTGCGGCATCCTCACCGCGGGCATGGGCATCCTGGCCCTGTTTGCCAAAACCGACACCGACCGGCTGGCCCTGATGCAGGAATCCTTTCTGGGCTTTTTCAGGGAGCTTTCCCCCACCGGCGTGGGCTGCAAGGAGATTACCGGCGATTATTTCCCGGCCCCCCACCCGGAAACCTGCGGCCGTTTTCTGAGTTCATCCTTTTCCCGGCTCATGGCCATCCTGTCGGAAAACGGGTTTGACCCGGCGGACCCCCCGTCATGACCGGCCCCCGGACCCTATCCAAGACTGAGAGCCTCTGCCCCCAATGCCTTCAAAAATTAGAGGCGGCTTATGTCCTTTACGGCGACACCGTTTATTTGGAAAAGACCTGCGAGGTCCACGGGTTTTCAGGACCAAGACCTGGCAGGGCCGGGACAGCCGCCAGGTCTGGACCAAGCCCAAGATCCCCATTGAACACCGCTTCCATATGACACCGGAAAAAGACGGGTGCCCCTTTGACTGCGGTCTCTGCCCCGGCCATGGCCAGCACACCTGCACGGCTGTTCTGGAGGTCACCCAAAACTGCAATTTTCACTGCGCCTTCTGCTTTGCCGGGTCCGGTTCCCACCAACGGTTCACGGATCCTTCCCTGGACCGGATCAGAAGCCTGCTGGCTTCGGTTTATGCGGTCAGTCCGGGATGCAATCTTCAGATTTCCGGCGGGGAGCCCACCCTGCGAAAAGACCTGCCCCATATTGTGGCCGCCGCCAGAAAAACCGGGTTTGAATTTATCCAGCTCAATACCAACGGATATCTCCCCGCCATGGACGCCGGGCTTTTAGCATCCCTGAAAAATGAAGGCCTGTCCTCGGTTTTTCTCCAGTTTGACGGGGTGAACGATACGGTTTATCAGGCCCTAAGGGGCCGCCCCCTTTGGGAGATGAAACAAAGGGCCGTGCTAAGCTGCATTGAACAAGGCATCGGGGTGATCCTGGTGCCCACCCTTGTTCCGGGGATCAACGTGGACCAGATCGGACCCGTTCTGCTGTTTGCCCTGGACCATGCCCCCGGTGTTCGCGGGGTCCATTTCCAGCCGGTTAGCCATTTCGGGCGGCATCCGGGTCCGCCGAAGGATCAGGACCGGATCACCATCCCGGAAATTCTGGCTGAAATGGAATCCCAGACCCAGAACAAATTCAGGCGCCGGGATTTCCGGCCCTCCTCCTGCGAACACGCCCTGTGCTCCTTTAACGGAAAATTCCTGATCCTGGAGGACGGGACCCTCAGCCCTCTGATGGCCCTTGGCGCCAACTGCTGCACCCCGGTCCCGGCGGAACAGGGGGCAAAACAGGCCAAGGCTTCGGTGGCAAGGCAGTGGGGACCTCCGGTAACAATCCAGGACTCCCACCCCCCCGGCGCCAAAGACGGCCTTGATCGCTTTATCCAAAGATCCCGCACCCATATGTTTTCCGTTTCCGGCATGGCCTTCCAGGATGCCTGGAATCTCGACCTGGAACGGCTCAAAGGCTGCTGCATCCACAGCGTCGCCCCGGACGGCCGGCTCATCCCCTTTTGCGCCTATAACCTGACCGGCGAAAACCATGCGGGCCTGTACCGAAAACCATGATTTCCTTTCTCGACGCCTGGCAGCGCAAAAAGATCGAGGCCTTCCCCGGAAGGGTCCAAGAAAAACTGGATGCCTTCCACCTGGCCGCCCTAAAGGAGACCGTGTCCCATGCCAAGGCCCGCAGCCGGTTTTATGCAACCCATCTCAAGGATGCCAATCCCTTCAACAGTCTCCATGAATTCACGGCCCTGCCCTTTACTCTTCCCGCGCATATCCGGGAGAACAGCCTCGCCTTTCTCTGCGTGTCCCTGGATGAGGTCAGCCGGATCATGACCCTGGAAACCTCCGGCACCACGGCCCCGCCCAAACGGATCTTCTTTACCCGCCAGGATCTGGAGGCCACCCTTGAATTTTTCAGCCTGGTTTTGTCACAACTGACGCGCCCGGCGGAAAAAGCCCTGATCCTCTTGCCGGCAACCACTCCGGCCGGGGCTGGGGACCTTTTAAACACCGCCATGGCCCGCATCGGCGGCCAGGGCCTTGTTCCCGGTCCTGCCATGGATTTCAACCACACCCTGGATATCCTTTTCACCCATACCCCCTCCGTCATCATCGGCATGCCGGTCCAGGTCCTGGCCCTGGGCGAGTCGGCAAAGGCACAAAACAGGCAGACCGGTTTTCTGCGCCATGCCGTCCTCACCGCCGACTATGTTTCCCCCGCCCTAACCTCCCGGGTCTCGGACAGCCTGGGCTGCCGGATCTGGGACCACTACGGCATGACGGAAACCGGGTTCGGCGGGGGCATGGATTGCTTCGCCCACGAAGGCTACCATTTGCGGGAAACAGACCTCTACTTTGAAATCATTGACCCGGACACGGGGGCCCCCGCCCCTCCGGGCCAATGGGGAGAAATCGTGGTGACAACCCTGAACCGCTTGGCCATGCCGCTGATCCGGTACCGAACCGGGGATATGTCCCGGTTTCTCCCTGATCCCTGCCCCTGCGGCAGCGCTTTTAAACGCCTGGCCCCGGTCCGGTATCGCTATGCCGGCCTGATCTCCCTTTCCAACGGAAGCGTTCTGGGCATGCCGGATTTGGATGATGCCTTTTTCAGGATTCCGGGGGTGGTGGATTTCCATGCCGCCCTGTCACGGGACCCGGAAACCCCCAGGCTGGATATCACCTTGAAGGCCCTGGACCCTTCCGGAATCCAAAACGTGGATATCCAGAAATACCTATCCCATTCCCCGGTCCTGCAAAACGCCCTTGAAACCGGGGTCCTTCATCTGGGTCCCCTTCGAGTGGAACTCTTTGAATTTGTGGACACCTATCGCAGCAAACGGAAAATTCACCTTGAAACACGATGAAAAATCCATTACACCAGAGATCAGCCAACCCTTTACCCTGGGAAAGCAAAGGCTTTCCCAACCGGAGACAAAATGAAAATACTTGAAGAAACCGCTGACCTTGTAAAAGATAAAACAGGAAAGGCCTTTGACCATCTGACCCTTGAAAAAGCCGTCATCGGACTTTTCTTTACCGGGGTCAAACTTTCCAACGGCGCGGGCGGCCTGTGCTATACCCCTGTCAAGAGCATTCCCAAGGCCGTCTGCTGTCCCAGCTCGGCAGGCCGGATCTTTAACCCCGAACATCTGAACGGGATGCCGGTCAAAGAGATCCTCCATGGACTCTCTTCCGGCGAGCCCGTCAAAACCGCCGTGGCCATTGCCACTCTCAATGCCTTGAGCGCAGCCTGCTGGGAAAACGGCGTGACCGGCGACTATGTCATCACCAAAAACATGGATGCCCAGGACGCGGTCAGGATGCCCGTTGAAAAATCCGTGGCCGTGGTGGGCGCCTTTATCCCGACCCTGCAAGCCCTGAAGGCCCGCGGGGGGACCTGGTGGGTTATTGAACAGGAACCGGAAACCTTGACCGAAGACGAAATGGCCCATTATATTCCGGCAAAGGATTCAGCCGGCATCATCCACCAGGCCGATGTCCTGATCATCACCGGTGTAACCCTCATCAACCACACCCTGGAAGGCATCCTGGCGACTTCCAAAAAAGGGACAACCATTGCCGTCATGGGACCCACAGCCAGCTCGCTGCCGGAACCGCTCTTTAACCGGGGAGTAGGTATTGTCGGCGGCGTCAGGGTCACAAAGCCGGACCGGCTGCTGGACATTATATCAACCGGCGGCTCCGGCTATCATTTCCTCGACCGGTATGCCGAGCGCATGGTGCTCATCAAAAATGAATGAGGGGACCTGCCCTTAACCCCACTGCCTGGGCAGGGTTCAGTGGGTTTTGTCCGGCATTCAATGCACTATCAAATCGAATCTCAATAATGCTGCAAGAATGGCTGAATTTTAAAAAGTTTAAGGATGGTTGCCGTATCTATAACTGATAGGCTGGTCTAATACTACGCACTGGAAAATGGAATGATGGGACTTCAATCGAATTTTGAAACCCCATAATGATAGACATTATAAACCCCGACAAAGCTCAGGAATATGATACTAATAACAATCTTACCCTTTGCCTTCATCCAGAACCTGTCTGACCTTGACAGCCATGTCATTTTTAGAAAAAGGTTTTGACATAAAAAAGACGTCGTCATCCAGCACACCCCGGTGGGCAATGACATTAGCCGTATAGCCGGACATAAAAAGAATTTTGAGATTCGGATAAAAGCTTTGCAGATGCTCGGATAGCTCTCTGCCATTCATTCCAGGCATGATCACATCCGTTATTAAAAGATTGATCTCGCCAGCTTGCTCTTTGGCTAACTCAATCGCTTCGCGTGGGCTGGAGGCGGACAGTACGATATATCCCAGCTCCTTGAGCATTCTTCTACCGAGTTTCAGAATAGAACTATTGTCCTCAACCAACAACACAGTCTCACCACGGCTTAACGGAATTTCTAATTTATTGTCACTATATGCTTTGACAGCCTGACCTTTATATCGGGGTAGATAGATTTTGATGGTTGTTCCTTTTTTGGGTTCACTGTAGATGTTTATGAATCCATCGTTCTGTTTGACAATACCATATACGGTGGCCAGCCCAAGCCCGGTCCCTTTGCCCAGCTCTTTGGTGGTGAAAAACGGTTCAAAAATCTTATCCAGGATGTCCGGTTCTATTCCACAACCATCATCACTTATAGCAAGTAATACAAAATCACCGGGAACAAACCCGGCATGATCAGCACAGTACTCCTCGTTAAAGCAGATATTTTCCGTTTCTATGGTGAGCTTGCCCACGTCGGTGATAGCGTCTCGTGCATTAACGCTGAGATTTGCTATGATTTGATCGATTTGAGATGGATCAATTTTCACAGGCCACACTTCCGCTCCAGGCAACCAGGCAAGATCAATATCTTCACCGATCAGCCGCTGAATCATTTTGATCAGTTTTCCTATAATATCGTTCAGATCAAGCACTTTGGGAGCAATAGTCTGTCGGCGGGCAAAAGCCAGCAATTGCCGAGTGATATCCGTCGAGCGTTTTGCGGCATTCAAAATTTCAGTGAGGTCTTCATGCAGAGAGTCACCCGGTTTCGCCTTTTCCAGAGCAAACTCAGAATAACCGATAATGATACTGGATATATTATTGTAATCATGAGCAACGCCTCCGGCTAAGCGACCAATGGACTCCATCTTCTGCGCTTGGGCCAATTGATTTTCTAAATTTTTTCGTTTATCTTCTAATAATCTGTGATCCGTTTCAATCCTTAAAAAGTTGAGAGCGTAGGCCAGATCCCCTGCCATTTCGGCAAAGAGACTCCGTTCTTCATCGTCCACACTCAAATTGTGATTCAGTGCGACAACCAAGTATCCGAAGCAAACTTCTTCATGGATCAACCGAACACACAGAGAATGTGTTTCAGGGCACCCATGTGTAATGAGACATTTGCTACAAACATCATCTCTGTTATCGATCAGTACGATCTCATTCCCTAACTGGTCTGCAGAACAACAAGATGGCATTTCATGACTTTCCAGCATAGCATTCAGCGATTCGGAAGACGATGCGAGACCTGATCCAGCCCAGGAAACAGGTTTACCATTTTGGTCTGTGAGCACTATCAGGGCAGAGGCATAACCACGATTGTCCACCAGCAGCCTGCAACCCTCTCGAATCAGGGTGTCAGTGTCCCTCTCTCTCACGATCAACTGATTCACATCGCGTATCGATCTTAACACCCGATTTAAGTTTATAATATGTTGCTCGGCAAGTTTATGCTCGGTAATATCCTGAACTTGTGTAAAAAAATACTGAGGCTTCCCTTCGTAGTCTTTTAGCAAAGAAGAAGTCAGCAGGACATTTATAATAGTGCCATCTTTTCTGACATATCTTTCCTCAATGCGTATTTTATCGATTTCTCCTTCAATTAGCTGCTTTATAGCATTAGATCCTATTTCATAATCATCTGGATGAATTATATTTTGAAAAGACTTCTCTTTAAGTTCTTCCTCGGAATACCCAATCATTTTATTGAATGCTTGGTTGGTTTTATAAAAATTACCACCCGGTTCCACCAGCACCATTCCGATCGGTGCGTAATCAATTGCGTTCACAAGAAGCTGTCTGGATTCTGTAAGTTCCCTTTCTGCTGAAGCTGTCCGTTTCAAAGTAAAAAATGTGATTATGAGGGACACTGTTAAAAATAAGACAAAAGAACCAATTGCGCTGATACTTAGATTCGACTGCGATTTTTCAGCCTCATTCATAAATAACGAAGCGTTGGTCCTCGCACAATCCGTCAATACAATCATTTTTTCTTCTATTTTAGCTACGTGATTAGCACTTTTTCCGGTGGTTATCTCGGTGGCTTTGTCTCTTTGGCCGTCATAAACCAAAGCAATAACTTCTTTACGAATCGGACGCCAATTTTCAAACAGGGTTCTGGATTCCTTTTCAAGATTCTTTCCCTCGTCACCTAAGATTCTATCCCGCACTATATCAAGATACTGGTAAACCAATTGCTCTTGTCGGTCCACTTCGGCAATCGATTTCTGAATCTCATCTAACGAATTGGAAAGCACGATGTCTTTCATGCTTCGGTGCATTTTAATGATAGAGCCGTTAGCTTGAAGGGTTGCGTTTGATGTGGCTAATGGATGATTAAAAATCGTGCGGGTTAAGTCAGAGGCAGCACGAATTACATATAGTGAATACAGACCAAAAAGAAGAAATATCAAAATTAATATACAAAAACTAAAAAATCAACTTATTATTTATGTTTTTTTTCTCTGATTTTTTCATATTTATCTCATTAAATGTTTATAGTCATACGAAATTCGATTTACAGTTTTACATTTCAAGGATTGGAAAGGACAGATGTTTGTATTAGTTAAAATTAGTAAAAAATTTTACACCTCAAATAGGATCTGCAAAATTTTCAAAAAGAACTATATATCAAAAAGTTGGATATGGCAAAAAATTTATACAACCTATTTCAGTTTCCTCGTGAGTATTTATGGTATATAAGCTCAAAATCGCAGGACAATTTTTGTGATGGCTGCCAGATCAATCAATCGCCTTATTCTGAATGTTGAAACTCAACCATCATTATCCCTGCTCTAAGGTTTCCGTCCCTGGAATTATCAAGAATTCAAAAAATATCTTTCAGCAATGATGATTGTAACAAAATGGTCTTGATCTCCGGAACTGCCGTACTTTTTCGGATTAACTTGACAACAAATGCCTGCAAATCATATAAAACATGCGTTGTAACGATGAAGGGCTGAAATTAAATCCGGTTTATCAACGGATGGAAAAATGCAAATGCAGATCATTCAAAGAAAATTTTTCATGGGGTTACGGCCGGTGATCATGCTGATCTACATCCTGGTTTCCGGCTTGTTTATCCCCGGAGAAATCCGGGCGGACCTTGATGAGGACCGGACCAAGCTCCAGGTATTGCAGTCTTTAAACCTGATTGCCGTCTCCCTGACCCATATCCTGACGTATAACGACAAGGTGGTTCTGGACCAGGAATACAATACCATCATCAACAACCTGAATCTGGGCAATATTCCCGACGCCGACATCATCGCCCTGCTTCAGGAACTCATGGACCTGCTCACCAATTCGAAAATCCAGGATCACGAAAGGGAGTACCTCCTGACCCGGTTTGATAAAAATGTCCAGACCGAGCTTAAAAACAGGATGCGGTCCCGCATTTTCGATACGGACCTGGTGCTCAACCCCTATGCTGGCATTTTAAAATCGGTGCTTTACACCGGGTCCTTTTATTTTAATTACCGGTCCCAGATGGATTCATACGCCAAAGAAAAAGAGGAAGGCAAATGGGAAATCGAAGCCAAAACCATGCAGGGGGTCAACAATTTTTACAAAAAGCTGCTGAAATACTCCTGGGATCTGATGCGGCGGTATGATCTGCCCGATGAATGGAGGTTAAATGAAAAACAGCTCCGGGATTATACCGATATTTTAAAGGAACCCGACCTTGAGCGGCGGTACCGCAAACTGGAGCGGATCGAAACCAGTTTCCTGAAATTCCCGCCCTACTGGTATTACCGGGGCCAGGCGGCCCAGGAAATCGGGAACAACAAGGAGGCCATGGATTGTTTCAACCAGTTTCAGCAGATCCATCAGAAGATCTTGAGAAAGGACCCCTATGCGGCCTCCGTGGCCATGTGCAAAACCATGCTCAAGGCGGAACAGTCTGATCCCGCCGTGCTCAAAAACGATCTGGAGCTGATTCTGGCCAATTCGGAGGATGCCGATTGGGGGAATATCCTTTTTGCGGCCCTTCAGTATGGCCGGATGGAAGACCCGGACACGGCGGGCAAGCTGATTCTGCGCAATTTGGATAACGGGCATACCGCCTTTATCGACTCTCCCGATATGATCCGGGCCGTGGGTCCGGCCTTGCTGCTGAATGCCCGGCCCGATGTTTTCAACCGCATCATGGATATGGTAATGGAAAACGATAAGGTGAACAATTATGATCTGCTCTGGCTCTACGGGGAACTCCGGAACAGTGATATCCTGAAAAAATTCAGCCTGAATTCGACCGCGTGCTGCTGCAAGTGGCGGACAAGTCCATTCTCAACCCCCTCAATGTGTTTAAGGGCGACAATATCACCCTTTTTCTGCCCACGGGCTGGATGACTGAAAATTCCCTGGTGACCCTGCGTTTAACGAATGAGGCCGGGGAGAAGGATTTCTATCCTGACAATGCGGAGGTGATGCCCGATTTCCCGGAGATGACGGTGCTGACCTTTAAAGACGTCCTTCCCATCAAATCCTTTATAAAAAAAAAGAATTCTGCAGAGATCTCCGTCTCTCTTGTCCGGGAAAAACTGGCGGCCGACAATACCGGAAAAAAAAGCTATGATATCGAAATGGTCTTCCAGTCCCGGATCATTCCCTCGGACGAGCAATTATCCAAGACCATAAAATATACCCGCACTCTCTACAAAATCGATGCGCCAAACATCGAAGCCGAAGCAAAGGACCCGGATGAGTTGACCATCTGGTTCAACAAGGAAAAATCATCCTGAACGGCGAGGCTTTCAGGTGGAGCGATGAGGGCATCACCAAGGCCGACACCGGAGGAAATTTAAAGTCCCTCATCCATGGGAGAACACATGACTTGCCTGTGCAACCGGATAGCCGGCCCTGACATTGAATTATCCCCGGTCTGTATCGGGAATCTCTGGATATTTAAAGATCTCGACCCTGTTGAGATAAAGGCCCTGAGCCATGAGGCGTTGAGAAAAAAATCAATCAAGGGCCAATCCTTATTTTTGCAGGGAGACCCTGCAGATGACATGTTTCTGATAAAAGGAGGGCGCATCAAGCTTTCCAAAGTTCTTGAAGACGGCACGGAGCTGATGCTCGATATCCGGAAAGCCGGCGACTTTGTGGGCGAGAATATGTTCTCTGAAGAAGGCCTGTATCCGGTCAGTGCAGTTTGCCTTGAAGATACGCTGACCTGCGGTTTCAGCCGAAGGCAATTTGAAGAACTGATCTTGCAGCATCCCAAGGTCGGCCTCAGGATCATTAAAACCTTGAGCGAAAAGATCTCCGGCCTTACCGACCGTGTGGGCAGCCTTGCGGCCGGCAATATCGAAGACCGTCTCTACCGGGTACTCAGCAACGTGGCAAAGGAGCATGGCGCCAGGAGCCCCCGGGGCATGGTCATTCAGTTTCCCCTGACCCATGAAGACCTCGGCTTTTTAACGGGCGCCCACAGGGTCAGTATTACCCGGGCCATGAAGACCCTAAAAGAAGCGGGAAAAATTATACTTGAAGACCGGCGGCTCATACTGCCCGCCCTGAAAACCGCCTGATATCCGTGTGATCCTCCAAATCCGGACCAGATCCATATCCTGAAAATAAATGGTGAATTTGTAACACCTGCTACGGAATGTTTGCTTTTATGACCGTATAATGCCCCCATCTTCAAAAATCATTTAACAGAGGAGGTTCCATCATGAAGGTATTAGTGACTTATTTCAGCCGGAGCGGAAACACGGAAAAAATAGCCAAAGCCATCTACAGGGAAGCTGCCCTGGCCCATAAAGCCGGATTGAAAAAGCTTGAAGACATCACTCCCGGGGATATGGCCGGATATGACTTCATTTTCATGGGTTCACCGTTACACTCCGGCAGCCTGGCAGCCCCGGTGAAAGAATGCTTAGGTCGTATTCAATCCCGTTCCGGTCAAAAAATGGCCGCTTTCATCACCCATTTTGCCCCGGCCTATCCGGAACAGGACATGGATGGATTTACAGAACCCGTAAAAACAGCATGCAAGGCAAACGGGATTGAATACTGCGGCTGTTTCGATTGCCAGGGGTTTTTGACCGAATCCTTACATGAGGCGGTACAAAAAAAAATGAATTTATCGGCGGGCAGTGGACGGATATGGTCAAGCAGATGACCGGACGCCCCAACCCGGAAGACGAAGAAAAGGCCGTGGCCTTTGCAAAAAAGGTTTTAGTCTAGTTTTTGAGCCCTCCACCCGGAGTGGAGGGCTCAATGCCGATTCTCCCCCCTATCCCCTGTCATTATAATATTGCGGTTTTGATGGCGCTGTGGTAATGATCTGACATTACCAACAGGCTTTTCATACATTATAAATCGTCATTTTATCTGTTTTTGGAGATCTGTAAGCAGAACGGCATGATTCACCATTCAGAAACCGACATATTAAAGGAAAGGATCAAAGGGCTGCAGCATCGGATCCAACAGCTCGAAAAAGATGGGGAGCCTTATGCGGAAATGTTCTCCCGGTTTTTAGACTTGTTCTGCATAGCCGATATTACAACGGCGCAATTCTTAAAGATAAACCCGGCTTTTTCAAACTTACTCGGTTATACGGAGGAAGAACTGCTCCATTGCTCCTTTCTTGAATTTATCCATCCGGATGATATTGAGCCGACGCAGCGTGTGATTGATGAGAACCTGAAAGCCGGCAAAAAGGTCCTGAATTTCGCAAACCGGTACCGCTGTTCAGACGGAACATACCGGTGGCTTGACTGGACATCGCATCCCATGCCGGAAAAAGGCATCACCTTTGCCGTTGCCCACGATATTACCCGGCTCAAGAGGATGGAAACCACCCTCACGGAAAATGAGATGTTCATCCGAACCGTCATGGACCATCTTCCCCTGGGCATTGCCGTAAATTCCGTTGATCCTGCGGTTACCTTTGAATATATCAATGAAAATTTCCCCCGATTGTATCGAACCACAAAGGAGGCAATTTCCGAACCGGACAGATTCTGGTCTTCGGTTTATGAGGATCCGGTGTTCAGGGAAAAAATCAAAAAGCAGGTTCTGGATGATTGTAGCAGCGGGAACCCCGAAAAAATGATATGGGAGGATATCCCCATCACCCGGAAAGATCAGGAAACGACCTATATCACTGCCAGAAATATCCCGATCCCTTCAAAGGGGCTGATGATTTCCGCTGTATGGGATGTCACCAAAAAGAAAAAAACAGAAGCGGCATTACAAGAAACCAAACAGCTTCTGGAAAATACACAATCCCTGGCCCGGTTCGGCGGATGGGAATATACGCTTGAGACCCGGGCTCTCATATGGACCGATGAGGTATTCCGGATTCACGGAATGGATGAATTTAAAAATCCGGTGGACTTAAACCATGCCGTTTCCTTTTATGAGCCGGACAGTGCCGAAAAAATAACCCATGCCTTCCAGAATCTCATTCAAAACCTGGAGCCCTATGATCTTGAAGTAAAACTCAAAAGAGCGGATAACAAGACCATCTGGGTGCGCACCATGGGCAGGCCGGTAATGGAAAACGGAAGGATCGTCAAGGCCGCCGGCAATATAATGGATATTACCGACCGGAAATCGGCAGAAGAAAGGCTGCGCCAAAGCCATGAACTGCTTTCAAATCTGGCCCGCTTGGTTCCCGGCGTCATCTATCAATACCGGTTATTCCCGGATGGAACCTCCTGTTTTCCCTATGCCAGCCCGGGCATGAATGACATCTATGAAGTGACGCCGGAAGAGGTCGTAAAAGACGCCACCCCTGTTTATGGGCGCCTGCACCCGGATGATTATGACCAGGTCGTCCATGCCATTCAGCAATCCGCCCATACCCTTCAAACCTTTTATTGTGAATTCAAGGTGATCCTGCCAAGACAGGGGCTTTGCTGGCGATGGTCCCAGGCCCACCCGGAACGGCTTGAGGACGGCAGTATCCTCTGGCACGGCATTATCTCGGACATCACGGAACGCAAGCAGGCAGAGCAGGAGAAAGAAAAATTGCAGGCCCAGCTTTCCCAGGCCCAAAAAATGGAGGCCGTGGGCACCCTCGCAGGCGGAATTGCCCATGATTTCAACAATATGCTGAGCATTATCCTGGGGAATGCAGAGATGATCCTGGAAGATCTGGGGTCTTCAAATCCGGTGGCCGCCGGGCTGCATGAGATTCATAAGGCCGCGGAACGCTCTGCCGATTTGACCCGGCAGTTGTTGGCCTTTGCCCGCAAACAGACCATTTCCCCCAAGATACTGGACCTGAACACGGCAATAGAGGGCATCCTGCAAATGCTCAGGCGTTTGATCGGCGAAAACATTGACCTTCTCTGGCTGCCCGGCAAAAATCTCCGGACCGTCAAAATAGATCCTTCCCAGATCGATCAAATCCTGGCAAACCTATGTGTCAATGCCAGGGACGCCATAACGGATATCGGGAAAATCACCATTGAAACCGGCAATGCAGGATTTGATGACGCCCATTGCCGGGAAAACGAGGGGTTCAGGCCCGGTGATTATGTCATGGTGGCGGTCAGTGATACGGGATGCGGAATTGACAAAAAGGACCAGGAGAATATTTTTGAACCCTTTTTTACGACAAAACCCAGGGAAAAAGGAACAGGCCTGGGATTATCCACCGTGTATGGGATCGTGAAGCAAAATAACGGGTTTATCAATGTGTATAGCGAAATAGACAAGGGGACCACATTTAAAATCTATCTGCCCAGGCATACGGAAAAAGAGAGCCCTGAAGATCGAAAACAGATTGAACAGAAGGTTCTCAAGGGCCATGAAACCATTTTGCTGGTTGAAGATGAAACTGCCATATTACAGATGACCCGGCAGATGCTTGAACGCCTGGGCTATAAGGTGCTGGCGGCTTCAACAGCGGAAGAGGCCATCCGGATGTGTCAGAGTCCGGATACCACCATTGATCTTTTGATGACCGACGTGGTCATGCCCGCCATGAACGGGCGGACCCTTGCTGAAAGGCTTTCCCTTTCCCGCCCCCGTATGAAATCCCTATATATGTCCGGTTATACGGCCAATGTCATTGCCCACCACGGGGTATTGGACAAAGGGGTGAATTTTATCAACAAGCCTTTTTCCAAACAGGATTTATCCCAAAAACTAAGAGAGATATTTGACAGTTGAATGAGTCTTTCTTCCTTAAAAAACCTGCCGGGATTCAAAGCGTTGACCGCCTCCATCAAACATAGGTTTTCCAAGCCAAGCGAAGGATCGTCAGAAATACAACGGTCAGAAAAACGGGGCGGATAAAATTTTGCGCCTTTTCTGATGGCCAAGCCGGAGCCGGCCCGGGCCCCGATGACCTGGCCGGCAGCCATGCAAAGCCCCACGGAATAGATCACATTGCCTCCCATGACAAAGACCGATAAGGCCACGACATTGCTTGTGAAATTCATGATACGCGTAATTCCCGAGGCTTTTTTCATGTTCATGCCCATGACGATGAGCAGGGCCGCGGTCCAGAAAGAGCCGGTTCCCGGTCCGAAAAACCCGTCATAAAACCCGAGGCCCAAGCCGAAGATCAGATAAAAAAGCAGGTTCGGCATCCTGGGCTTCCCGGTGCCGATATCCAGGTTCTTCATGAACAGGGTGTAAAGGAATACGAACAATAGAAGCCCCGGTATGAGCCGTTCAATAAACCCGGCTTTCATCAATTGGATGGCCCAGGCCCCCAGAGCAGCGCCAATCAGGGTAAAAAGGATGCCGGAAAGGTTTTCATTGAATTTTACCACCCCTTTTCTGATGTAATTGTAGGACGCGGCCAGGGTGCCGAAGCTGCCTTGAAGCTTGTTTGTCCCCAATGCCATCTGGGGCGGCAGGCCGACACTGAAAAGCACGGGCAGAGCGATGAGTCCTCCGCCACCGGCAATGGAATCCACAAACCCCGCGCAAAGACCCGTGGCAAATAAAAGAAGATAGGTTGGTAAATTTAAATCCATCGGCACAGCCCCTTCCGCTCCGTTTTAGTGAAGATGAAAAAAGCTTCATACCAGGAAGACGGGGTCTTGTAAACCTTCCCGGATATAAAAAATTTTCATACCGTTATATCGTTCTTGACATAACGGCAATAATGCGATAATTCGTCCCTATTCCTTTTGTTTTTGATTTCTGAAGCTGGAAATAATCTGCATCTTCCCTTTCTGCTCATCCAACGGCGCGGCAGCACATTCCCCCTTAAGCGGCACATCACGGAGGAGGACTGTATATCGCAAGCAACCCTTAAAAAAGGAGGACGTTGTGAAATTAAACCGGCGAACATTTATGAAGCTGACCGGGTCCGGGGCCATCGGCATGACCCTTGCCCAACTGGGTATCCAGATGGAACCCGTAACCGCGTATGCGGCATCGCTCAAAACCGAGGGGGCAAAGGAGGTCCTGAGCGTCCTGCCCTTCTGTTCGGTGGGCTGCCACGTCATTGCCCACGTCAGGAACAACCAGTTGATCAGTACGGAGGGAGACCCGGAATATCCGGCCTCGGAAGGGCGCTCTGCGCCAAGGGAGCCTCCATGCTTTCCCTGACCCGGAATCCCCACCGGGTGACCAAACCCCTGTATCGCGCCCCCTTCAGCGATAAATGGGAGGAAAAATCCTGGGACTGGACCCTGGATCGCATTGCCCAACGCGTCAGGGAAACCCGGGATAAAGGCTTTATCAAAGCCAATGCCAAGGGACAACAGGTCAACCGGCTGGAAAATCTGTTTGTCATCGGGACCTCCCATATGGACAACGAAGAATGCGCCCTCACGGCCCAGGCCATGAGGGCCCTGGGCGTCGTGTATACGGACCACCAGGCCAGGATCTGACACAGCGCAACGGTAGCGGCTCTGGGAGAGTCGTTCGGACGGGGCGCCATGACCAACCACTGGGTAGACATTAAAAACGCGGATGCCATCCTGATCATGGGCAGCAATGCTGCCGAACATCACCCCATTTCCTTTAAATGGGTGATGGAGGCCAAACATAAACACGGGGCCGTGGTCATGCATGTGGACCCCAAATTTTCAAGGACCTCGGCCCGGTCCGATTTCCATGTCCCCCTCCGGTCCGGGACGGATATCGCCTTTCTGGGCGGAATGATTCATTATATCCTGGAAAACGACCGGTATTTTCATGATTATGTGGCCCAATACACCAACGCCCCTTTCATTGTAAAGGATTCCTACGGGTTCCAGGACGGGCTTTTCAGCGGTTACAACCCTGAAACGCGCAAATACGATCAGAGCAAATGGGGATTTGAAACAGATGCCGAGGGTATCCCCAAAAAGGACCCGGAACTGAAGCATGAACGGTCCGTGCTTCAACTGATGAGGGCCCATTATGCGAGATACACCCTGGACAAGGTTTCGGATATCACCGGGGTATCCAGGGACAATCTGCTCAAGGTCTATGAATCCTATGCAACCACGGGCAAGCCCGAGAAATCCGGCACCATCCTCTACGCCCTGGGCTGGACCCAGCACACGGTGGGGGTTCAGAATATCCGGGCCGCAGGCATTATCCAGCTTCTCCTGGGGAATATGGGAGTTGCCGGCGGCGGCATCAACGCCCTGCGCGGCGAGCCCAATGTCCAGGGTTCCACGGACCATGCCCTGCTCTACCATCTCGTGCCCGGCTATATGGCCATGCCCTTGGCCGACTGGCAGACCCTGGCCGATTACCACAAGGCCAACACGCCCGTCAGCAAGGACCCGCTCAGCGCCAACTGGTGGCAGAACAAACCCAAATATTTCAACAGCCTGCTCAAGGCCTGGTTCGGCAACCATGCCACACCGGAAAATGATTTCGGCTATGATATGCTGCCCAAACTTGAAAACGGGCAGGACTATTCCTACCTTTTCATGTTTGACCGCATGTACCGGGAAAATTTCAGCGGCGGCTTTGTTTTCGGGCTGAATCCGGCCAATACCGTGGCCAATACCAACAAGGTCCGTAAAGCCTTCGATACTCTGGACTGGCTGGTGACCGTGGATGTGCATCATTCCGAAACCACGGACAACTGGAAACGCCCGGGGACTGATCCGAAAAAGATAAAAACCGAGGTCTTTATGCTGCCCTCGGCCCACCGCCTGGAAAAGGAAGGCTCTGTTTCCAACAGCGGCCGCTGGATGCTCTGGCATTATGAAGCCGTCAAACCTCCCGGCCAGGCCCGCACCTTTGGAAACATGATCGTCGACCTCATGGGCCGGGTCCGCAAGTCCTATGCTGCCCAGGTGGGCGTCTATCCCGACCCCATTCTGAAACTGGACTGGCCCGAAACCTACAATGCCGAGGCCATGGCCCGGCGGATCAACGGGGTCTTCACCCGGGAGGTGAAGGTGGGCGATAAGACCTATGCCAAAGGCTCACAGGTGCCCAGTTTCGCCCTTCTGGCCGATGACGGGTCCACCTCTTCCCTGAACTGGCTCTATTGCGGCAGTTTTACCGAGGCAGGGAACCTGGCCAAGCGCCGGGACCGCACCCAGACCCCCATGCAGGCGGCCATCGGGCTTTTCCCGAATTTTGCCTGGTCCTGGCCCCTCAACCGCCGGATCATCTACAATCGAGCCTCGGTGGACCTGGCCGGCAAGCCCTGGAGCCCGGCCAAGGCGGTCATTGAATGGAAGGACGACAAATGGGTCGGAGATGTGCCCGACGGCGGGTGGCCTCCCCTGGCCACGGGCAAGGGGCGCTATCCCTTTATCATGCAGACCCATGGCCTGGGGGCTCTTTTCGCCGGGCCGCCTGGACGGGCCCTTTCCCGAGCATTACGAGCCCGTGGAAACCCCGATTTCCCTGCACCCCTTCTCCAAACAGCTCAGCAGCCCCTGTTATAAATCCGGGTCCAGTGATATGGACCGGTTGGCCAAACCGGCCGACCCGGCCTATCCCATTGTCCTGACCACCTACAATCTGACGGAACACTGGTGCGGGGGCGGTGAAACCCGCAACGTGCCCAACCTGATGGAGGCCGAGCCCCAGCTCTACGTCGAGATGAGCCCTGAACTGGCCCGGGAGAAAGGCATCAAAAACGGAGACGGGGTCATCGTCGAAAGCATCCGGGGAAAGGCCGAGGCCATCGCCATGGTCACGGTGCGCCTGCGGCCCTTCAAGATCCAGGGCAAGATCGTCCATGAGATCGGCATGCCCTTCTGTTTCGGGTGGACCACGCCCGGATGCGGGGATGCCACCAACCGGCTGACCTCATCGGTGGGTGATCCCAATACCACCATTTCCGAATACAAGGCCTGTTGTGTAAATATCCGCAAAGCGGACAAACTGACGGAACTGTCCTGATCAACGGGGGAGCCCATGCTCCCCATAAGGAGAATACGATATGCCAAAATCTTTTTTTATTGATACCTCCCGGTGCACCGCCTGCCGCGGGTGCCAGCTTGCCTGCAAGGAATGGTATGAACTGCCGGCCAATAAAACCAGACAGACCGGGTCCCACCAGAACCCGCCGGACCTGAACCCTTTTAATTATAAGCTGGTCCGCTTTTATGAATATCTTGAAGACGGGATCATCCGCTGGAATTTCTTCCCGGATCAATGCCGCCACTGCATAGATCCCCCCTGTGTCTATGTGGGCGCCGATATCCTGGAAGGGGCCCTGATCCATGATGAAAAACCGGGGCCGTGGTGTATACGGAGAAAACCACAAAGATATCGGCAGCCGATTTCGAGCAGATCCGCAGCTCCTGCCCCTATGACATCCCCCGGAGGGACCCGAAAACCGGCCGGATTTCAAAATGTACCATGTGTTATGAGCGAGTGAGCCAGGGGCTCAAACCCGCCTGTGTGGCCGTCTGCCCCACCGGCACCATGAATTTCGGAGAACGGGCCGATATGCTGGCCATGGCGGAAAAAAGGCTTAAAGAGGCCAAAAAAGACTATCCCAAGGCTATGCTGGCAAATCCCGAAAGTGTCAGCGTGATTTATCTGCTCATTGACACGCCTGAGCATTATCACCCGTACAGTGTGGCCCAGCAAGGATTCGGCCTGGACCGCAAACTGTTCCTGGCTCAACTGGGAAGGCCGTTTAGAAAAACCCTGAACCTGTTTGCCGATGTGTAAAGATTTCCTGCAAACCTGAATCTAAAACCCGCCGGTTCCCCGGCTGCCGGCAAGGCAGTCCGGGAACCGGACCCGGAGTCCCTCCATGACCTCACACAATGAAATGAGCCTTGATCCCGCGCACCCCATTGACCAAACCGCGGATGCCATCCTGGGCAGACACCCGGCCCTGGAAGGCCTTGTCACCCCCTTTGCCTCCCTTTTCAAAGCCAGGGCCCTCCTGGTGGAAAAACTGAAGCTGGGGCCGCACTGCATCCCCCGTCCTGCAGGACCCCCTGCATCGGAAGCCCCCTCTCTGATGGGGGTCAATTTTGAGCCCTTCAGGGAGCCTTTGGAACGGGCCGCCGAGTCCATGCTAAAGGCCATGACCGCTTCCTTTCCGGCTCTGTCCCGGCACGCGTCACTCCTGGCCGATATCGTGAAAGCCGGCCGGATTGATTTTGTTCAACTGGCCGGGAATTATCTGGAAACCGGTTCCCAGGGTCTTGTCCCAGCGGCTGAAGCCGCGGGCGTATCGCCGGACGGCCTGGACCTGGCGGTCCGGCTTTCCCTGTCCGCGGTCCTGGAAGCCCTGGTGTCCCCGGCAGACCCGGAAACAGAGAGCCCCTTTCTGGGAAAGGGATTCTGCCCGGTATGCGGGTTTCCCCCGTCCATGAGCTTTCTGGACCGGGCCCCGGAGTCGCCATCGGAATTTCTGGTGGGGGGCGGTGGGCAAAAATATCTCCATTGTTCCCTTTGCGGCCATGACTGGCTGACCCTGAGGCATCAGTGCCCGGTGTGCGGCACCGATGACCCTGAAAACCGGCTTTATTATCAGGCAGACGCCGACACGGGCGAGCGGGTGGATGTTTGCCAAAACTGCAAGACCTATCTTCCCTGCATCGACCTGCGAAAAACCGGACCGGTTCACCACCTGGATCTTGCCGCCGTGGGCATGGTCCACCTGGATATCATGGCCCGGGGCAAAGGATTCAGCCCCGTTGCCCGGACCCCATGGAACATGCCGGGATAGGTTCTTCCGGCCTGCCGGCCCCCGGACCTTGCCCGGCCCGGCCCCGG
Source organism: Desulfobacula sp. (assembly GCA_012031875.1). Classification (GTDB taxonomy): domain Bacteria; phylum Desulfobacterota; class Desulfobacteria; order Desulfobacterales; family Desulfobacteraceae; genus Desulfobacula. The sequence goes on from JAAUSZ010000050.1 coordinate 24,273, forward strand.
GCTCCCGGGAAAGGCCTTCCCAGGGGA
>JAAUSZ010000255.1 GCA_012031875.1 Desulfobacula sp.
CAATTCAATGAAAAGGTTTCAATCAAAAGGGTTCGGCAACTGCGGACCGCTATTTGAATGACCTTTCGCTGGCTGCACTGATACACCAGTGGATTTAAACAGGGACAATATTGTCAAAGATCAAAAAATATTAACGCAAGCAAAAACCTAACCGGACATTACTGATAAAAAATCTATCATGTAAAAATTACAAAGTGAAACCAGTTGAGAGCCTTCCATTATCAATTTCAGATCACCAAGGCGTTGTTTTACACTTTGATCTTACCCCTATCCTTCCTGAACAAGAAATGCCAATAAAATTTGTATATCCAACTCGTCTAATGGTTAAAATCACTTATAATCATCTCAGTAAAACAAAAGATAACTATAAAATTATTAAAATCCCCAATTTTTTAAAAGTAAAAAAATGCATTAGCAAAATACATTTCTTTTAAAATAAAAGGAGCTGTGAATGGACGCCTTTCAAAGAATTAGAGCTTTGGACGCTATATCGGATGAGCTTGAAAAATGGGTCGCATATAACCCCTTGTTTTATAATTCAATCCCTGCATTTGATGAGGCTTTTGATAGAGGTGTTCAATTAAATTTAGCTTATTACGTTGAAAGGTATGATAATCAAGGGCGTGCATTCGAAATCATATTAAATAATAATCTTTTTTCTGCTCATAGGAATCCGACAGGTAAGGTATATAATCTAAGTGGTCCGGTGGGGAGTGGGAAAACGTCAGTGTGTAGATACTTAGTTGAAAAATATTTCCCCGAAAAGAACCCAACGACTCTAGGAATTATGATTGATGTTTGGCCATCAGAAGAGAAAGATGATGTAAATTTTAAAGAGTTAACTAATTCACTTAAAGAAGCATTATATCATGCTTTAACTCGATATGGGGTAATTAGAACATATGCGGAATTCTATACTACTATATTAAAACAGTTAGGATTTGAGACTCATTCAGTTGATAAAATACTTCGAATAGGTGAACAAATCGACTTGTTCATGATATTGGAGTTTTTATCTTCTTACGAAAAATTTAATAGAATATTGATTATAATTGATAATATTGATGAAACAAATCGAGATACTATTGAGAATTGCAAAAGTTTTGCACTCAAAATTGCAAAATCTGCTAGGGCAAAACCATCGAAAGCATTTAGCATATTATTGCCAGTCAGGGAATACACTAGAACAGTTTTTTTTAGTCAGGCCCATTTTGCTCACTATGACCTTCCCCCATTGCAAGAGCATAAAGTTATTGCAAAAAAATTAGAACAAAAGTACCGATATTATAAAAGAAAACTTTAGAGAATATTCCCAGAATGTAGACTATACAATTGGGAGCTATAGAAATATAAATATATATGGGAAAAGAATCGTCATAACCAAGGATTCATCAGTTGAGTTCCTTTCCCAGCTATCTGAAATAGTTTTATCAGAAGAGGAAAGAGAATTTTATTCCCTCGTCAAAGGAGTATCCGGAGGTAACTTAAAAATATTAATTACGCATATGTATAATGCAATTCATAGTTGCAAATTACCTCTAACTAAACTTTTTGAAAAAATTTCATCCCTCGTGAAGCTCAAACCTATAAAGAATCTGTTGAATCAATATCACTAAATTTGGGCCTAGAATGTCTTATGACTATCCATTACCCATTTTACGACTATTGGAATAGCATGATCATCAATATTTTTAATTCTAATAACTCTTATATCCAAAATGACTATAAAAACACTTTAACCATAGTTAGAATGTTATCCTATCTGTTAAATAATGGGGCTTGCTCCAAAAAAAAATTGTATGAAAGGTTAGAATTTTATGGATACCCCACTGCCTATTTAGATCATGCTCTTGAGAAATGCTTTAATTATGGCCTAGTATCTTCCGATCATGGGTGCAGAATAAACGACCTAAATGATTCTACCGAAATAAAAATTTCAAATGTTACTACAACTTATTTTGAAAAATTAATCCAGAAGACATCCTACCTACAATATGTTTGCGAAGATACTCCAATGCCACATGAAAAGATTGTACCGATAGATAAAAAATATCCAAAACCAAATAGTAAATCTGTTACACAAAAATATGCAGATAGTCGTCTAGAATCAGTGAAATTATTCTTAGAGTTTTTAAAAACGGAAGAGCTTCTAGAGAAAAATTACATAGAAACTCATATTGACATTAAGTGGAAAGACTATTTATTTGAATTTGGTATAAAATTAAATAACTCCTACCTTTCAATATCAGATTATATCGTTGAAACATCCTTAAAGCAATTAAGCAGCAACTCAAACCTGGAGGAGATATGAGTATTAAAATTATGGTTTCGGGCTTACCTGGCAATATGGCATCTGTCTTCTATAGACATGCCATCTTGGAAGAAGAATTTGAAGTATTGCCTTTTAGTATTACTGGACCGATGATAACAAGCAAGGAATTAGCTATTAATGGTAACAAAATCAAGCTTATTCGTGTAACTGAAACTAAAAAGAAGAACGATATAATAAAAAAATTTAAACCTTTTATTGCAATTGATTATACACTACCTAATGCAGTTGACGATAATATAAAATTTTATTGTAAAAACGATATATCTTTCGTCATGGGAACTACTGGTGTGAATATAAAGCGTGCAGCTAAATTAATTGAAAACTCAAATATAAATGCAGTTATTGCTCCCAATATGGGTAAGCAAATAGTAGCACTTCAGGCAATGCTTGAATATTTAGCTGTGACATTCCCAAATTGTTTTTCTGGATTTAAATTGGAAATTATAGAAAGTCACCAATTTGGCAAGACTGATACTAGCGGAACAGCTCTATCCATGCTTAACATTTTCGAAAGATTAGGAGCGAAGCTTGAAGGTAGCATAGAAAAAATTAGAGATCCAAAAATTCAGTTAGAAATGGGTATTCCTGAAAATGTATTAGGAGGCCATGGATGGCACACTTATAAATTAAGTTATGGGAAAGATAAAAATGTTGCCATTAATTTGGAGCATAACATAAACGGGCGAGATATCTATGCTAGAGGAACAATCGATTCTATTAAATTTCTTAACAAAATGAATTCGCAGGGCAACTCAGGTTGCCTCTACAACATGATAGACGTATTAAAGGATCTCAAATTATAAAATTTTATAAACTCAACTTTCAGGACAGGGCGTAGCAAAAATTTCCTTGGATTAAATAAATTGGCATTTCTTGAAAACAGAAAAATGCGAACATATATGTATATTATTGATGACTCTCGAGAAACTTCCTGAGCCGTGTTCTTTAAAAATGTCACAGTTGAAGCCGGAGGCTGCTCGGTTTATTGGAGCGATAAGATCGATATCAGTGAATATGAACTCTGGAAGAATGGCAAATCCATATCACATCTCTGATCGCTCCCCGTTGCAACAGATCAATATAGTTTCCCCACCTTATCTTCGACAGCCCTGACAATGCTGCCGCCCAGAAGAAGTTCCTTGACCGCGGCAATGTCTCTGGACAGGATCCGGTCTTCCTTCATATACCCCACCCTGCTCCGGATGACCTCGTAGGCGGCAAGGGTCCCGTCCCCGGCCTTGAGATTGGTGAAAAGGTCCATGGCCTGGGCCGCGCATAAGAGTTCAATGGCAATGACATCTTCCACATTGGCCACAATTTCCCGGCATTTGCGGGCCGCAATGGAGCCCATGGACACATGGTCCTCCTTGTTGGCCGAGGTGGGAATGGAATCCACCGAGGCCGGATGGGCCAGGACCTTGTTTTCGGAAACCAGGGAAGCGGCCGCATACTGGGCGATCATGAACCCGGAATTGAGGCCGCCGTCTTCCACCAGAAAGGCCGGGAGCCCGGAAAGCTGGGGGTTCACCAGTCTTTCGATTCTGCGTTCGGAGATATTGGCCAGCTCGGCAATGGCGATGCCCAGGAAATCGCAGGCCAGGGCCAGGGGCTGGCCGTGAAAATTCCCGCCGGACAGGAATTCTTCCGATTCCGGAAAGATCAGGGGGTTTTCCGTGGATGAATTCATCTCCACCCGGATCACCTTGTCCACATAGCCGAAGGCATCCCAGGAGGCCCCATGGACCTGGGGAGAGCACCTCAGGGTATAGGCGTCCTGAACCCGTGAACAGTCCTTATGGGAGGAAATGATTTCCGAATTGCCCGTAATCCTCAGCATATTGTCGGCGGCCAGGATCTGGCCCCTATGGGGTCTGGCCTTATGGATCCTCGGATCAAAGGCGGCCCTGGTTCCCATGAGGGTTTCAAGGCTCATGCCCGCGGCAATGTCGGCATGTTTGCAGAGATTCAGGGCATCGTGAAGGGCCAGGCATCCCAGGGCGATCATGAGCTGGGTGCCATTGATAAGGGCGATCCCCTCTCCCGCCTCAAGCTCCAGAGGCCGGATCTTCTTTTTCCGCAGGGCCTGGGCCCCGGTCATCCTTTTCCCGTCCACCAGGGCTTCTCCCTCTCCGATGAGCACCAGGGAAAGATGGGCCATGGGCACCAGGTCCCCGCTGGCCCCCACGGAGCCTTTTTCCGGGACAAGGGGGACAATGCCCTCGTTTAAAAGCCGGGCCAGCTTTTCTATGGTTTCAAGCCTGAGCCCTGAATTGCCCCGGCAAAAATCATTGACCCGGAGGGCCATCATGGCCCTGACCACATCCTCATCCAGATTTTTTCCGATGCCGGCCGAATGGCTGAAAAGAATTTTTTTCTGGAGTTCCCGGGTATCCTCATAGGAAATGGTGACCCCGGACAGGGCGCCGAATCCGGTGGTGACCCCGTAAATCCGCTCACCCTTTCGTACCCACTGGTCGATGAGCTGCCTTGCCTTATGGATCCGGGATACGGATTCTTCGGATATCCTGATCCCGGCCCCATGCCGGGCGATCCGGACCAGGTCCTCCAGCTCAAACCCCTCCCCGTGCACTACGATTTCTTCCTTCATGGTCTTATCCCCTTATCCGGCCTTCCCCGGGTGCATATCCCCCGGCGGTTTGCTGTCCGCAGCCGCCCTGAATTCACTTGACATCCCCTCTGTCCTTGTATAGACAGGTACTATCCAATCCACTGATAAAAGTCAATCCCGCCGGGAGGAGACCCATGACCCGAAAAGAAATTATCCTGAAAGACCTTAAGATCGGATGCGGTGTGGCCCGCCCGGTCAAAGCCCCCCGGGGCGGCGACCTTCACTGCAAGGGCTGGTACCAGGAAGCGGCCCTGCGCATGCTCTGCAACAATCTTGACCCGGACAACGGCGAAAACCCGGACCAGCTCATCGTTTACGGGGGCCTTGGCAAGGCGGCCCGGAACTGGGCCTGTTTTGACGCCATTGTCCTGACCCTCCTGGATCTTGAAAACGATGAAACCCTCCTGATCCAGTCGGGCAAACCCGTGGGGGTCCTCAAAACCCACGCGCATTCTCCCAGGGTTCTCATTGCCAACGCCAATATCGTTCCCAAATGGGCCGACTGGGAGCATTTCCATGAACTGGACAAAAAGGGGCTCATGATGTACGGCCAGATGACGGCGGGGTCATGGATTTATATCGGCACCCAGGGCATCCTCCAGGGCACCTATGAAACCTTTGCCGCCCTGGGGCAGAAACATTACCAGAGCGACCTTGCCGGGAAAATCGTGGTCACGGCGGGTCTCGGCGGCATGGGCGGGGCTCAGCCCCTTTCCGTCACCATGGCCGGCGGGGTGGCCCTCTGTGTTGAAATCAATCCCTCCCGCATCGCCAAACGGCTTGAAAAACGATACCTGGACATAGAAGCAAAAGACCTTGACGAGGCCATCCTGAAGGCAAGGGAAGCCGCCCAAAACAAAAAACCGCTGTCCATCGGGCTTTGCGCCAATATCTGTGACATCCTCCCGGCCATGATTCAAAAGGGCTTTATCCCGGATATCATCACGGACCAGACCAGCGCCCATGACGAACTGAACGGCTATTTCCCCAAAGGGCTTTCCTTTGAAGAGGCCCTAAGCCTTCGCAAGGCTGATCCCGAAACCTATAAGGACAGGGCCTTAACCTCCATGGCCGGTCATGTCCGGGCCATCCTGGAGATGAAGGACAAGGGGGCCATTGCCTTTGATTACGGAAACAACCTGAGGGCCCAGGCCATGAAACGGGGGGTGGACAAGGCCATGGACTATCCCGGCTTTGTCCCGGCCTATATCCGGGACCTGTTCTGCCTCCGGCGAAGGCCCTTTCCGGTGGGCCGCCCTTTCCGGGACCCGGAAGACATCCGGGTGACGGACCGGGAACTGATGAAACTGTTTCCTGAAAAGACAAAAAATGATCCGCTGG
>JAAUSZ010000051.1 GCA_012031875.1 Desulfobacula sp.
ATTTTTGACTGCCGGGTCTTGTTGAATATGGACTTAAGCTCTCCGACCATGTCTTCACATGCCTTGGTTGCATTTCCATGGCCCGCATTCGGGCGGCATGCTCACTGGTGGATGTCTGAAGCAATGCATCATATATCTGAATAAATACGTTTTTCGGCAGCATTTCACCCAGGAGCTTATCAGAGGAGGGTTCACAGATATGCTCCGGAAGAAACCCATCGGCCTGAGCCGCTTCTTTTTCTCCCGTCAGTTCATTAAGAGAGGGGATGGGTAAAATCTTTTTCAAAGTTGCTTCCTGCCTTGCCATATTCACAAACCTGGAATAAATCAGATATACTTCATCAACAGCTCCGTCAAGGAAACTGTCTATCACTTTCTGCCCGGAAGAAGAGGCGATCCCAAAGCCGATATTTCCGCCTACAACGCCTATATATTGATCTTCAATAGGCTGGGGCTCCTTTTTTGCCCAGTCTCTTCCTTTTTTGCCGAAACAGATATAAGAAACCTCTTTTCCTTCCAATTCAGATTGTACAAATTTATCTGCCTTGGTGATTAAATTCGAATTAAACCCGCCACATAATCCTCTGTCCGAGGTACAGAGGATGACCGCCACTTTTTTGACTTCATCCCGGGGAACCAGTAAGGGACTTGCATTTTCACCGGCTTTCCCCGCGATGCTTCCCAGAACTTCTGCAAATTTACCCGCATAGGGCTTAAATGCTTCCATTCTGTTCTGAGCACCGCGCAATCTTGAGGTGGCGACCATTTTCATGGCAGAGGTAATCTGTTTAGTCTTTTTTACACTGACTATTTTTGATTTTACTTCTTTTAATGTTGCCATATGATCTACCTTTCAAGCCTGTTATTAATGAATCATTTAACCGAAATAGTCCAAAAATACTAGATGGTATCCTTGAATTCTTCATCATAGGCTTCAAGGCATTGTCTGAGTTTGCTTTCAATGTCTTTTGTGATTTCCTTTTTCTCCTTCAGACCGGAAAAAATTTCAGGGAATCGGTTTTCAACAAAGGGATAAAGGCCTTCTTCGTATTTTGCAACCGCCTCTCTGGGATATTTATCAAGATATCCCCGGGTGCCGGCAAAGAGTACGGTGACCATTTTTTCCATGGGAAGCGGTTTAAACTGGGGCTGTTTTAAGAGTTCGACCAGTCTCTCACCACGGGTCAACTGTTTCTGGGTGGCGGCATCAAGATCCGACCCGAATGCGGCAAAGGCTTCCAGTTCACGGAACTGGGCCAGGTCCAGCCGAAGGGTTCCGGCCACCTGTTTCATGGCTTTCACCTGGGCTGCGCCGCCGACGCGGGATACGGAAAGTCCGACGTCTATGGCAGGACGGATGCCGGCAAAAACAAGCTCTTGTCCAGGAAGATCTGACCGTCGGTAATGGAAATCACATTGGTCGGGATAAATGCGGAAACGTCGCCTTCCTGGGTTTCAATGATGGGAAGAGCAGTCAGAGACCCGGCGCCTTTTTCATCACTGAGCTTTGCAGAGCGTTCCAGCAGACGGGAATGGTTGTAAAAATATCACCGGGGAAGGCCTCGCGTCCCGGCGGACGTCTTAAGAGCAGGGAAACCTGACGGTAAGCAACAGCTTGTTTTGAAAGATCATCATAGATAATCAGGGCATGCTCGCCCTTGTCCCTGAAGTATTCACCCATGGCGCATCCGGCATAGGGAGCCAGATACTGCATGGCCGCGGATTCAGAGGCCGACGCAATGACCACTGTCGTATATTCCATGGCGCCGTGTTCTTCCAGGGCCGCCACAACCTGGGCCACCGTTGATTTTTTCTGACCGCAGGCCACATAGATGCATTTCATGTCGGTCTCTTTTTGAGCCAGGATGGCATCTACAGCCAGGGCTGTTTTACCGATCTGGCGGTCGCCGATGATGAGTTCGCGCTGGCCTCTGCCGACGGGGGTCATGCCGTCAACGGCTTTGGCGCCCGTGTAGCAGGGTTCATGAACGGATTTTCTGGCAATAACGCCTGGGGCAACCAGTTCCATGTTCATGAAGGTCTTGGCATTGATGGGGCCTTTCCCGTCCACCGGTTCACCCGTTGTCGTCACAACACGGCCCAAAAGCTCCTCACCGACGGGAACAGAGGCAATACGGTCGGTCCGTTTCACAATATCGCCTTCCTTGATCTGTTTGTCATCCCCCAGAACCGCAACCCCCACGTTATCGGATTCAAGGTTCAAGGCAAGCCCCAGAATTCCGCCGGGAAATTCAACAAGCTCCATGGCTTTTACTTTTTCAAGGCCATATACGCGGGCGATACCATCCCCTGCGGAAAGAACAACACCTGTTTCACTCAGGTCGACCTCTGCATCAAAACCTTTGATCTGGTCTTTTATGATTTGGCTTATTTCTTCTGCTTTAATTTCCATTAGACATTCTCACCTTTTTTTAATGTTTCTCTCAAATTCATCAGCTGGGTTTTTACGCTGCCATCCAGAACAAGATCGCCGATTTTTGTAACCACACCCCCAATGAGACTCGGATCCTGCTCCACCTTCAGAACAATATTTTTTCCGACCTTTTTCGACAATGCCTCTTTAATTTTGTTCACCGCATCCGAAGACAGCTCAGCAGCGGAAACAATACTGGCCTTGACAACCCCTTTGAGTTCATCGGCCAGATCCTTATAGTATGAAGCAATTTCCCGCAGGAAACCAATCCGGCCCTTATCAAACAAAAGGGTTAAAAATGACTTCATGATGACGGACAGGTCCGTCGCAGCCAGAACTGCCTGCAAAACCCTTTTCCTGTCATTCTTGTTATACAGAGGATTGGTTAATGCCTTTTCAAAATCTTTCTGCGAATCAAAAAGTCCGACCACCGATTCAAGCTCGGCATTATACTGTTCAGCCCTGCCGTCTTCCTGGCCGATAAGAATCAATGCTTTGGCATAACGCCTTGAAACCGTTAAATTTTTCATTATGCCACCACCTTTTTCAAGTATTCATCCACAAGCTTGTCCTGATCATCCGATGAAATGGAGGCCTTAATGAGTTCTTCAGCTTTAACCATTGCTTTTTCAGCAATCTCCTGCTGAAGCTTTATTTTTGCAGATTTGAATTCCTGCTCAATATTGCGTTTGGCCATGGCTTCAAGCTTTGACGCCTGAGCCTCGGCTTCGGCAAGAATTCTGATTTTTGCCTCTTCGCCCTGTTTTATGTATTCTTCAACAATCTTTTTGGATTCCTGATCAAGATTCTTAAACCTGGCCTGATATTCAGCCAGCTTCTTTTCCGCGTCCGCTTTTTTCTGTTCCAGACCCTTGATCTCATCCTCAATCCCTTTGGCCCGGGATGAGAAGAATTCAGCCACCGGTTTTTTGGCAATAAAGAACAGGGCAATGATCAACACGGCGAAATTGATTACTTTGGCGGTATCAATGCCGAGCCAGGCATTGTGAACCCCGCCGTGCCCCCCATCGGAAGACGCCAGGGCAATCCCGCCGAGGGAAAAGACAAGGGCCGCTGCATAGCCTGTTAACTTCAGCCATTTTTTGTTTATTCTGTTCGTTTTCATCAACAGGCCCTCCCTAAAATCTTTTCGCCGATGGCTTTGGCATAGATATCCACCTCTGCTTCCAGCGCCTTTTGGGCCTGCTCAGTTTCCTGGGCCACCTGCTTTTTGATTTCGGCAAAATTGGCCTGAGCTTTCTTGTTAATCCTGTCGATAATTTCCTTTTCTTCTTTTGATGCCTCCTCGATAAAGGCTTCTTTACTCTTCAAGCCTTTTGACCGGGCCTGTTTCAATCCGTTATTGTATGCATCTTCTCCGGCAACAAGGTCGCTCTGGGCTTTTTCAGCCCCGTTTTGCATCCCTTCGATTTTTGCCTTTCTTTCAAGAAGAACATTACGGATTGGTTTGTACAGAACCAGGTTGAGCACAAAAAGCAGAACAAGGAAATTGATCATCTGATATACCAGGGATATATCAGGAATCACAGTTATCATAAAATCCCCTCCGCCAGTTAATAATTATAAAAAATCAACACCTTATATCTTCCCGACTGTTTTTCAACAAAAACAGCCTAAACTCAAATTGAATCGTGATTTGAGTACCATCCGGACAAGCATTTGTCAACATGGATTCGCAAAATATTTAAGGTCTTTAAAGGATATTTAATCCTTTTATTTTAAGCGGCTTGAAACCCTTAATGGGAAGAGAATTTACGCATGCTGATATTCAGCAAAATCCCGAACCCCACCATATTGGTGATGACCGAGGACCCCCCGTAGGAAATCAGGGGAAGCGGGACACCGACAACGGGCATAAGCCCCATGACCATGCCGGTATTGATAAATATCTGCCAGAAAATCATGGCGGTGACGCCAAAGGCCAGGATGGACCCGAACATATTGCGGCAGTTATAGGCAATGTTCAGGCCCCATAAAAGCAGGATTAAATAAAGGGCCAGTAACACACTGACGCCCAGAAGCCCCCATTCTTCGGCAAGGACCGACACAATGAAATCCGTATGCTGTTCCGGCAAAAAAGACAGGGCGTTCTGGGTTCCCTTTAAAAATCCTTTCCCGGTGAGCATGCCCGAGCCAATGGCAATTTTTGACTGAATAATATGATAGCCCGCACCCAGGGGGTCCCGGTCCGGATTTAAAAAGGTCAGGATCCTGTCTTTCTGATAGTCTTTCAGCATGAGCCAGAACAGGGGTACCGCAGCCAGCCCGGAAACAAAAAGCGTAAGGAAAACCTTTCGCTCGACCTTTACAAACAAGGTAATGGACCCCGCGATTAAAACCATGAGCATGGCCGTACCCAGGTCCGGCTGATCAACGATCAAGGCAAAGGGGATCAAGGACAGGACAGCGGGCTTGATCAATTTGCGGAAATTGATCCCGGTCTGGGATACGCTGGTGGAATAGGCGGACGCCAGGCTGACAATCAAGGCAATCTTCATCAGTTCCGAGGGCTGAAGCCTGAAGAATCCCAAGGCAATCCATCTTCTGGAGCCGCCGCCCACCTGGCCGAAAATCAAAACAACCACCAGCAGCCCGGCACAGAACGCATAAATAAATAAATGCAGCTTATCGAATTCCCGGTAATCCACTATGGTTAACATCATCATCACCATAACCCCCGCGCCCATCCAGATCATCTGCTTTTTAAACAAAACGCTGACCACACCCGATTCCTGACCCGCGCTGGACGCGCTGTATAGGACGACCAACCCCAGACAACCGATGGAAATAATTACCGTCAGAAATCCCCAGTCAAAATTTTCGATGAGCCGTCTATCAAACATGGTTACTCCGTTTCTGATCCTTCTTCTAAAACATTTGTCTCTATTTCTGCTGCCGAAGGATCATGAATATATTGTCCGATCAAAGGCCGCGGCAATGGGGGCGGCCGCCGTGGAACCATGGGCGCCGTGCTCGATGAGGACCGAGACCGCGATGACCGGGTCTTCCGCCGGGGCATAGCAGATGAACCAGGCATGGTCCCGGAGATAAAAATCCAGGTGCTCCGTCTTCAGTTTATCCCCGCTTTTAACACTGAACACCTGGGCGGTGCCTGTCTTCCCGGCAATCTTGACATGCTTGAGCCGGATTCTTTTGGCTGTCCCCCGATCCGTTTCAACCACGTCCAGAAGTCCTTTTTGAATAATCTCCAAGGTTTTTGCACCGGCCGGCAATTTTCCCGCGACCTCGGCAGGGATCTCTTTTATGACATTCCCCTGGCTGCCTTCGATGGTGCTGACGATTCTGGGCTTGTATAAGGTTCCGCCGTTTCCTATGGCTGCAATAAAAACCGCCATCTGAAGCGGGGTGACAAGGTCATAGCCCTGGCCGATGGCAATGGAAAGGGTTTCTCCCCGATGCCAGGATTCATTAAATCTTTTCTTTTTCCAGGAAGATGTCGGGATGAGTCCCTTTTTCTCATCCTCCAGCATGATTCCTGTTTTTTTGCCCAGACCGCTTCCCATGGCATATTTGGCCAGGCCGTCCACGCCCACCTTGTCCCCGGCCTGGTAATAAAAAACGTCGCAAGACTGGGTGATGGCCTCAACGATACTCACATTCCCATGTCCGTGTTTGCTCCAGCAACGATAGACCCTGTTCCCGTATTTAAAAAACCCGGGGCAAAAGGTTGTGGTATGAAGATCGATCACCTTTTCTTCAAGGGCCGCCATGGATGTAACGATTTTATAGGTGGAAGCCGGGGGGTATTCTCCCTGAATGGCTTTGTTGCTCATGGGTTTTCCCCGGTCGCTCATCAAGGCCTTCCATTTTTTGCTGTTGATGCCGCCGACAAAATCATTCTGGTCAAAACTCGGGGCGCTGGCCATCACCAGCACATCACCGGTATTCGGATCCAGCGCGACCACGGCGCCGTGTTTATCCTGAAGCATTTTTTCTGCGGTCTGCTGAAGGTCAAGATCGATGGTCAGCTTTAAATCAAGGCCGGTGGTCGGTTCCACGGTTTTGAGGACCTTGATGGTTCTGCCGTTGGCATCGACTTCAATCTGCCGCCCTCCCCTTTTGCCCTGGAGATAAATTTCAAAACTCTTTTCAACGCCATAGCGGCCAATGGAATCCCCGGTTTTGACATGGGGATATTTCCCGCTGAGAAGCTCATCATTGTTCACCTCTCCCAGGTATCCCAGGAGATGGGACGCGGTTTTATTATATATATAATGGCGGGTGGGCTCGATATCAATAAAAACCCCGGGCAGATCAAATTTATGGGCTTCGATGACGGCCAGATGATCCCTTGAGATATCATCCTGCAATACGATAGGCTTGTAAAAGGCCCCTTCCCCGGCATCCGAAATCTTTTTCATCAGGTCTTCAAAGGGAACATTCATCATCCGTGAAACTTTGGTGACGGTCTCTTTCACGTCTCCTGCGTCTTCCAGCATGATTTTAAGGTTAAATGAAGGCCGGTTATCCACCAGCAGTTTCTTATTCCGATCCAGGATAAGACCCCGGGGAGCCTTGATGCCTGTCAGGCGGACCGCGTTTTTCTCCGATAAAATTCTGAATTCCTCACCCTTGAGGATCTGGAGGTAGATAAACCTGAAAAAAAGAACTGAAAAGGCAAAAATAATACAGACACTGACTCCGATGATCCTTTGCTTTAACCATTCCCGGTCCGGGTTCTTGCCAAATTCGGTCAAAGTGATCTATCCCCTGTATGTCTCGGCCATGTGTTTTTTCATTTTCTTTGCCATCACCAGCCAGTTTTTCCGGTACATATGAAGCAGTGAAATACAGGGGGGAATAACAACAAGGCCCCAGAAAACCTGCTTTGCCAGAAGAAAAAAATCAAACCGGGGAATGGCGCCGGCCTCCTGACGGACAAAGATGGAAAAAAAGAGCAGACCGTGCTGAATCAGCACGGCCAAAAAGCTGATGATCAAAAGAAAGGTGATGCTCTGTTTGAAAATCAGCCTTTTGACCAGATGCACAATCAGATAAATGAATACATATGAAAAAATATGGAAAAAAAAGGGAACCCCTGAAATGCTGTCCATCATGCACCCGATGACAATAAGGGCAATCACCATGGAATGGTGGGTGGCAATAAGGCTTAAAAAAAGGGCGGCAATGATCAGAAGGTCAAACCGGTCGGAAAAAAAAGAAAAAGAGGGAAGGATAACCGTCTGCATAACGGTCAGAAAAAACGTGAGAAGGATTAAACATACTGAATTCATGAATAAGCCGTTGCAACCCTTGAATTATTTTTTTAACACCAGGACTTCTTCGATTTTTTCAAAATCGACACTGGTTTCTATGGTGATATCCTGAAAAAGATGGGACTGGTCCTTGGTCACCTTCAGGACCCGGCCGATCATCAGCCCCTTGGGAAAAACCTGATCCAGGCCCGAGGTAACAATCGGTTCTCCCTCCTTTACCTCGTCTTTTCTCAAGGTATATACAAAAGAACAATTATCCGCATCATTTCCCTTCACAATACCGCGAACCCTTGAACTCTGAACAAGGGCGTCAACGGCTGAGTTCCTGTCCGTGATCAAAAGTATCCTGGAAAAATTACCGGCAACCTCAATCACCTGCCCGACAATCCCTTCCGACACCATGGCCGGGCTTCCTTTTAAAAGACCGTTTTTTGCGCCCTTATCAATCATAACGGTCTGGAACCAGGGTGACGGGTCCCTTGCGATGATCCTGGCCGCAATATAGGCGCCCGGACCGGAATTTGTAAAATTAACGAATTTCTTCAGCCGGGTATTTTCAAGCTCCAGTTCTTCATACCGGTTTCTGATCTCCAGGGCCTCACCAATTGTCTCTTCAACTCACTATTTTCCTGGACGGCGCGAACCGCCATAAAATAAGTGTTCCAGATATCCCGCGTAAAATAAATGGTCTTGGTGACAGCCCCGAAAAAGGGAGAGGTTATGGAATGGTAACCCGCTTAATGCCGTTGACCGGCAATTTTTCTCTGCTGCTCATGGTTATTACGGTAAAAATTATCGCAATAAACAGGGCAACCCCTACAAAAATAAACAGTCTTCTTGAAAACATTCAATCAGTTAATGACTACTTCTCTCAGAATATCGATATTATCGAGGACCTTCCCGCAACCCAGGGCAACCGTTGACAGGGGGTCTTCGGTAACCACAATGGGCAGGCCGGTTTTTTCCCGGAGGAGCTTGTCCAGATTCTTGAGCAGGGCGCCGCCGCCCGTCAGAACAATTCCCGAATCCACAATATCCGATGCAAGTTCCGGCGGGGTCTGCTCCAGGGCGATCCGGACGGTCTCAACAATGGCGTCAATCTGCTCTGATATGGCCAGGCGGACTTCCTCCGAATCAATGGCCAGGATTTTCGGAATACCGGAGACCAGGTCCCTTCCCTTGACCTCGATGGTCTCTATGTTCTGGGGATCGGGATAGGCGTTCCCGATGGTTGTCTTAATGATTTCAGCCGTTCTTTCCCCGATGAGAAGATTGTATTTTCGCTTGATATGCTGGCTGATGGCTGAATCCATCTTGTCCCCGGCCACCCTCAAGGACCTTGTATAAACAATACCGGCAAGGGAAATAACGGCCACCTCGGTGGTTCCACCGCCGATATCCACCACCATGTTACAGGTGGGCTCGGTGATGGGGAGCCCCGCGCCGATGGCTGCGGCCATGGGCTCTTCGATGAGGAAGACCTCCCTTGCGCCCGCTGATTCAGCCGATTCCCGGACGGCCCTCATTTCAACCTGGGTAATCCCGGAAGGAACGGCAATGATAATCCTGGGGCGGACAAGGGTTTTCCGGTTATTATGGACCTTTCTGATGAAATGTTTGAGCATGGCTTCCGTCACTTCGAAATCAGCAATCACCCCGTCCCGCATGGGCCTTATGGCCACAATATTGCCGGGCGTACGGCCGAGCATTCGTTTGGCCTCAACGCCAACGGCCAGGACCTTGCTTTTCGCCCCCTTATCCGTTCTGACCGCAACAACCGAGGGTTCGCTCAGAACAATGCCTTTCCCTTTAACGTAAACAAGTGTGTTTGCTGTTCCAAGATCAATGGCCAGATCATTGGAAAATGCCCCAAGCATGGAGTCCATTATAAAATTCATATCTCCTCTTTCAAGAATACTATCGGGTTACCGGGTTCAACCATAACAAAATAATCAGACATTATCTGCTAACAAAGTTAGAGCTTTTTTACAAGTCCAAAAACCATTAATGGATATTATTTTCCATAAGTTCACACCAAATCAGATCGTGAATCTTTGGCCGGAATTTTTTAATTCCCTCCCCGGATCTCGATGGATGAACCCTGTTGGTCAAAAGGACGACAATGAATCCATTGCCGGGATCGATCCAGAAAGACGTTCCGGTAAATCCAAGGTGCCCGATGGAGGATTTTGAAAAAAACCGGCCCGAGGAAGAGCCTTCCTTTGAAGGGGTATCAAATCCGGCCACCCTGCCAAACCCTTTGTCCCGCCTGACAAACTCTTTGATAATCCCCGGCAAAACCCTTGAAGGCCTGTGCTGCAGAACCTCCAGGATTTCAGCGCAGAGCCTGTATACGGCCGGCGCATCCCCAAACAGTCCGGCATGGCCGTCTATTCCGCCGACGGCATAGGCATTATCGTCATCCACCTCTCCTGTCAGGACTTTTTTTCGCCAGGGGCAAAGCTGGGTGGATACAAACTGCCCCTGGTAAATCTTGTTTTTTTCATTGTCCGGGATCAGCTCCATGAAGAATAAACGGTCAAGGCCGAGGGGGGCATAGATTTCACGGGAGACAAACCCATCCAGCCGCCGGCCGCCGACCTCTTCAATGACCCATGCCAGGACCATGAATCCGAGATCACTGTAAACCTCTTTTTCACCGGCCTTGTTTTCAAGGGGTTCCTTGACAAGAAGCCGCCTGAGGCAATGCCTGGGCTGTTCCCCGGATTGGAGGATGACCGGATAATAATGCCTGTGGGCGGGAAGCCCGGACCTGTGCCGAAGCAGCATGTCAATGGTAATATGGGCCTTATCGGAATCTTGAAATTCAGGCAGGAGATCCCCGATCTTCTGATCCAGGGAAAGCCTTCCCTTTTCCATGAGTTTGGATATGGCCAGGGTGGTTGCCAGGGGTTTGGTCAGGGAAGCCAGGTCAAAAATGCTGTTTTTCCGCATTTTCCTGTTTTCAAACAGATCGGCCATGCCAAAGGCTTCATGGAAAATGATGCGCCGGCCCAGGGCACATAAAAGAACCGCCCCCGGAAAGACGCCCGTTGAGATGGCGGCCTCAATTTCCTGTCTGATCCGGTCCGGATTCACCCTGGTCAGACCCACTCTATCTTCCGGGCCGCGGCATCCACCCGGACCCTTTCCCCCAGGGGCAGGGAGAGATTGGTTTTTCCATGCCCCGAATCCAGCCCGGAAAGAACGGGGACCTTGTATTCATCAAAGCACTCACCCAGAATTTCCTCAAGATATTCCCCATTGGCGCAATTTTCAAAGGAGCCGGTCAGGACCCCGCTGATGTTATCAAACAACCCTGCCAGTTTCATCTGGGTCAGCATCCGGTCGATTTTATAGGCGGGCTCCCCGATGTCTTCGAAAAAAAAGAACGGCCCCCGTAAAATCCGGCTGAAACCGGGTCCCGAGAAGATGGCAAAGGGTGGCAAGATTCCCTCCCCTTAAAATACCCGTGCAGAGCCCCTCCCGGATAATCCCGGCCCCGGGAACCTCCATGGTTTCCCTTGATCCTGAAAGGGTGTTCAGAAATGAGTTCAGGGTCCCTTCATCGGCTGTGGCCAGGGACACCACATGGGGTCCGTGAATGACCGGCATCCCGGTTTGGCTCATAAGGGCCGTCAGGACCGCGGTGATATCGGAGAACCCGATAAAGGGCTTGGGATTTTTGCGGATCAGGTCCCAATCCAGGTGATTGAGAACCCTTAAAGCGCCGTATCCTCCCCTTGCACAGAGGATGCCGGCAATGCCGGGATCAAAAAAATGCCGGTTGATGACCCCTGCCCTTTCCATATCATTCCCGGCCAGATATCTTTTGCTTTGAAAAATCTCCTTTGGCGCCTCTGCCCGGAAGCCAAGGCTTTTTAAAACCTCCATCCCCCGGTTGAATTTTTCCATGTCAAACCTTCCGGAAGGCGCACAGATTCCCAGGGTATCCCCCGGTTTGATGGTATTGATGCTTTTTATCATGAGATGCTCACGCACGGGGATTAACCCGGAAGATAATCCGGCCTTAGGGGAGAGAACACTTCAATGGCCGCGGAATCCTCAAGAATCTCGGCCCGGTGTTCCACCCCGCCCCTGATGGACCAGGAATCCCCTGCTTCGGCCGTAAACACTTCTTCCCCGATAAAGAGCCTCATCCTTCCCGATATCATGAAGCCGGTCTGTTCCTGGGGATGGCTGTGAAGGGGCAAAAGACTCCCCTTTTTCAGGTGAAACCGGGTCAAAAGACTGTTTTCACCGTAAACAAAAGTCTTCATCTCAATGCCGTCAACGGGGCTGATAAAACCTGTGGAATCATATTTTGCAAACATAAAAGATTTCCTTTGCTGCTAGGCTGAAAGTTTCAGAGTTTCATATTTTTGACAAAAATCCATAAAATTGCAATACTGTTGTCATTATAAATTCAAAAAAGGATGCGATTGATTTGAAACTTCCTGAAATCCTTGCCCCGGCAGGAGATAAAAATTCATTTCTGGCGGCTGTTGCCGCAGGCGCGGATGCGGTCTTTTGCGGCCTGAAAATCTTTTCCGCGCGCATGGAAGCTGAAAATTTCAGCATCGAGGATCTGGCGGGCCTGACCAAACTTGCGAGAAAGAGAAAGATAAAAGTCTATGTGGCGTTTAATTCCCTGATCAAGGAAACGGAACTTGAAAAAGTATCCCGGATTTTATCCAAGCTCATCAAATATGTTGATCCCGATGCCCTGATCATCCAGGATCTTTCCATGATCCCCCTGGCCCAAAAGGCAGGGTTTAAAAAAGAATTCCATTTGTCCACCCTGGGGAATCTCACCTTTCCGGCGGGATTGGAGACCTCAACCCGGATGGAATTCAGCAGGGTCGTCATGCCGAGGGAATTCACCATCGATGAAATCAAGGAAATGGCCCTTCATACCCCGGAAGGCACAGGGCTTGAAGTCTTTATCCACGGAGCCCTGTGTTATTCCGTGTCCGGCCGTTGTTACTGGAGTTCCTGGTTCGGCGGAAAAAGTGCGCTTCGGGGCCGGTGCGTCCAGCCCTGCAGAAGAGTTTATGAGCAAAAAGGCCTCCCCAAAAGATATTTTTCCTGCATGGATTTCTCCGCGGATGTCCTCATAAAAGTATTAAAACAAATCCCGAATATCACGGCCTTTAAAATCGAAGGCCGGAAAAAAAGCCCCCATTATGTCTATTATACGGTCAAGGCCTATAAGCTTTTAAGGGACACTCCTGAAAAGAAAAAAGAGGCCCTGGCTTATCTGGATTATGCTCTTGGGCGGGAATTCAGCCATTATCAGCTTTTAACCCAACGGATGGCAAACCCTCTGGATCATGAATCGGAAACCGGTTCAGGTTTATTTGCCGGACGGGTTCAAGACCCTGCCGCTCCCTTTTTTTCCACGCGGGAGGCCCTTCTTCCGTTCGATCTTCTGAGAATCGGGTCTGAAGACGATGCCTTCCACGATATTCAAAAGGTGACCCGGGCCGTACCGAAAAAAGGGAAATTCTATTTGAGCAAATCGTCCCGGTTCAAGATCAAGGTGGGCACGCCGGTGTATATCATTGACCGGAGAGGGCCGGAACTTGAGGCTCAAATCAGGGTCCTGGATGATGAACTAAGGGGCATGGAAAAAATACCGGTCCGGCCCCCTGATCCCGAGGGAAAAACAGCCCCTTTCCAAAGGGTGAAAAAAAAATCCGCTGCCGTCAGGGAGGTCATGCTGGTGAGAGGCGGCCAAAGACCTTTACACCGGGGGGACACCGGAACCTGGATCTCCTCCCGGGACTATTCCATCCCCCCCTCGGCCGGAACCTGGCTCTGGCTGGACCCGGTCCTGTTTCCCGAAGAAGAAAAAAAATGCGCTGATTATATATCCGGCGCCGTCAAGAAAGGGGCCAAAAACTTTGTGGTCAATTCTTTCTGGCAGATTTCCCTTTTTAAATCCCCCAGGCATCTGAACATCTGGGCCGGGCCCTTTTGCAATATCGCCAACAGCATGACCATCAATTTATTAAAGCGGCACGGCTTTTCCGGCGCCGTTGTCAGTCCGGAACTGGATCAGGAGACCCTGATGCTCCTGCCCGGGCAAAGCGAGCTTCCCCTGGGTCTGGTCATCCATGGAAACTGGCCCCTGGGAATTTCACGGATTATTTCAAAGGATCTTGACATTGACAAGGCTTTTATCAGCCCCAAAGGGGAAACGGCCTGGATTTCCAAACACAGCCATAATTACCATGTTTTCCCCAACTGGCCCCTGGATCTGACTGCAAAAAAAGAGAACCTGGCCAAGGCCGGATTTTCACTGTTTATCCATATTCAGGAACCCATCCCCAAAGGCATCCATATGAAGGACCGGCCCGGTCTCTGGAACTGGAATTTAAAACTGTTGTAGGGCCGCCGTTAAAGCTCAATCCGGCCGTTAAGGTTCAATCCGGATAGACGGATACAGACCCATATATTTTCCCGTTGTGTAGGGTTGAATCAGGTTAAAGGAGATATTCTGGTCATCCTGGGCATGGCCCCGGTTTTCCCCCTTATGAAACCTGGCCCCGTTCTGCAGCAGGATATTGCCGATTCTTTTGCGGAACACATCCAGAAAGATGGAGCCCTTGCCGGAAAACACCATTTTTCCGATTCTCAGGGTATCCCTGACCTCTGCCAGGGCATCCAGAGAAATGGTATGGGTTTCAATGTCTTCCTCAGAACGGATGAACCCCCAGATCAGATGTTCGGCCGGGATCCGGATGGATATCTCAGGATCAATGATGGTATGGGGCATGACAATACAGCGCTCACCGATTTCAATCATGGCTTCGGGCTTGCCGTTTAAAAAGGCATTGAATCCCACAAAGGTGCCGTGGCCCATGAGGCAATGGATGATCTTTCCGCCATGGGCGGTGATATTGAGTCCTTCCAGGGTTGAGTCAATGATATAGGTGTTTTCCTGGGCATTGGCCCCGTCTCCCATGACGGCATTATCCAGAAAGGCCCGCTGGGAAACCAGGACATTTTCACCGATTTTTGTCTTGCCCTTGATGACGGCATACCGGTTCACGGCCGAGGTGGGCGGGGCCTCATAGGGTTCAAGGTTCATGACATCAAAGAGCTTTTCATAATCATGCTCCCGGCCCTTTACAAAATCGTAGATCAGGCCCCGGGGCTGATGCGCGGCATTTACCCCCACAAAATTATCCAGGATGCCCTTTTCAAACCGGTATTTGAATTCAAAATTCGCGTGCCTGATCCATACGGTTCCCGGATCAATCTTGCGGTGAAACAGCTCTCCGGCCTGGACATAGGCGAATTCTCCGATAATGCAGGAATGAAGATTCATGAGATCCACCGTGGAAAAGGCCCCCAGGAAACATCCCTCCAGGGTGGAGCCGTGGATATTGGCATGATGGGCGGAAATGGTATTGTGGATGCTGAATTCTTCCGGGTTTTCCAGGTTGTGGGAATTGCTGTGAACCAGGGTTTTATAAAGCAGGCTGTCCCGGATGGTGATCATTTCATCTTCCACCAGGGGAATGTTTTTCGCGCAGCGGATTTTGTCCCCTGCCCGTTTTAATTCATCTCCCCGGACATCGCTTTTATAAATGGCGGACCGGCTCACCTGGCATTTGCCCAGAAAATAGCTGCCGGCAATATTGGAATGCTTGAAATCAAAAAAAATCGGGTGCCGGGAGGTGATGCCGTAGAATGCATAGAATTTCAGCATTTTTTCATGGTCAAGGGCATCCTTGACAAAGGGTTCCGTATCAAAATCAAATTCGCTGAGATTCACGTTCACACGGCTGATGATTCTGTCATTGAGTAAGGTCAACTGGTCCATGATCTTCTCCTTATAAATGTCGTCCTATTTAAAAAATGTCAGCAAGGCATGAAGGTTGGTCAGGGGATGGGGCGGGCAACCGGGAATAAAAAGGTCCACGGGCAGAATTTTATCAAGGCCCTCGGTGATTTCCGGGCTGCCGGAAAAGGGGCCTCCCGTGATGGCGCAACTGCCCACGGCAATGACCACCTTGGGGTCCGGGACCGCTTCATAGGTCTGGAGCAGGGCCGTTCGCATATTCCGGGACACCGGCCCCGTCACCACGATTCCGTCGGAATGGCGGGGAGAGGCCACAAAATTGATGCCGAACCGGGCCAGATCAAAAAACGGGGTGGCCAGCACGTTCAGATCCGCCTCACAGGCATTGCAGCCTGCGGCAGATACCTGGCGCAGTTGCAGGGACCGGCCGAAGAGCGCTTTAAAATGCTGCTTGGAATGCCGGGCCAGGTCCGGCAGGTCTCCCGCGGTTAGCAGGTGTTCTTTCTGGGCCGTGGAAATCTCAAAATCCCCGGTGAATTTCACAAATTCTCCCTGGGAGACCCGTTCACAGGTGCCGCAGAAGATGCAGCGGCCCAGGTCAATTTTTTTTTGCTGAACGTCAATGGCATCCTGGGGACAGGCATTGGCGCAGAGTTCCACCAATTCCGGGGGGGCGTCCGGCCGAACCTCGGGTTTCCCCCGGTATCGCCCAAAGACCGCGGGTTTTTCCTTGGGATAGCTGCATGTTCTGTATCCCTGTTCGAATCTGTTTTTAAATACGCTGAACATATGATAGGCCCTCTTTATCTTTATTTAATCAAAGGTCAAATCCGCAATAGGACAGGTTAAAGCTCTTGTTATTCAGGGGGAAATCCGATATCCCCGTATTCCGCAGGGCCATGGCAAGCCCGTTCCAATTGTGGAAGGACGGATCTTTCACCTTATACCGTAAAATCTTCCCGTCCGAGTCGGTTAAGAGGGCATGGGATACTTCCCCCGCCAGGCCTCGTTCAGGGTGACCACAAAGCTGAAGCGCGCCAGGTTAAGATCAGAAGCCGTCACGATTTCCGTTTCAACGGGCCTTTCAATCAGGGACTGGATGAGGCCCAAGGACTGATGGATTTCGTCGTACCGGACCCGGGCCCGGCATAGACATCGCCCGTGGTTTTTTTGTTTTCGGGAATGCCCAGTTCACCATAATGCTCCGTGGGGAAACAGCGCCGGACATCATAGGCCAGTCCCGAGGCCCGGCCGGCCGGTCCCACAAGCCCCAGGTGATCCGCATCCACCGGGCTGACACAGCCGCAGTCCTCAAACCTGGCCCGGACCGTGGAAGCAAGGAAGAGAAGTTCCAGGACATGTTCCACCTGGGGTTTTAATTCCTTGAGCCGGTCATCCAGGGTCTTGCGGACCTCATCGGACAGGGTGAACCTGACCCCGCCGGGGCGGACCAGGCCTTTGCCGAACCGGTTGCCGCAGAGAAGAAGGCTTAAATTTAAGAAATCTCCCCGGAGCCTGCCGAAATAATTGGCTGGCGGCAGGAAGGCCACATCCCCGCTCAGGGCCCCGAGGTCCCCGATATGGTTGGCCAGCCGCTCCAGCTCCAGGGCTATGGTGCGGATGATTTTTGCCCCCTTATCCGGCTGTACCCCGGTGAGGGCTTCCACAGCCTGGGCCATACAGAGGCTGTGTCCGATGGTGGTGTCTCCGGCGATATTCTCGGCCAGGATGGGCAGGCGCTTGGCCTGAACCCCCTGAAAAAGCTGTTCCACCCCCCGGTGCTGATACCCGAGCTGGATTTCCAGGTGAAGGACTTTTTCTCCGATGCAGTTGAACCGGAAATGGCCGGGTTCGATGACCCCGG
Organism: Desulfobacula sp.; assembly: GCA_012031875.1. Lineage (GTDB taxonomy): Bacteria > Desulfobacterota > Desulfobacteria > Desulfobacterales > Desulfobacteraceae > Desulfobacula. Next base: position 17,370 of record JAAUSZ010000051.1, read on the forward strand.
CATGGACCGGGCCCACGGCCACCTCATGGATTTCATGGCCCTCGACCTGATAATAGGGGTAATTGCCCGGGATATCCTCTTTATAATGGTTGCCGAAGACATCTTTGACCTTCCGGTAATTGGCATGGTATCTCACCATTTTCAGCCAGGGGTGGCCTTCGGGCCTCAGTCCGAACTGTTCGGCCATCTCCCTTTCAAACAAATGGAAGGGTTCACAGGTTTGGGTCAAAGACGGATAGGACTCCGGCGCATCACATCCGGCCACCAGGAGCCGGTCGGTCCTCAGCACGGCCATGAGCTTAAGGGCGGGGCCGTCGGGATAGGCGAAAAACTGAACCACCTTTCCCCCTTCCCCGACGATTTGAAGGGCGGTCTCACTGAAATCGGCAAAATCAAGATGGGGTATTTTTTTCCGGTCCAGGGCCTGGCCGTTGGATATGGTTAAAAAGGCATTCATCATTAAAATCCTCCGCCAACGGCCGATATGGCATCCAGAATGGTTTGATACAGGGAGTTCGGAATAAAAAAGCACAATAAAAGAGAGGCCAACAGCAAAATATACTGGGGCCAGACCAGGCCCGGCTTTTCTTTGAGCCGGACGGTTGTTTTTGAATGATCAAAAGATATTTTCATGACCTGGTTGGCAAACCCGGCAAAGATCACGCAGAGGCTCAGGATGAAAACCCCGGCCATGGCATAATGCTTGCCCCTGAAGGCGCCCAGAACGATAAAGAATTCGCCGATGAAGATCCCGAAGGCGGAAAACCTGAGATCCCGGCAAACCCGGCAAAAAAGGCGAGAAAGGTCTTTGGCATACGGCTGATCAGGTCTCCGGTGTTTTGATGAGCCGGTTTCCATATCCCAGGAGAATATTCCCGGCCGACAAAAACAGGGAAGACTTGATGAGGCTGTGATGGATCATGCAGATCACGGCCCCGTACACCCCGATTCCGCCGACGCCGGTGCCGAAAGCAATGATGCCCATATTCTCGATGCTGGAATAGGCCAGCATTCTTTTGTATTCGTTCTGTTTAAGGATAAAGGTGGCCGCGGCAGGATGGACATGAGCCCGAAGACCATCAGAATGGTTCCGGAAAAATCACCCAGCCCTGCCGCGTGCATGATCTTATTGGTCTTGAAAATCCCCAGATAGGCGCAGTTTAACAGCACCCCGGAAAAAAGGGCCGACGCGGGGCTGGGGGCCTCGCTATGGGCGTCGGGAAGCCAGGTGTGCATGGGGGCCAACCCCATTTTGGTCCCGTACCCCACCAGGATGAAGATAAACCCTGCCTTGAGCCAGAAGGGGTCCAGTTTCCCGGCAACCCCGGTGATGGATGAAAAGGAAAGCGCTGCATTCACACTCCCGATATCCATGGACAGGGTGATCAGGACGGACCCGAGCAGAGCCATGGCAATCCCCACGGAACAGATGAGCACATATTTCCAGGTGGCCTCCAGGGAGGCTGAAGACCGGTGGGTATAGATAAGGGGGGCGCTGGCCAGGGTGGTGGCCTCAATGGCGATCCAGAACACCATGATATGGTCGGATACCGTGACCATGGACATGGTGGCCAGAAACAGCAGCATGAACCCTGTAAACACATTTTCCGCCTGGATTTCACTTTCCTTGAGATAGGCCGTCGCATAGACGGAGATCAGGAAAAACAGGAAGGAGATGACCAGGAGGGACAGAAGACCCTCGGGGGTCACGGCGAAATACCGGTTAAAAACGGCTTCGGGCCTGCTAGTCCACAAAAAAAGGGACCAGGCCAGGTGGAGGGCCCCGGTTCCCATGAGAAGCCACCGGCCCGGGGATTTCGGAAGAAAAAAAGCCAGGATGCCGGTGACCAAAGGGATAAGAAAAATAAGTTCAACCATGGCTCCCCCTATTCCTTTAAGGATCTCAGATGGGCTGTGTCCACATCATCAAAGGTTTGTTTGATATTCTGAAGAATGGCGGCCATGATCATGACTCCGGCCAGGATATCCAGTAGAATCCCGAATTCGACAATGTGACGGGCTCGGACCGATATGGTGGTTCCCACGAGATAGATCCCGTTTTCCATCATGATATACCCAAGGACCATGGCAATGGCATTTCTCCTGGCCATGAGCAGAAACATCCCGGTGACCAGAAGGGCCATGGCCGTCGGGAACAAAAGGGTATACGCCTTAATGGCCGGAATATTCAATTGCCGGCTGATCCAGGTGGCGGCCACAATCAGGAGAAGTCCGGCAATGATGGAGGCATGGTAGCCGATGATGGGTTCCACCTCCCTTTTGATATTCACTCTGTTGATGGCCGTATAGATGCTCATGGGAATAATGATCCCCCGGATGGCCAGGGTGGCCAGGGTGAAAATAATGCCTCCGGCAGTCATGGCATGGCCCACAAAGAAAGGGACCAGGGAGACCACGACTCCCTGAAAACCCACCACCGAGATCAGCCTCGGCAGACGGCTGGAGCCGAATGAAAATAAGACGGAAAGCAACACCAGGGTTAAAATGGTGTCAACCTGAAGGATGGTCATTTTTAGATAAACTCCAATGTGATGATGGTTGCAAAAAAAGCCAGGGCAAAGGAGGTCAGGACAAACTGGGGAACCTTGTCCATCCTGTACCGGGCCATGACCGATTCCGTCACGCCCACGGCCGAGCTGACAACGGCAAGGCCTGCAAAATAAGACACAAAGGTGAGCGGGAAATTCAGGTCAAAGGGCAGGATGAGCCTTGAAATTAAGGTTGAATAGAAAAGCAGTTTGCAGAAGGACCCCAGCTCAATGAGGCCGAAATCCGGCCCGCTGTGGTCCAGCACCATGACCTCATGGATCATGGTCAACTCCAGATGGGTGGCCGGGTCATCCACCGGGACCCGGGAGTTTTCCGTCAGCAGGATAATGAAAAATGCAAATACCACAAAGAGCATGGGCGGTCCGGCCAGATGCCAGAGCGAGAGCGGGCTTGGCCCTGAGAAGTAGGCCGCCAGGGAGAGTTCTCCCGTCAGCCGGTAAAACAGGATCAGGACCATGAAAAATGCGGCCTCGCAGATAATGGGGAAATAGGCTTCTCTGGCCGCGCCCATGCCTTCAAAGGGAGAGGCCGTATCCATGGCCGCGGCAATGGTGAAAAACCGTCCCAGCCCCAGAAGATAAAGAATGCAGATCACGTCCCCGTGAAATGAAAGCACCGGGGCATGCCCGGCAATGGGAAGAAAAAGAAGGACCGTTAAAGCCGAGCCAAGGGAAACGATAGGTCCCAGCCTGAACATCAGGGTGGTGCTCCTGCTGTAAACCGATCCCTTTTTGATGAGCTTGATCAGGGTAAAATACTGGATCAGCAGCGGGGGGCCTTTTTTTCCCTCCGAAAAATGCCTTGACCTTCAGGATGATCCCTGAAAAAAAGGGCGCCGCCAGGACAGCCAGAAGAAAGAGAAGAATGGATTCAATCATCTTTGTTTTCCTGTTTAACCGTTATATAAAAAAGAGCAGTAAAATGATGGCCAGAAGAATATACCCGATATAGAGATGGATATCCCCGTGCTGGATCCACCGGAGCTTATCAAAGAAAAACATGATGGGGTTAACCACCACCCGGTTCATGTGGAGCCCCGCGATATCGTTGATATGGCTTTTATAATGGGTCGGTAAGGGAAACCGGCCCTGGATGGCCGGGTGTTCTTCGGACAAGGGGGCCACGGGCCGGAAAAAATCCAGGATAAAGGAGGCATAGGAGGACCCGGTATACTGCATTTTTACCGTGGGCCGGGTAAACCCGCATCCCCAGGTGCCGGATGCGGAAATAACCTTTTTCCGGTAAAAAAAAGACCGGGCCAGGACCACCAGGATCACCATAAAAGAGAAAACACCGGCGGCAAAGCCGAGATTGTTCGTCATGGTCATGACCGGCTCAAACCCCGCGGTTTCAAGCCCAAGTCCCAGGGCCGCAACGGCCCGGAGCGGCAATGGGATGAAAACGCCGGGCAAAATACCGATGAGCACACAGAGGGCAGCCAGGACCGCCATGGGGGCCAGCATGGCAGGCCCTTTTTCCGTTGCTTTTTCAGCGGCTTTGGTCCGGGGTTCTCCCTGGAAGACAACCCCCACCACCTTGGTAAAACAGGCCAGGGCCAGGCCTCCGATGACCGCAAGGCTGATAATGGCCACAACGCTCATGATAAACGCGGGTGTATCCAGGGCCAGGCCTTTGAACCCGCCGATATAGACTAGAAATTCTCCCACAAATCCGTTAAAGGGGGGCAGGCCTGAAATGGCCAGGGAACCGATGATCATGCATCCCCCGGTGATTTTCATCCTCTTGAGCAGTCCGCCCAGGGCGTCGATGGACCGGGTTCCGGCCGAGTGCAGCACCATGCCCGCGCCCATGAACAACAGGGATTTAAAGATGGAATGGTTGAGAATATGCAAAAATCCCCCGGCGAAACCCAGGACCGCCATGGCCGGGTTTCCCGATGACACCCCCATCATTCCGATGCCGAGGCCCATGAGGATGATGCCGATATTTTCAACGCTGGAATAGGCCAGGAGACGCTTCAGATCATGCTGGCCCAGGGCATAGACCACCCCCAGGATGCCGGACACGGCCCCGGCGATGATCATCACCATGCCCGGGAAGTGAGTATGCAGGTCCAGCAGGGTATAGATCCGGATCATGCCGTAGATCCCGGTCTTGATCATGACCCCGGACATGACCGCGGAGATATGGCTGGGCGCGGCCGGGTGGGCAAAGGGGAGCCAGACATGGAAGGGAAATACCCCGGCCTTGGACCCGAACCCCACAAAGGAAAACAGAAAGATCAGAATTTTCAGGGTTTCCGGGAATTGGCCCATGGCGCCCAAGGCAAGGCTTCCGGTCTGGGCATAGGCCAAGGCAAACGCGGCCAGGATGAACATGGCGCCCACATGGGAAAACACAAAATACAGATACCCAGCTTTTCTGTTTTCCGAGGCCTCATAATTGTAAATGACCAGGAAAAAAGAGGACAGGGACATGGCTTCCCAGGACAGCATGAAGGCAAGCGTATTGGAAGCCGTGATCACAAGGGCCATGGACGAGATGAGGATGCTGAAGAAAAAATAATTGACCCCCACCCTCACCGGCTTTTTTTCATGGGCCATATAGTGGTAACTGTAGAGGGAAGACAGAAGGCAGATCCCAAACACGGCAAAGAGAAAAAAGGCGGAAAGCCCGTCCATTTTAAATGACAGGGAGAAAAGGGTCAGATATTCAAAGGTTCTCTCGGCGCCGGCGGAACGGATGAGGGCTGAACTTGCATCGACCAGGCCGGAAAGACATCCGAGGCTTAAGAAAAAAACGGTAATGATTCTTGCCGACTTAGCCTGTTTTGCAAAGAGAAGGGAGAAAAACCCCCCGGCCAGAATGATCAGTATGGAAATAAAAAATGGACTCATATTTTCCCCGATTTTGAATTTTCACTTTGTGCTGCCCAACCTTATTTTCAGATCATCCCATTTCAAGCATAAAATGGAAATTAAATCCAGAAACTAATAAAATAGCCGCTGTTTTTTGTCAAGCCGGAACTGTTTCAATATGAATCATTTTCTTGACAAAAATCCATTTCCCTGATTATCTAATAAAATTTTGAAAAGCAAAGGGCGGATATAAGCCCATGATAAATTATATGTTTAAGGAGATAAAATAAAAAACCATGACAGACACAACCGCACAAGCCGCAGGCGTTAACTGGCGAAGACTCGCTTTTCTTTTTACCGGGATCATCCTTTTTATAGTGGTGTATTATGCCCCGCCCTGGCCCGATGCCATTGACCCTGCCGGAAAACATTTTGTCTTAAGCCAGCAGGGCAAAGGCGCCCTGGCCCTTTTTCTTCTGGCCGGAACCTGGTGGGTCTTTGAAGTTCTGCCCATCGGCGTGACCGGTATTGCCATCGGGGTAATCCAGGCCCTTTTCTTTATCCGCCCGGCCGCGGACGCGTTCAAGGATTTCATGGACCCCTCGGTTCTCTTCATTTTCGGGTCCCTGATCATCGGCGCGGTGTTTACCAAGGTGGGCATCACCAAACGGCTGGCTTTTAAAATGCTCATGATTGTGGGGGAGCGCACCTCCATGATTTACCTGGGCTGTTTTGTGGTCACGGCCCTTTTGACCCATATCATGGCCCATACGGCCGTTGCCGCCACCATGTATCCGCTGCTGCTGTCCATTTACGCCCTCTACAGTGAAGACGATACCCCCACCAAATTCGGAAAGGGGCTGTTCATCGGCATGGCCTTTATCTGCGGCGCCGGCTCCATCATCACCCTGCTGGGTGCGGCCCGGGGGATTGTGGCCCTAGGATTTTACCAGGAAATCACCAAAAAGAGCATCTCCTTTTTCGAACTCTCCTATTATATGGCCCCCATCGGCTGGCTCATGGTCTTTATCATCTGGGGCCTGATCATGGTCCTGTTCAAACCGGAAAAAGCCACCATTCCCGGGCTCAAAGAAAAGGCCAAAAGGCTCAGTGCCGAAATGGGACCCTTTTCCCGGAACGAAATCCTGTCCTGCGTCATTATTTTCGGCGTCATCTTTTTCCTGTCCCTTCAGTCCTTTATTCCTGCCCTGAAGCCCTTTAACAAATCCGCGGTATTGCTGGTCTCCACCCTGCTGTTTTTCATCCTCAACATCCTGGACATCTCGGATCTTGAAGCCGTGCCCTGGAATATCATCATGCTCTTTGCCGGGGCCATGAGCATGGGGTTCTGCCTCTGGCAGACCGGGGCCGCCGAATGGCTGGCCATCAACTGGCTTGATCTTTTCAAAAACGCCAACTGGTTTGTCTTTGTCATGGCCAATTGCCTTTTTTGTCATGGTCATGTACCAATTTCATCATGAATGTGGCTGCCATTGCCATTTCCGTGCCCGTGGCC
>JAAUSZ010000256.1 GCA_012031875.1 Desulfobacula sp.
GGGTTCTTACGGAACGCTATCCAAACAGCTATTCCACCCTGTTCCCCATTCCATTGAAACCCTTCCCACCTGCATTTCTATCCCAATCATAAATTTTGCAGGTCTCGTCCATGGGCTGTAATTTTCCTGCACCGGGTGTATTTCCGAAATCCTGGCCCGGGGAACGGAAACCATGCCCGCGGTGTTGAAGCAGATACCGCCCCAAAAGCTTGTGGATAAAGCCCTTCAGGAGGGCTGCAAAGGCATTGCCTTCTGCCTCAATGATCCCACGGTCTCGTTTTTTTCATTTTTTAAAACTGGCCCGCCTGGCCAGGGAAAACAACCTCCTGGTGGGATTTTCCACCAATGGCTATTTGACGGAACAAGCCCTGGAGGCCCTGATTCCCTTTACGGATTTTGTCAATATCGGATTCAAGGGATTCACGGACGAGGCTTACCAGGCCTGCGGGGTCCCTTCGTCCGGGCCGGTGTTCAGGAATCTGAAACGGCTCTTTGAGGCCGGGGTCCATGTGGAGGCCGCCGCCATCCACATGAAGGGTTTTGAAGCCGATGTGGCCCGCCTGGCCGGATTCGTTTCCTCTCTGTCCCGGGATATCCCTTTTCAGGTCATGCGGTTCGTGCCCTTTGGCGAGGCGGATATTGAATTTGAACCCACCATCGGGAATCCGAGGCCCTTTGCGCAGAGTTGGAAAAGGACCTGGCCCATGTCTATCTCTTTAATTCACCCGGGTCGGACCGGCTGAACACCCTGTGCCCGGATTGCGGGGAAACCCTCATCACCCGTGAGTTTTTCGGCCCCATGGGGTCCAGGATCACGGCGCATCTGCCCAAGGCCCGGTGTGCCTGCGGCAGCCGGCCGGTGATCACCGGGGAGGTGGCGGAAAAACGCTATGACGAGCACGGCTTTTTCGGGGGATACCGGACCACCCGGGCCTTTGAAATGCTCCATGCCATCCTGGTCTGCATCGGGGCCCATGATCCGGAAAAGGTGTCTGAGCTGTGGTTTGATCTCGTTCAAACCGATTATCTCAAAGAATTCCACGAGACCGTCCAACTGCCCGATGCCTATGGCGCCATCATTGACCGCCTAGCCCTGAAAACCGGCTGCACCCAAGCAGGCAAAAGACTGAAGCAATATATCGGCGACACCCTGGTCCAAATCCGATCCAGGGCCCGGCATGCGGACCGGCCAAGGGTTTACTATGCCATGGGATATCCCTGTTTGCCCTGAATGCCGAGCGCTTTGAGACCAACCTGGTGGAAGCCGCCGGGGGCGAGTGCCTGAACAAGCAGATCAAACGGAAGGGCAAGCCCGGCGTGACCATTACCCGTGAAGAATTCATGGCCATGAACCCGGACCTGATTTTCATCTCGGGCTTTCTGTCCTGTCCGGTGTCGGATTTTACCGATTATTGCATCCGCCATGATCTTTTGGTCAATGCCGTGAAAAACAACCGGATCTACGGCCATTTCCCCCTGTGGGATTTCGGCAGCCCCAGGTGGGTGCTGGGCCTCATGCACATTGCCAATACCCTTCACCCGGAGATTTTTGATTTTGATATGGAAAAAGAAGCCGATGCATTTTACAGGGAATTCTTTAACCAGCCCTTTGACCAAAAAACCGCCAACCGGTCGTTTTACCGGGCCTCACGGTGATATCCCCATGAAGCAGACCCTCTTTTCATTGTTTCTGGCCTTGGCCTGTCTGATCCTGCCCGTATCTTCCTTTGGCGTGTCAGACCCTTGTCCGCCCTTTTATCTCAAAACCGACAGAGGCGAGACCATCAACCCCATGACCGGGGAAAATGCAGACCAGCCCTATTCTCCGCGAAAAACCTGCGGGGCCTGCCATGATGTGGAGACCATTTCCAAGGGCTATCATTTTATGATGGACTGGGACAAGGCCGGCGACGACCGGTTCAAGGACACCGACACCCCCTGGCTGGTGTCCACTGGACTGACCGGCGGCCTCATCACCTATGGCTATTTTCAACTGGCCAAAAAACGGATCACCCATCCCGATGAAATTGACCTGACGGCCTATGATTTCATCGCCCGGGTTCCCGAAGCCTTCAAGGGCTATCAGAAACCCGGCTGCGCAGGCTGCCATGCCGGAGGCGGCATGATGGAACTGGACCGGGACGGAAAACGCTATGACCTTCGCCTGGCCGAAAACCCGGAACTGGCCGAAACCCTGGACGGCGACTATTATAAAAGCCGATGGGACAAAACCGGCGTCATCGAGCCGGACTGTTTTCTCTGCCACGGCAACCGCTATCATATGCAGACCCGCATCGAGCAGACCAAGAACCTGAATTTCAAATGGGCCGGGACCGCCGCCGCAGGCCTGGGCCGAGTCTACGGCCGGGTCAGTGACGGGGAAGTCCCCAGGGTGGTGTACAACAAACGCCTTTTCAATGAAGACGGCACCTTTTATATGCCGGACATGGTCTTTACCCCCAAACCGGAAAACTGCCTCACCTGCCATGCCTCCATCGAACTGGGCAAACGGGGCAATTCCTGGGGAGACCCGGCCAACCCCGATGTCCACCACCTGGCCGGGCTCACCTGTATTGACTGCCATCCCGGAGACCTCAACCATAATTTTGCCAAGGGCAATGCCACGGACGGCAAGGTGGCCAATACCATGCGATCCTGCCGGGACTGCCATACCCAGGGCTATAAAGGGGCCACCCCCATGAAGCACCGGGGTATCCGGCAGGACCATCTGGACAAACTCTCCTGCGAGGCCTGCCATATCCCGGAACTCAAGCGCAGCGCCGTGGGGGCCATGTTTCTCAATACCGGCGTCTTCGGGAAACACGGCCAGGCCGACACCAAAGCCTTTGGCGATGAAAGGCCCTGGAAGCCCGCCTATGTGGTCCGGGCCAAGGACAAGGACCAGATTCCCCGCATCACCCCGGTGAATCCCGTGCTGAGCACCCTGTTCACAAACAAGGAGAAGGGCCTCTATATCCCCCTCTTTCTTTCCGAGGTGGAAAAGGCCTACGCCCAATGCAAAGACAAAATGAGCGACAGAAAACCGGCCTATGATTTCCACCGGCCTGAAGACATGATCCTCATGCTCTCCACCCTGACCCGAACCCTTGCGGACAACAAACGCTTTACCGCCCTTGCCCCGCAGTTTCATACCGGCGGCCGGATTTATTCCCTTGCCGGTAACGGGTCTTTGGCGGTGGAAGCGGATACCACCTGGGTGCAAAGGCTTCCCTATTATTCCATCAGCCACAATGTGTCCCCGCTGAACAAGGCCCTGGGAGCAGGCGGCTGCCGGGACTGTCATTCAAAGGAGGCCCATATCTTCAACGGCCTGGTGGTGACGGATTATTTCGGTGATAACGGCAGGCCCGTCACGGTTTCCATGGCAAGGTTCCTGGATCTGCCCGCCTCCGTCCAAACCTGGAACAGGGTCTTCGGAACCTTTCTTTCGGCCTGGCCCTTTGTTTTCACGGCCGTCGCCGCCATCCTTATCTTATGGGTCATGGTCCGGCTCTTCACCGGCCGCCATGCCTTGCCCGGTTCCTTCAGGCCATGCCCGGTCCTTCTATCCATGGCCCTGGTCCTTGGCCTGGCCCATATCTTCATGACAAGGGAGGTGGGAATCCTCATCGCGGTGCAGAAAATCGTCATAGACCACTCGGCTTTCCTGGGCCCCTTTTTGATGCTGCTCGCAGCCCTTGGCTATGCCTGGCTGGTCCGGAAAATGAGCCAAAACAAAGTCCTGTCAAAACTATTGTACGGCCTGGGAATCCTGACCGCAGGCACTGGCCTGTTTTTATGGACACGGCCTTTTCCGGATTCCACCATCCTGCTTTTTGCCCTGGGGATTCACGTCATGCTTGCAGGGGTGACGATCCTGGCCCTGGTCGCTCTTACCCTTATAAAAAGGCGGTGAATGGAACTTACAACACGCCGGGATGATTCAGAATTGAATTTAAGCTTTGCATACTCATAAAAACGGTGATATGAAATCCCTTATTCTGGATAAGGGATTATCATTATTGGATATTACTAATTTCAGCATGTTATCCAGTTTGATATCAACATTTTGAGGGATATACGGAACCACACAGCAACTTGTTAGCTTGACGCTTCGCGCAGGAGGAAAAAAATGCCCGATGAAATAAATCTGGTGAAACTGGCACTAGATTCTAAAATTGTTGAAAAGGTTTACGATGATGGCATTTCTCCTGGCATGAAAGAAGCAAGCAAAATTCCAGTTGAATTAGTGAAAGTTGCACATTTGGTTTTGGCTCCTATTCAATTGCTTGGGGCTTTGCAGGATAGATTTGAGAGAATTGTAATAAAAATATCGGGAAAGGTTTCACCAGAAAATCTTACAAAAGCACCAACCAATATAGCTGGTCCAATCCTAGAAAATTTAAGGTATTCTAATGATGACAGCATAATAACAGAATGCTTTATCAATTTGCTTGCAAAGGCAATAGATAAAACAAAACAAGATCAAGCTCATCCAGGATTCATTAAAACTCTTGAAAATTTATCGCCTGATGAGGTTCTTCTAATCTATGTTCTATCAAAAAAGGACCTAGAGATCGTAGACACAATGGATCTTGATCGTGCACAAAATCAGTTTAAGAACTTGGTTCAGGAAAAAAGCGATGTACCAGTCAATGAACTACAATATCCATCAAATTTCGAAATTTATTATACACACCTTGATGCTCTCGGCATTGTAACTTGGCCGGTTTATAAACAAGTACCAATCATGGATGGCAATGTTCAGAAAGGCATTAGAAGATATTCTAAGCTCACACTTACACCATATGGAAAATATTTTGTTAAAGCATGTGTTCCTGATGATGAATACGTTCAACAAAGAATAAGGGAAATAAGAGAAGAAAGCTAACAATCGCTTCAACTCGATTCGGCGCCCTAAAGCCTGGTCCTACGGACGTACACTTTTTTATACAGGCGCCTCACAAGTTAAGCGAAATGTTAGATTTCAAAATAAGAGGATACGAAATGCAATATGAGATAGCAGGTTTTTGGAGGAGAGTTGGGGCATTCTTTATTGACGCTATCATTTTGGGAATTTTTGGCCTTCTTCTCGGTCTACTTTTTTTCAACAATTTGTCGAGTTGGGTGGCTGGGGACGAGCTATAGGGTTTCCAATTGCAGCAATTTACTTTGTAATTTTGAACAGTCGCATCGGTGGCGGACAAACAATCGGAAAAAGAATTTTAAAAATTCAAGTCGTTGACAAAACGGCTGAACTTCTAAGTTTGCCAAAAAGCACTCTAAGATATTTTGTTATTGGCATTCCATATTTTCTCAATGGAGCCATTGTCCCAGAATCATTTTTATACCCCGTTGGTTTCTATCTTTTGTCATTGTTAGTATTTGGATTCGGGATTTCCATAATTTATTTGATTGTTTTTAACCGCAACAATCGCCAGTCATTACATGACATTATCGCCGGTACTTATGTTGTTCGGAAAAGCACTGATTCAACCGAAGCAATTAAATCAATTTGGCCTGTGCACTATGCAATTTGTGGCATTCTTATGGTGCTTGCATTATTGGCTCCACTATTTATTGGTAACCTAAGTCAAAATAAATTTTTTCAGAGCTCTTGAAGACCAGAGAGCAAATACAGAATATTCCACAGGTCGTCTACGTAGCGATTCAAGATGGCCATTCTACTTTTAGCCCAGCAGACGGTGAATCAAAAACAACAACCTATCTAAGCACTCAAGTCCTTATTAAGAATCAGAATATTGAAGACGAAAAATTTGCCTCTAAAATAGCAAATACAATTTTAGAAACCCATAAAGAGGCAAACCAGAGAAATCTTATCCAAGTTGTTCTGACCCACGGTTATGACATAGGGATAGCCTCAAGATGGAATAGTCACCGGTATTCTTTTTCCCCTGAATATTGGTTGGAAAGAAAAGAATAAAGATCTGACAAATGCTAATGCAGCCAGCGCAAAAAGCCGCGCGGCTGATTAACAGCGTTAAAATCAATTTATAGTTTAAAAAAATCATAATTCGCATTAAATATATATGCAAATTTTATTTTATTTAAACAAAAGGTTTGAAATTTATTTCTGATGCATATATAAACCATGCATCAGAAAGGATTTATAAACCATGTCGGCTGAAAACACAAAAAATCTTGACTGAAGTTTGACAGCAAAATTACTCAAATCGGCGGAAACCACTGAAAATTCGAGACCTATATGTAGGAAATCGCTGTGAGGTAGTGCCACATAATTACATAATTTCTCTTGTAATGCATAGCTTTA
>JAAUSZ010000257.1 GCA_012031875.1 Desulfobacula sp.
CCTTACCCGTCGTTCTTCCCGGATGAGATGGGGGGCATTGTCCATTTTCCACAAATTCCCTGTCATAGAGATTTTCATTGATGACCACATTCAGAAAGCCCATGGCAAGGGCCGCCTCTGAGCCGGGCCGGAGCTGGAGCCAGTGTTCGGCCCGTGAGGCAAACCAGGTGAAGCGGGGATCCACGGAGATGATCTTGGTTCCCTTTTTCATCATATCAATGAGCCAGTGGCCGAAGAGATTGTCCGGGCAGCAGGCGCCGATATTATAGCCCCATACCATGATGGTTTCCGGCAGTTTGAACCGGGGGTCCTCATACCGTTTGGGGAGCCACTGGCCGGCGTCAAAAACCGAATAGTCGCCCTGGAAGGTGGCGCAGGCGGACACCCGGGGGCCATAGCAGGCATTGCCCGACAGGCCGAAGGCCACATTGGGCTGCCGTAGGCATAGGCCAGCATACAGATCCAGGCCCCGATATCCCTGCCGGTGCCCATGATAAACACCCCGCTTTCAGGCCCGAATTCTTCCCTGAGGCCTTTCATCCGGGTTTCAATGGTATCAAAGGCCTCTTCCCAACTGATGCGCTCCCATTTGTTCTCTCCCCGTTCCCCGACCCGTTTCATAGGGTAGCGGATACGGTCCGGGTGATCGATGATCTGGGTCATGGCAAGGCCGCGAACGCAAAGCCTGCCCTGGTTCCAGGGGTGATCCGGATCTCCCTCGATCTTGACGAGCTTCCCTTTCTTGACATGGGCCAGCACCCCGCACCCGCCGTGGCACCCGGGTCCCCCGGACCACACGGAAGTCCGGAAAATCTGAACGTCTGAATCCTTTCCACTCATGATGTGTCTCCTTATTCATTGCAGTTATACCACAAGGGCCGGGCCATAAGGCCCTGTCCCATTACAACGCAACCGTACACACCATCTCCCTGACCCGTTGTTTCGTTCTTTTGTCTTCAACCCTCAGGGTCCGACATTATCAAGAGGATTCCTAATAGTCAATACACAAATAATCAATAAATTGACTATTTGTCCGGCCGTATTGCCGATATTGATTAATGCCAGGATATCAGCTATATTTCAGTCGTTCAAATAACCATCATCAATCATTTTGAGAAAATCCAAGCTACGGTTGAACAAAAAACGGATTCGCTTTTTGTAGAGAACCTGGGGGCATACATGGACCTTAACCTCAAAAAAGACGGCAACCTGCCATAGGCTTATCCCCGGCCGGAAAAATATCTTCAAAAATGGCGTCGTCGGCCCGGATGCACCGGTCTTGCAATTCCCGGTATTTTTCGAGCAGGGCACAGCCGTCATCGGTCAATTTTGTCCCTTTTATGTATCAAAACCGTTCTTTAAGATTCGACTTGAACCGACCCAATTTCCCCAAAAGCTGATTTATTGATATTCTTTGACAGGCATTTGAAATATTGATACGGAGTCTTTGACCCGGCTTTTTTATTTATCCGGTCGGAGATCATTTAAATTTACAAAATTAACGGAACCGTTTAATTCGCCTGTTGACGAACAAAGAAGGACTTTGACGTGATAGCCCAATCGCTTTTGGAACAGAGATTCAATCTTCGGAGGACGCAATATCTCTGTGAGCGCTTTGAAAAGTCTCCGAATATCACGGAAGAGTGCTTCATCACGAATCATCTTAGTATTTGCTACAGTGACTCTGATGTGTCTATCATTCCTGAACTTTGCAGCTTGTTCCTCCGGATGTACCTGTTTACAAAAAACTGGTTTGACTATTGGGGTGACATGGCAATACAATTGTGGGTGGCGCCCGATCCCGATGATCTGAAGTTCATGACATGTATGCCCTGTGCCGAAGGCTACGCCTGCGCTCCAGGGACCAGGAACGGAGCACACATCATTCTCATTGATTCGCCCTTGATAGGCGGTAAGAATTCCGGTAAAGACCGGTTGTCCGCCGTGTTAGCCCATGAGATTTGCCATCATTTTGTTACGGACATCTCGCACGCTACCCTATTTACCATGAAACGACAAGAGAACCGGGATGTGCCCATGTGGTTGGAAGAAGGGCTCGGGTCTCTTCCTGATTGGTTCGGGATAGAGAAGGCCCTTGTTCAGTATTTGAGAGACATTGAAAATATGCCGACTTTTCACGCATCCGTGAATGACAAAATCCTTGGTTTTCTCTCTATCAATAGACATACGACAGCCTCTGCGGAGATTCATGTTATGGCAGTGCTGCCGGACAAACACGGCCAAGGTATTGGCTCGGCTTTGATTAAGGCAGCAGAAAAACATTTGAAACAGGATGGGGTAAAAGTGATTGAGGTCAAAACCCTTGGGGAATCTCATCCAGACAAGAGATTTTATGGGGAAACACGGAAATTTTATTTAAATCAAAATTTTTTCCATTAAAGGAAATCGCTGATTTCTGGGGTAAGGGATTGCCAACTCTTTTCATGGCAAAACATTTGTGTAAAGGACAAAACCGAAAGAATGAAATGATAACCATACGAGCAGAAAAACCGGATGATCAACCCGGCATTCAAGAAGTGGATGCATCCGCTACGGCAACCCTCCGCCGGACCTATCGTCCCAGCCAAAAGGCAATTGCCAACAAGGCACGGATAAGAAAGCAAACCCAAAGACTCGTTGCCGTTATCAACGACCGTGTCGTTGGGACTGTTGAATATCACATAACAGACCAATCTCTTGGAATCATGGGCCTTGGCGTGCATCAGAATTTCAGGATGCTTGGTGTAGCCCGCAGTCTGTTTTGCGCTCTTGAGGCGATTGCTTCAAAAGAAGACGTGGCTCGGATTCAACTGTACACTGTGAAAGAAACCGGCAATGTTGATGTATTCAAACGCCTTGGTTTCATGGTGGCTTCGGAACAAGAAGATGAATTTTCAGAAAGTGACGGATTCAGCAAATTGACAGGCGTTGAGATGGTCATGCAACTGCCTGTTCAAGGAGATTGTCAATGAATCATAACGAGCGTGTTGAATTATTCGATGGCTGGGCAAAAAAGTATGATGCCGCGGTATCTCCAGCCCAAATCAGATTTCCTTTTGAGGGTTATGAAGAGGTGTTGGACGAAGCTGTTCTGCTGAGCCAAGCCGTACCCGGTATGCAGGTGCTTGATCTCGGCATCGGCACCGGTAACCTGGCAGCCCGTTTTCTTAATGAATTTTATTGGGCTGCCGACGAGACTATTGCCGCTTGTGACCGGGTCAGCTTAGAAGTCAGGTACAAGCAAGTGTCAACTTGTGGCGGTGTATTCATATTTGTAAATAAAAGGACAGGCTAATCCAGGCTTGCACAGGATATTGACTTGAGTTGGAAGGAATGCAAAAAAGCATTATCAATCATTGCCGATATTGATAAAAGGCTGAATATCAGCTATATTTCAGACGTTCGAATAACCATCATCAATCATAAGGGTCGAAAATCAATGATGGAAACGCAAAAGCTTTATGCACGCTCGAAAATATGGCTGGAGGACTCGGACGGCAAGGTGGTGTTCGGGCTGGGCCGGTATAAGATTTTTAAAACCATTCAAACCCTCGGCTCCCTGAATGCGGCGGCCAAAGAGCTGAAGATGGGATACCCGGCCATCTGGGCCAGGATTCATGCCACGGAGAAGCGCCTGGGCCAGAGCCTTTTGGTAAAGAAAACCGGGGGAAGCAGCGGCGGCGGCTCGCAACTGACGCCCCTGGCCGAAGAACTCATTGGTCATTTCGAGAAAATTCAGGCCTCGGTTGAACAGAAAACGGATTCACTTTTTGCAGAGAATCTGGGAGACCACATGAACCTTGATCCCAAAAAAGACGGCAGCCGGCCCTAAGCTTCTCCCCGGCCGGAAAAAATATCCTCAAAGATGGCGTCGTCGGCCTCGATACACCGGGTCTTCAACTCCCGGTATCTTTCGAGCAGGCCCCTGCCCTCATCGGTCAGTTTTGTTCCCGTAATCTTGTCGGCCAGGACCACGGGCTTTCCGAAATTTTTTTCCGTGGATTTGATCTTGCTCCACACGCTTTTATAGGACATCTTCAGCTCTTTGGCGGTCTGGTTGATGGACTCTGTGCGGTCAATGGATTCAAGGATGGCCAACCGGCCCTTGCCCATGATGATGCCGCCGTCGTCGGAAACAAGAAACTGGCTGGATCTAAGCTTCATCTTTTGCCTTTATCTAAGATTGTCTTTTCGCTTCCACCCTTATACATGCTTTTAAATTTACTGTATATGGTTTTACGCCCTCAAAAACAACCAGCCCGATTTTTGTTTAAAAAAATAAAATCCCCTTGACCTTAGATCAACTATAACATAAGGTTGATTCCATGAACTATCCGAACCCTAAACATCCAGAAAAGACCCATGGAAGATTTTGAAACCCTGCTCAAAGGATCGGCCGCGGCCCATGGCCATCTCTGCCCGGGCCAGGTGGTGGGGGTCCGCATGGCCATGGAAGGATGCCGGCTTCTGGGCCTGGACAACCCAAGGGAACTGCCCCAGATCAAACAACTCGTGGTCTATGTGGAAATGGACCGGTGCGCCACCGATGCCATTTCCTTTGTCACCGGCGTAAAATTGGGCCGGAGGTCCCTGAAATTCATAGACAACGGCATCATGGCCGCCACCTTTGTCCATCTTGAGACGGGTAAAGCCTTCAGGATCGTATCCAGAGAAACGGCCAGGGACCTGGCTCACGAATATGCCCCGGATATCCGGGATGAGCACCAACAACAACTGGAAGCCTACAAGCGGATGACCCTTGAAGACCTGTTCACCATTGAAGAAGTCCGGGTGACGGTAAAGGCTTCGGATATGCCCGGCCCCACGCGGTTCAAGGCCGTCTGCCAGAACTGCGGGCAGGTGGTCCGGGACAAGCGGGAAGTCATGAAAAACAACCGTATCCTCTGCAGGCCCTGCGCCCTGGGAACCTATTACCAACCCGTCACCCCACAAGGAAAGAAACATGTGTAAAACCAGAAGAGACCCCGCCTTCAGGACCATTCCCGTTGAAGAGGCCGTGGGCACCACCCTGGCCCATGATATGACCGAGGTCATCCCAGGAGAATCCAAGGGCCCGGCCTTTAAAAAAGGCCATAAAATCACCTCCGGGGATTTGTGCCGGCTCATGCGCATGGGCAAAACAATCTCTATGTTCTGGATCTCGCCGTCGATGAGGTGCATGAAGATGACGCCGTGCTGGAGCTGGCCGCTGCACTGTCAGGACCCGGCGTCACCTTTTCCGGGTCTCCCGGAGAGGGAAAACTGGAACTGAGGGCTGAATATCCCGGTCTGTTCAAAGTCAATATTCAGGCCCTGGAAGAATTCAATATGCTCCGGGATGTGATGTGCGCCTCCATCCACACCCATGCAGCCGTCAAAGCAAACCAGAGTCTTGCGGCCACCCGGGCCATCCCCCTGGTGATTCACCGGGCCGATCTTGATGCGGCCGTGAATTTTGCCCGGGAGAATTACCCTATTTTCAGCGTCAAAATTTTCCAACCGCTGAAAATCCGGCTCATCATCACCGGGAATGAGGTTTACAAGGGACTGATCCAGGACCGGTTCAAAGCCATTGTGGAACAGAAGACAACGGAGCTGGGGGCCGTCCTGGAAGAAGCCGTCATCCTTCCCGACGACCGGGACAGGATCAGCGCCCAGATCCGGAACTATCTTGAAAAGGATACCGATCTCATCATCACCACCGGCGGCATGTCCGTGGACCCCGACGACGTGACAAAGGCCGGGATAGAGGATTCCGGCTTTGAAGAGATCCACTATTCCGCAGCCGTGCTTCCTGGGGCCATGTTTCTTTTGGGGTATCATAAAAATACGGCCATCATGGGGCTTCCGGCCTGCGGGCTCTATCATAAGACCACGATTTTCGACCTGATCCTGCCGAGGATCATGGCCGGGGAAAAACCGGGACCCAGGGACCTGGCCCGTTTGAGCCACGGCGGCCTCTGCCTCAACTGCAAGCCCTGCAGATTCCCGGCCTGCTCCTTTGGAAAGGCGGGCTAACCGGCCCTAAAACCGGGTGATGATTTTTCCCGTGCAGGAAGCTTCATAGCCCGGAAGGCAACCGAGTTCATTGCGGAAGGCGCTCTTCTGGAGGGTATCCAGGGCCATTTTAACCCCGGCATGGGTGAGAAGATCCTGGGGGATGACCAGATCGCACCTGACCGTGGTAATGGGAACAAAATCCAAATTAAAGGCTTCGGCTACGGACCGGAGCCCCAGGGCCGCATCGCAGATGCCGTAAGGATTCTCTGGGCGCCCTGGGAATGATTGACA
>JAAUSZ010000052.1 GCA_012031875.1 Desulfobacula sp.
CTCTCAGGCGGGTGTCAAAAACCAGCAATCCGTCCTCAAATGCTGGAAAGAACCGTCATCTCCCTTGTTTTTTTCCAAAATAATCTGCTCAATGTTCATCTCGTGGTATTGCCGGACCTGGTCGGCCATCCGGTTGAATTCACCGGCCAGAAGCCCCAGCTCATCCCCGGTTTCCAAAGGCACCCTGGCCGTATAGTCTCCGGACGAAATCTTTTTGGACGCCTCCATGAAATCCTGAACCGGCCGGACAATCCGGTTCGCGAGAACCAGACAAAAAACCAGGGCCACGGCCAGGGCGGACAGGGCCACGGCCACCGTGGACCATATGGCCCGTCCGGCAACCTGTCCTGCCCTTACACTGGCTTTGTACATGGTTTCTTCGTTCAGATATCTCAGATTGATGCACTTTTCCCTGATCCCGGTAAAAAGCGGATACACTGTTTCCCGATACATTGACAGAGGGTCATCCGGCCCGGAAGGCTCCCTAAGATCCGTCAGTTCGGAAAACCTGCGCCGGTATCCCTCATAATCCGATTCAATGGCCCTGACTATCTCTGCCTCGCCCCGGATGGTGATATTGTCCCCGGCCCGGGCCAGCCACCCGAGGAAAACAGCCTCATTTTCCCTGAACTGGGCGATTCCCTGCTTTGTATCTTCCATAAAAAAAGCAGGATGGCGCTGTCCTGGCGTTCCAGGGCATCCACCATATTCTCCGCGGCAAGAATACTCCGGTAATTTTCCTTCAGGATGGCGTCGCCGGCCTTCCCCAGCAGGACAAGATTGGTGACGGCCCAGGCAACCACAAGTCCCATTAATAAAAAGACAATGCCGTATCCGATGAGTATTTTCTTTTTAAAGGTCATGCCCCATCCTTTGCCGGTTGCATTAAAATCCTGTACATCCCTTATCTCAATCAAGGGCGGTTTATTCAGAGCAAGGGGCATGCCAAAATGATAAATCTTTAAATATCAACGGATTATAAAACAGACAGGAAAAACGGCCTTAAAAAATGAAAGATCCGGAGGGGTTAATCTTTGCAAAATGCAAGGCGCCTGGAATCCTCCCTGCTGCGGGAGGCCTATTCAAGCTGGTATTTCTTGCGCTTGCGCCATAGTGTGGCCGGGTCAATGCCGAGTACCCTGGCCGCTTCCTCCAGGGAAGAGGTATGGAGAAGAACGTTCTGGATATGCTGTTTTTCAATTTCGTCCAGATTTTGAAGCCCCGGACCCGAAGATGCAGACGGGTTGAAATGGACAATGGCGGGAGACAAATCCTCAGGCTTAAGGTAATCATCATGGGTAATGATGACGGAGCGCTCAATGGAATTGATCAGTTCCCGGATATTGCCGGGCCAGGGGTAGTTCTGCATCAACTGCAAGGCCTCGGGCGCAATCCGGCTGACCGGTTTCCGGTTTAACCGGGCCGACTGGTTCAGAAACATTTCCGCCAAAAGCTCAATATCTTCCGGCCTTTCCCGCAGGGGAGGCAGGAACAGCTCCAGCACATTTAAGCGGAAATACAGATCCTTTCGAAAGGTTTCGTCCCGGACCATGGCTTCCAGGTCCCGGTTGGTGGCGGCCAGGATACGGACATCCACCCGGTGGGGCCTCGGGTCTCCCACCCGCTCGTATTCATGGTGCTGGATGAACCTAAGCAGTTTCCCCTGGACGGTCCTGGGCACCTCGGACACCTCATCCAGGAAGACCGTGCCCCTGTCCGCCAGTTTCAATTTCCCGGTTTTATCCTGCAAGGCTCCGGTAAAGGCTCCCTTGACATGGCCGAAGAGATCGCTTTCCAGAAGATTTTCCTGCATGGCCGCACAATCCACCGTGACAATGGGATGAGCGGACCTCGGGCTCCAGTCGTGAATCAACCGTGCAAGCAAACTTTTACCGGTGCCGCTTTCCCCGCAGATGAGGATAATGGCTTCGGAATCCGCTGCCTGCCGGGCCGTCTGGAGAATTTTTCTTAATCTGCGGTTCCGGGTCAAAAAGCCGCCTTCGGAAAAAATACCTTTTAAGGCCGCGATCTCCACTTCCATCCGGCTGAAGCGTTTGGCCCTTTCCAGAACAAGGTCCAACTGGCCCGGCACAAAAGGTTTGGGAAGATAATCAAAGGCCCCCATCTTCACGGCCTTGACCGCGGTTTCAATGGTGGCATGGGCCGTGATCATCAGAACCTGGGTTTTGATGCCGCTTTCCACAATTTTTTTTAAGACCTCCAGCCCGCTTTCATCCGGCAGTTTCAAATCCAGGAGGACCAGGTCCGGCATTTTATCATGAAAACTTTGGAGTCCCTCTTGGGCGGACCCGGCCGTAAAAACCTCAAATTTTTTATCTTCAAGATACATTTCCAAAGTGGTCAGGATATTGGAATCATCATCAATAATCAGGACTTTTTTCATCTGCGCCTTCCTTATCAGCCGGTATCCAGAAAATAAAAGAGGTTCCCTTGCCCAGTTCGCTTTGAACCCGGATATCACCGCCGTGCTGTTCGATGACATCTTTGACGATGGCCAGGCCCAGTCCTATGGTGCCGCTTTTCCCCCGGTCGGAAAACTGGGTGAAGCGGTCAAAAATATGGGGCAGGACCCCTGGGTCAATCCCGTCTCCGGTGTCGGAACACTGGAAATAATACCGGGACCCCTGCCCGTATACCTTTAATGTGATTTTCCCCCCGGGCCCGGTATAGCGCAGGGCATTTCCCACCAGATTGGTGATCACCCAGGGAAACCGGAAAGAATCAATGGTGATCCGGGGCAGATTGCCGGGGATGTCCAGTTCAAGGACGATGCCCTTGTCCTCGGCCTGCTTGTGCAGGGGGGCCAGGCATTCCGTGATCACCATGGCCATATCCAGGGTTTCCTTGGGCCTTGGCAGGGCCAAGGCCTCAAGACGGGAAAGGTCAACCAGTTCGTTAATCAGGGCCGTCAGCCGCATGCAGTCATCGTATGCCGTGGCATAGAGCTTCTTTTTTTTTCTCATCACTGAGCCTGTCTCCCCGGTTGTAGAGCATCCCGATCCCCATCCCGAGAGAAGTCACCGGGGTTTTGAGCTGGTGGGAGATATCGGCAATAAAGGTTCCCTTGGCTTCTTCATTGCGGCGGACCTTTTCCCTTTCTGCAAAAATAATATCATCCCGGTGGGTGTCATATTGTTCCAGGCGGCTGAACAACTGGTTAAAGGCATTGGCCAGAAGCCCGATCTCATCCTTGCTTTCCGGGCTGATCCTCGGATAGACCCCGCTGCCTTCCCTTGTCTCTGAAAGCTGCCGGGCCAGTTCCATAAGGGGCCGGGCCACCCGATAGGAAAGAAAATAACTGAGCAGCAGGATCGCGGAAATGATCACCCCAAAAAGCAGGGCCGCATTTCTCTGTGCCCGGTCCGCGGTTGTCCGGGTATGTTTTTCCGCAACCTCCATGGCCTCCTCATTAATGGCAACCAGGTCATCGGTCAGGACGATCATTCCCGCGGTCAACCCGAGAAAATCGGAAAAAGGGCTGCTGTACCATAAGCCGGATGCGTCCTGCGCCAATAAAAGAATTGCGGCTTCATAAGAACGGTACAGGTCCAGGAGCTTATCGATCTTTTCAGCCTCCCCGGTTTCCGTGACATTTTTTTGCATACCGTCAGGTTGAAAGACAGGCTGTCCAGGGTCTCCTGAGAAATGGCCGGGGCCCGGCCCTGTGTGGACAACTGCTCCAGCATCCGGTTTCGTATGTCTTCCAGGGATTTTCGCACTTCCTGGGCTGCGCGGATGCTTTTATAATTTTTCGACAGGATCAGTTCAGCGCTGTCGCCCAGGTCGCCCAGATATTGATTGTTCAGGATGGCGGCATACAAAAGGGCAAGGGTCGGGAGCAGGCTGACCAGAAATATCTTCAACCGGATGGATTGATGAAAAAATCTGCGCCCCTTATGGTCTTCCTTTGTGACACCCGCACCCATACCGCCTCCGTTTCCGCCTTGCAGTCCTTTCTTGTATCACAGGAACCGCGGGTTCCACAATATCGAATACACCGGCGGGGTTCATCTCTCAGCCTGCCCCCCCTCTCCCTATGAACTGCAAAAGCCTATCCCTTCACGGGAGTCGCTCTTTTAAAACCTGTCGGATCAAAATAGTCGCATAATTGCAACCCAGAAAATCAAGTAAAAATCTCATTATGGAATAACCCTTTAAATGATAATGATTTGAAAAATCCGAAAAGAATGCTATGCTGGTACGCATTATGCTCCACAGATCAGGAATTTGAATTCCGGCAGAAGCCGGAATCCATTTTAATGATAAAAACCCAAAAGGACCATAAAAGAAAGGAAGTCTCCATGACGGAAGCTGCCATCAAGCTTGGAAACAAAAAACGAAAAAATATCTTTTTAGAAAAGGTAAAAGCCTTGCTGCCCGAGGGCGGCAACCTGAATGCCTGTTTGACATGCGGCGCCTGCGCCTCCGGATGCCCTGCCACAGGCCTGGATAACATGGACCCCAGAAAATTTCTTCGCATGGCGGCCCTGGGAATGGATGAGGAGATTATCAAGTCCGACTGGCCCTGGATGTGTACCATGTGCCAGCGCTGTATCTATGTATGCCCCATGAAAATTGATATCCCTCAATTGGTTTTTAATGCCAGGACCCTTCGCCCCAGGGAAGAAAGGCCCAAAGGCATCCTGGGCTCCTGCGACATGGCCTTGAGAAATGAGAGCACCAGCGCCATGGGAACCTCCCCGGAAGATTTTGAATTCGTGGTCCAGGATATCCTGGAAGAATACCGGGAAGCCCAGCCTGAATTTGAGGACATGGAAGCCCCCATTGACAAGGAAGGCGCTGAATTCTTCCTGAACCAGAACTCCAGGGAGCCGGTCACGGAGCCCGATGAGCTGATCCCCCTATGGAAAATCCTCCACCTTGCAGGAGTGGATTGGACCTACGGCAGCCGGGGCTGGGCCGGGGAAAACTACTGCATGTTCCTGGCCGACAACGAGGCCTGGAAGAAAATCACCTCCACCACCGTGGACCAGGCCAACAAGCTCGGGTGTAAGACCTTTCTCAACACCGAGTGAGGGCACGTCACCTTCTCAGTCCGGGCCGGAGTGAAAAAATTTAATCTTGAACATAATTTTGAAATCAAAAATTTATATGAATATTATGCAAAATGGATCCGTGAAGGAAAACTAAAGGTCAATTCCGACTGGAACAAGGACCTGAAGATCAAATTCACGGTTCAGGATCCCTGCCAGATCGTCAGAAAAAGCTATGGCGACCCCATTGCCGAAGACCTGAGATTTGTGGTGAAATCCGTTGTGGGCGAAGAAAATTTCGTGGACATGCAGCCCAACCGGTCCAACAATTATTGTTGCGGCGGCGGCGGCGGATTCCTGCAGTCCGGGTTCAAGGATCAGCGTCTTGAATACGGAAAAATCAAAGACGCCCAGATCAAGGCCACGGGAGCCGACTACTGCATTGCCGGCTGCCACAACTGCCACGCCCAGATCCACGAACTGAGCGAACACTACGGGGGCAATTACCCGGTGGTCCATCTCTGGACCCTGATCTGCCTGTCCCTGGGAATCCTGGGACCCAATGAACGGGAATACCTGGGAGACGACCTGAAAGAGGTCAATGTCTTCCACCCGGAAACCGCCAATTAACCTTCATATCAAGGCCGGGGGATGCCTCATCCTCCGGCCGGTTCTCCCGCCACATCCATCTGTAACACAGTATCTGGGCTTTTGGGTTGATTGCTTTAAAAGAGGATGCCGGAATCCGGCACCGTTCATTTATACCATGATTAATCGCCTGAAATCTTATCAGGATTTGAACCGGTATTATTGATAATCTGAACAGCTATGGCAGTTTCCATAAGGATAATTAATCTTAACTCTGATCCTCCCCCAAAAATGGACTATTTTGTTTGATTTTAGACTTTTTTCTCACATCAATCCATACACCATCACCATTGCTTAAATTAATTCATGGGATAATACTTGCCTCAGATCTTTTCGACAGGGGTTCCTTTAATAAAGCTTACGACCTTTTAATTTTAAACAATAAGCATAAGTTACAGGAAGGTGTTCAATACATTTTATTCCTGTACAATAGTCTGGATGATACACTCTAGGCTGGGTATAATAAACATCACAGTCATGTTTTATTGCAAACAAGCACATTGCAAGCGAGTGCGGTTTGGGCCCATATGGCGCGAAGATAGACTGATGACTGCCATTGTCAGTTAAAGCACACAGATGTTGAAAACAACCAGAAGTGTCATAGGCATCAACTCTGATAATTTGGTTGTCATGTGCCAATGGAAAATGTGTTTCGATATTTCTAACAAATTCCCAATTACGTTGATAATTGGGAGGGCCAGGAGGAAATGGAAAGATTAAAGTAACTCGCGCATTTTGGTACTCTCCTTTAAGTAGCTCTGCTAATCCGAAGGGCAAAAATCCTACACCAACAACAGCATTACGGATTTTTTTTCGAGTAGAATCAGCATTTATTCTTTGAAACATAGGTAAATGAGCCCATGGTGTTGGCTCTTCGGCCAAATCTTCACTATAATATTTTTCAGGTATTGTGTATGTTATTACTAAGTTGTGAATTTTTTCAGACTCAAATAATAATTTTACAATCGGAAAAAAGTATCTTTTCGGAAAAGAGGAGATATCTGCAATTACATTACCAGCAGAATTTGTAATGAAATCTATCATATGTGTTTTTAGTAGGACTGGAGAGCCTAACAAATCAAAAACAAAAAAATTGGGATCTTGGCTAAAAAAGTTATGAAGGTCTTCCTTGTTCTGTTGTATTTTCTTGGTGGCTTTCTTTTTATAGATTGGCTCTGGATCAGCTATTTCAAAAAATTGGTTTGAACGAATTTTTATCCCTTGTTCAACATGATATGGCGTTCCAAGACATCTCTCCTCCGTTGCTAAACATGCCAATAAATCCCATTCGTAGTTCTCAACTCTTTGAAATACCCAAGGAAACAATCCCCATGGTCTAAAAATTTCAGATAACATAATTTTTATTCAACCTCTTCAAACAATGTTAACTGTGTTGGCCCTTTTTCAGACTTTTTTTCGATTTTTCCAGCTAAAGAAGTGTCCCATTGATTATCCATCCATGTTTTTAGCTTCTCGGTTTTGATATATTCTGGCTCTTTAGTATGCTGATATGGTATTTTAAAAGCAGGGCTATATATTGGTGATAGGTAATATTTAATTCGTTTTTGGCTTTTAACTTTTGATGTATGTTGTAATTCCCGAAGGTCGCCATGTTCAACTGCAAACTTTAAAAAAGTTTTAATTTTGGGCGATTTTGAAAGATCTTCTATATCAAAAGATAATCCATTTTTTCCAGGGTTGCTCATGGAAACATCATTAGTTAATAATCTATAAAAATGTTTTCCAAGGAATTGTATAAACCGCTTTCGAGAAAAGGCTTGATCCCCTTCCATGGTTTTCTTAACCCATTCTTCACTGGCATTAATTATCCCCATAGTTTGTACATTCGTGCTCATTTCTGGCGAGATAGAATTGGTGAGTGGTTCTTCATCACGATTATCTCTTAACCAAGCATCCCATATTTGTTGACAAATAAAGAGAAATATTAGAATATTACCACCGCTAAGTGATAGGATATCGTCCTTTCCAGACCAAATAAGTTGTTGCCTATTTCTAGATGCAATCTGTAATAATGCCTGTTCAATTCTTTCCTTCCGCCAATATTTTTTTTCTTCCCATGGATAAGGAGGGCTATTAGGAATGTTTTCAATAATTTGATGCTTTTCTTGATTTTTTGTCTGACCCATGCCCCTGCCAATATTGCTGATAGCGGATTTTCTTCCCAAGTTTTTTTAAAAAATCAATCCAGGGGTCAGGCCAATTCTTTGGCCATTCTTGAGTAAATCTAGCGATTACTTCACGAGATGAAGGCTTGGCAACATATTTTTCAGTTTTTTCTTGTGCCGATAATCCGACCCCAAATACTGTTTTCAGCAAATTTTCTTTATTGGAACTTGTATCGTAGTTCGTAAGATTTAATCTCCTTCTAAAAATATCTTCAGCAAATTGAGGAAAAAACCATGATCTTTGATCTTCTTTTCTACTAAGCACTTCATCAATATTAACAATAGAATAATCTCTTTTATTTTCTAGTGTATCCTTTGTTCCAAAGATTACAGGAGCGTCAGGCCAAGCATAGTGCCTAGCTCCAATACGATAGAATATATTCGGATCTCTCGCAGCTAAAGCTTTATGGATAATATTTGCACATTTTTGACCAAAATATTGATTAGAAAAATTTAATGTAGCCAACTGCTCATACTGATCGACCCTTATATAAACTTCTGTTTTTGGAGAGATAATTTTAAACTCTCTCAAAAGAGCAACCATTTTTGAGACAGGCTCATTGATGACTGTTTTACTATTTATAATTTCTTCGGGAAGTTCATCAGTGTTCAAATTTATATATTTTTTAAAATTAAAAATGCGCTCATTAAAACGCTCCCTTAAAGATTTAAGACTATCGACTCCATCAAGATAACCGAACCAACATTGATCCGTAGCCAATTTTTTTGCAAATTCATCCATTGCGGTTTGGTTATTGATAATCCCAATCTCATCTAATATATCCGAATAGTTTGCATCACATAAAGTTTGGATCGTTTGGAGCAAATCATCAGCTACCCAATAATTAATAAAATCACCAAAGAGTAGCGCTAACTTCAGATCAAATCCAGGATCCCGATCTTTATGGATAAGTGTTCCAAAGTCAATAACACCTGATATCCTTAGATTAATTCCAGCACTTATAAAATGGCTATTTTTTTCAGGAACGGGAAATTTTTCATTAGCCTTCCGATACGCAATACGAACTTCAGGTTTCAGTAAATTCAACAACATTGTTTTACCTCCTCCTTGAAGCCCTTTCAGAATTACATTCCCTGGTTTATAAAGAGCTAATGCATGTTTCACAAAATGAGGGCTAAACAATTCTACAAAGCGTCCTGGGGCAATACCTTCACTTAAATATAAATCATGAAAAGGATTTATTCGTGTTTTCATAATTACACCCTACTATGCCTTGGAAATAATGGTTCCCATGTTTCTGACCACCAATGAATGATAGGCAGTGTATTGTCCGGGGTATTTGTATACATTACAATCATTCCTCCTGTATCATTATAACCAAGAGGGCCATAAGGCTTAACACCTAATTGAGCAGATTTTCCACCACTAACCAAAAGATACTTATCAAAAACTAAATTGCGCAGTTCAGTTAGTGATGATTTTTCGCCGCTTGTTGGGTTTTTGGAGATGAAATTATTCTTATTAAGAGAAAGGACAGGAGAAAAAGTGACATTACAGCTTTTTTCTATATTTTTTATACGATCAAATCCCTTTGGACAAATAATAAGAGGAACAACCAAAATTGATACGATATCGGATAGTTTAGCAGCGAATCGAACAGCGTCCTCCATTTGACTCCCACCACCAACAAAATCCTCTAACAGAACAATTCTTTTTATACCTTTTCTTTACAATATTCACGAATCTTTGACTCATCTGCAAATTTGAACATTGATCGCCAATCTGGTCTATAATCATGAGAAGCTGGTATCTGATTAACATGATAAAAGGAGTTAATCCGCATGCTATCTGATATTGGGCAAAACCATGTTTTCTTTAGTCGCTCCAATTAGGGTCTTGGAGATATCAATATTATCAATCTTTAATTTTAATTCTTCAACTAGCCAACGTGCAATTTGACTATTATATGCTAATCGATAAAGCTCTTCGAATTCTTTGGGCCCAACGAAAAAGATTTCTGTTACACTATTAAATAGTAACTTTTCTTCCGTTTCATTTGGAGCAACATTTCCAAGCCAATTTTCAAGTCTTTTCCAAAAGCCGACTCTTGGAGATTGTGAGGGTTCATAGGTTGAATATATTCTTTTTCCAGATGGTTTAAAATAAGATTTGTTTGGCGCGTCTTTTCATCATTCCAGATGTGTATTTTTTGCTCAATTATACTTTTCATGGCAATTTATTTAAAAAAAGCCTCCCTTACAAAAGATGCAAGATGTTCGGCCATTGGTGGAGGAACTGCATTTCCAATCATACGATATTGCTCTATTTGAGTTCCTGAAAAAATAAATGAGTCTGGGAAACCCTGTATTCTTGCTGCCTCACGAACAGTAAATCCTCTGTGTTCTTCAGGATGCAAAAAATACTTAGGATTACCAAATCTCGTATCGATTGTATAAGATGGTTTATCCCATGGGAGTCTTCTATATTTGCCATTAAATGTTTTTGTTAGGTCAAAAGCGTTACTACTACAACGCAAATATCCTTTTTTCACTAAAGAATTAATGATTTTTTCCCCAAAATTTTTATAAAGGAATGTTTTAGGTACAGGATCAGCATCTCCAAAATTTCGAACTCGCATTTGTCTACGGACTCTGAGAATCGTTTCAAGTGCCATTCTTTCCTTGTTGGTTGTTTGACCATAAACTTCTGGGATATCCCATGTATGAACAGACCTATATCCACCCCTGACATTGCTTAACTTTTGTCCAGCCTTTATTCTTTTGGATATAAGATAATCAATACTATCTTTCTTAAGAGGAATTACAGTGTGATTTTTTGTGCTTTCGACCCCTTCAAGTGCATCTTTGAGAGTCCCCCCTGGTGTTGATTTTATCGAGACGTTGATTTCTTTCGGAAAAGACCATGCAAGGAGAAAAAGTCTTCTGCGACGTTGGGCAATTCCGACCTCCGTTCCGTTGCACTTAATGTCTGTAGTTTTATAACCTGCCGTTCTAAACATTTGGTGTAATTCATCCCAATATTTACGATGTCTTCCAGCAATAACTCCAAGAACATTTTCCGAAATGAAAACTTTTGTTTTCGATTTTATAGCTAATTCCCCACCAGTTAAAAGAAGATTATTACGAGGGTCATTGATTTTGCGTTTTCCAATTGTTGAAAACCCTTGGCAGGGAGAACCTGAAAGAATAATATCAGCAGTGCATAAATTTGAAATGGGAAAATCTGAAGTAGTTAAATCGCAATTAAAAACAGATCCCCCCAAATTATGTTCATGAACATTGAGAGCCTTTAGGTCAATATCATACGCCCCAATACATTCATACCCTGCATTGACAAAACCCAGATCAAACCCTCCACAACCTGAAAATAGGCTACAGAATTTTGGACTACCAGTCATTACCAATTGTGATATCCTTGGTCAGGTAAATACACAGCAACATATAGTTATCATACCAATAAATAATTTTTTTTAGTTACCCCATCCTATTGGAAAGTCAATATATTAGCAACCTCATGTTGTGAATACCAAAATATTTTTTAAATAAAAATAGAATAAAGCTCGGTTTTTATTTTATACCTTTTGCATAAATCTGATACTTAAGGATGCTTGCATCATCCTGGCTTCAATTTTTAACGAAAAATTGTTTTGATTCGCATTGGTATCTTGAACATTTCATACCGCGGACTATGTCTATAAGCCCTCGGTTCGATGTCGGAAAACAAGCGAACTCAGGAAAGCCGATAAGCCCCTATATATAATGGTCTTGGTGTGCGGCCGACAATCAGCTCTATAATATGTCCCCATCCGGAAAATTGCCTCCAGACCCTGTACCCAAAAATGAAAAATTTAATAAGCGCCTCCCGTCCGGCCTCCGGTAAAGATGAGGCTGAACAAAAACGGCACCCGTTAAAAACTTCCCAAGATCATTGGCAACTGCCGCCTGAATGAGAGGACTGGTCTCTGGTTCGGCTTGCCGCATGGGCTGAGAATAGGACAAAAAATATGTTGCATGTACCAAATCTTGTACGTTATGATTCACAATATTTTTATTAAAATAAGGTGAGGCATCATGCAAAGATTAAAAATAGATCAAGACATCTATTGTATCGAAGACAAACAAATATCTATTCTCACAATTCGACACGGCATGCAAAGATTGCCAATAAAAGAAATCTTGGCATAATATCAGATTCCACAGGACCTCAGCCCAGCCTTCAATAAAGACAAGCCTGAACAAAGGATGCCACTCTGAAAAACTTCTAAGAAAGCCCCCCTGCCCCAAAACATTTCTCTTGGAAAAGGATAAAAAAGGTTATATTCTCATGCAAAAAATTCGGACCCGGTGTGGCTGATCCCGGCCAAATACCGGCAACAGATCAAGAGGAAGATGGATGAAAAAAGCTTTGACGGCCTTGATGATAGTTCTGTTTGGTGCTGCGGCCGCTTTCTGTGACCCGTTCGAAGACGCCTTGAAAGGGGCCGGAGAGGGAGATGCCGAGGCCCAACACCATCTTGGGCTGATGTATTCCCTGGGCTCCGAGGTTGAGCAGGATTATAAGGAGGCGTTTTTCTGGTTTGAAAAAGCCGCTGCCCAGGGCAAGGTCGATGCCCAGTATAATCTTGGACTGATGTATGACCAGGGCAAGGGCGTGGCCCGGGATTACCGGCAGGCTGCCCACTGGTATGAAAAAGCGGCCCGACAGGGATTTGACAAGGCCCAGGTCAATCTGGGAACCATGTATATTGAGAATCAGGGGGTTCCCCTGGATTATCAGGCGGCTGTGACCTGGTTTGAAAAAGCCGCGGACCAGGGAAATGCCTATGCCCAATATAATCTTGGAATGATGTATGGCCAGGGCAAAGGGGTTGCGCCGGATTTAAAACAGGCCTATGCCTGGTTGAGCCTTACCGCTGCGCAGGAATACGAAAAGACAGGGGAGCTGAAGGATATGATTGCCGGGAAACTCACGCCCCGGCAGTTGACGGAGGCCCAGGAACTTGCGGCAAAAAAGCAGTACCACATAGACCATCCCTCCGAATCTCAACCCCCGGCGATGACGGAACCTCAGAAACCCGCGGTTTCAGAATCGAAAAAAAAGGCCGCGGCCCAGCCTAAAAAAAAGGCAACCTCCAAAGCCAAAAAAAAGACGTCTTCCAAATCTCAGAAGCAGGCCCCGGCAAAGAAGAAATAGAAAGCCCGATCATTATTTGGGCACGGGCTTTTTCCCCAGCGGGGCAAAACATACCCCGGCCAGCCGGAAATGGGCAAAGCCGAAGGGGATGCCGATGATGGTCAGGCAGAGGCTGACACCGGCGATGATATGGGAAACGGCCAGCCAGATGCCGGCCAGGATGATCCATAAAAAATTGGCCAGGCTGGTGCCCACCATTCTTTCTTCACCCAGAGCCCGGGCATCCACCAGCTCCTTTCCAAAGGGAAATGCGGCAAAGCCTGCGATTCTGAAGGCTGCAAAGCCGAAGGGGATGCCGATGACCGTAATAAACAGCAGGCCCCCCAGAACCACCCACAAGATCCAGGCAAAAAAACCGCCGCCGAAAACAAACCAGAGAATGTTCAAGATCAATGCCATTTTGCTTACCTCCTTAATATTATCTTGTTTATATGCCGGTTTCACCCCGGACTGCAAGCCTTGGCCGGAATAAAAAAGTTGACAAACAGCAGGCAAATATTTTATTGCTTTCTGATTTCCGATGGCTCTGAGGATTGAATCACGCGCTGCTGAACTCTGGTTCCGGCTGTTTGTTTATCCCTGATCAAGGAGAAGTATGCTGAACACTGAAGTCAAAACCGAACTCATTCAAATTGTCGGTGCGGCCGGGTACCTGGACCGGCCTGAAGAACTGGCTTGTTATGCCTATGACGCCTTTGTGGAAGAAGCCCTTCCCGATGCCGTCCTTTTTCCCCGGACAACGGCCGAGGTCTCCCAAATACTCAAAATTGCCGGCCGTCATAAGATTCCCGTCACGGGCCGGGCGCCGGAACCAGCGTCTGCGGCGCGCCCATCCCGATCCGGCATGGATGGTACTCTGCTTTTCGAAAATGGACAAAATCATTGAGGTCAATCCCAGGGACCGGTATATCATTGTTCAGCCGGGGGTGGTTAACGCGGATATTCAGAAAGCCCTCCTGCCCTTGGGCTTTTTTTATCCGCCGGACCCCGGCTCCATGAATTCCTCCACCATCGGGGGGAATATCGCGCAGAATGCCGGCGGCCCCAGATGCCTGAAATACGGCGTGACCGTGGACTATGTCCTGGGCCTGGAAGTAGTTCTGGCCTCGGGGGAAATCATCCGGTTCGGCAGCAGAAACATCAAGGATGTGACCGGCTATAAGCTGTCCGCCCTATTCTGCGGGTCGGAAGGCACCCTGGGCATCATTACGGAAGCCATTCTCAAGGTTCTGCCCAAACCCGAGGCCGTCAAAACCCTCATGGTGACCTTTAACGACTTGGACAATACCGCCAGGGCCGTCACCGACATCATCGGGTCCGGCATCCTGCCCGCGGCCATGGAACTCATGGACCAACTGACCCTCAATGCCATTGAAGACGGTGCAAACCTGGGCCTTGACAGAAACGCCCAGGGAACCCTGCTCATTGAAATCGACGGGGTCAAAGAGGCCTGTGACAAGGAAATGGAAAAAATCATTGAAAAGGTCAGGGAAAACGGGGCCGTGAATATCCAGGAAGCCGCTTCGGAAACGGAACGGGAAAAGCTCTGGGCAGCCCGGCGTTCCGCCTACGGGGTCTTTGCCAAGCTGGCCCCGGACATTATTTCCGAAGACGTGACCGTGCCGGTCAGCAAGGTGCCGGAAATGACCCGCAGAATCATTGAGATCACCACCCGGTACGGCCTCCGGGTTGGGGTCCTGGCCCATGCCGGGGACGGGAACATGCACCCCATGGTCCCGGCGGACAAATCCGACAAAGAGGAATGGGGCCGGGTGGAAAAGGCCTTTGCCGAAATTTTCAAAGCCGCGGCGGATCTGGACGGCACCCTGTCCGGCGAACACGGGATCGGCCTTGCCAAGGCTGCCTATCTTCCCCTGGTCATGAACCGGAGCACCCTTGACTTCATGAAAAAAGTCAAACAGGCCATTGATCCGGACGGCATTCTCAACCCCGGAAAGTTCGTATGACGGAAAAAATACTTCAAAACTGCGGAAAATGCGGGATCTGCCTGAATGCCTGCCCGGTCTACAAACTCCTGAAAGAAGAACAGGTTTCGCCCAGGGCCAAACTTCAGCTCATCAAGGCCCATGACCTTCAGACCCTGGCCTCGTCACCCTTTTTAAAGGATCTCATCCACAAATGCCTCATGTGCGGGTCATGCTCGGCCGCCTGCCCCTCGGGCATTGACCATTATTCAAAATTCATGAAAATGAGACGAAAAATGGTGGAGGCCCATGGAGAAACCCCGGCCATCAAAAGCCTGATTTATCTTCTGGCCCGGGAATACCGGACCCGTTTCGGGGCCGGGCTGGCCAGGACAGGCCAAAAACTCATGCCCTCCGGCTTGGCTGAAAAATTCAAGCTGGGCAATATCCCCTTAAAAAATTTCCCCGAATTCAATGCCGTCCCCTTCCGCAAAGCCCATGATGAAATCCTTTCCCCAAAAGGCAAACCCCTGGGAAGGGTCGCCTATTTTACCGGCTGCGCCACCCATTATCTGTACGGGGACACAGGCTCCTCGACCATCGGGATACTAAGGCATATGGGATATGAGGTGATCCTCCCGAAACGCCAGGTCTGCTGCTCCATCCCCCTGCTCTTTCACGGGGCGAAAAAGCAGGCCATGAAAAATATCCGGACCAACCTCAAGGCCCTGTCGGATATTGAGGCGGACGCCGTCCTCGTGGACTGCTCCACCTGCGGGGAAGCCCTGAAAAATGAATACCCCCGCCTTTTTGAAGCCGGCGGCAAGCACCTTGCGGCTGCCCGGAACATTTCCTCACGGGTCACGGACATCCTTTCTTTCATGGATTTGCATTTTAACCTACTTCAATTTGACCCGGCCGTCACCGAAAACATCTCCGTGACCTACCATGCCCCCTGCCATACCCGGAACACCTTTCAATCCCATCTCCTTGCCGAAAAACTCCTTCAGCGCCTGCCGAACGTGACCTATCAGCGGGCCCCGGATTTTGACCAGTGCTGCGGCGGCGGAGGAACATTTTTTTATGAATATCCCGAAGTTTCAAAGAAAATGGTTGACAAAAAAATCGAATCTGCAAAAGCTATGCACGCGACCCATTGGATAACGGATTGCCCGGTCTGCAGGATGAACCTTGCCGGGAATTTGGATGAATCGGACGGGTTACGGGTGCTGCATCCCGTGACCCTTATTTACGCGGCGTTGAAACGGATATGAAACTCAAACTGGAAAAAGGTCAGGCCACCCTGGACATCACCCTGCCCGATGAAAAGGTATGTGATATCATCATCGGAAGAAAGGTCCCGGCCATGAGCCATGACGACATCAGGGACATCATTTCCAAAGGCGTCCGGGACCACAGCCCAAAGGACATCGGGAATCGGCGGATTGCCGTTATCATCCCGGACAGCACCAGACTCTGGGCCAGGGGAGATATCTTTGTCCCTGAAATCATCAAAACCCTTTTCGATCTTGGGGTCCCCAGGGATCATATCCGGATCATCATTGCCGGCGGCACCCACGAGGACATGAAAAAAGAGCAGTTCTCCTCCCTGGCCGGAACCTTCTGCGCCCAGAATATCCAAATCCTCAATGCAGCCAATAAAAACCAGGACCGCCTGGTATATATCGGCGAAACCTATAAAAAAACCCCGGTCTGGATTACCAGAGAAGCCACGGAAGCCGACCATATCATCATCTTCGGCGGCATCCTCCACCATCTCATCGCCGGGTTCGGCGGGGGCAGAAAATATATCATGCCCGGCATCGCGGGATATGACACCATCCAGAAAAACCATTCCCTGGCCATCCGGAAAGACGGGACCCCCCATCCCCTGGCTCGCCAGGCCAAACTCTGGGGAAACCCCGTCAATGAGGATATCAACGACGCCGCCCTCTTGTTCTTAAAGGATAAAACCTGCACCTATGTGGCGGTGGCCGCCGGCGGGACCGGGGATCTCTTTTATGCCGACGCCGGCCCCCTGCACGACACCTTTATGAAGGGCTGCAAAAAATTGGATGAGGTCTGCTGCATTCCCGTCCCCAAAAAAGGGGATTTTGTCATCTTTTCCACGGGCGGCCACAGGTCCGACGGCCAGCTCTACCAGTCCACCAAGGCCCTGTTCAATGCCGTCCATATTGTTAAAGAAGGCGGGGACATCCTCTTTGTGGCCGAATGTTTTGAAGGGGTGGGAAACGAGACCTTTGCCTCAGTTCTCAAGACCTTCCGGGACGGGCCTGAAAAGCTTGGGATGGAACTGGCCGGAAAATTCGACATGCCCGCGTATGTGGCCTTCCGGGTGCTGGACATCCTGAAGCGCTTCAGGGTCACCCTGGTTTCCGGTTTTTCAAAATCCGAAACCCAGGCCCTGGGCTTTCATCATACCGATGATGTGGACCAGTATATCCAACACCTGAAAGGAAAAGGCTATGTCATTCCCTTTGCCGAAAATATCCTGCCCATGGTAAGGGGCGAGGAGGTTTTGGGCAAGCTGACCCGAGAATAAACAACAGGAAGTCCTTATTAAACGCATCAACTCTTTAAAGGAGGAACCATGGAAAGACGAGAATTTTTGAAAAAAGCCGGGATGGCCACGGCTGCCGCAGCCGCTACAACCGCGCTGACCGCACCCTCAGTCATTGCAGCCCCGAAAATCCAGTGGACGGCCACGTCGTTCTGGAATCCCAAAATCAAGATCATGTTTGATATGGCCAAACAATTCTGTGAAGATGTAAAGGAATTGACGGACGGCCAGTTTGAAATCAAACTCTATGGCGGCGGAGAGCTTGTCCCCCCGCCCGGCGCCTTTGACGCGGTCTCCAAGGGAACGGTCCAGATGGGAACCGGCTCCCCCTATTTCTGGGCCGGGAAAAACACGGCCTTTAACTGGTTCGGCTCCATTCCCTTCGGCATGAATGCCCAATGTATCAATTCCTGGTTCTACGAGGGCAACGGCCAGACCCTGATGAACGAACTCTACGGCCAGTTCGGCCTGGTTCCCCGCATCTTCGGAAACTCGGGCATGCAGATGGGCGGCTGGTTCAGGAAAAAAATCAATTCCCTGGAAGACCTCAAGGGCCTTAAAATGCGTATCGGCAGCATTGCCGGCCGGGTTCTGTCTGAAATCGGCGTCACCACGGTCATGGTCCCGCCGGAAGAAATCTTCCCCTCCCTTGAAAGAGGGGTGGTGGATGCGGCTGAATTTGTGGGCCCCATCCATGACATCCTGCTGGGGCTTTACAAGGTCGCGCCCTATTATTACACGCCCGGCTGGCATGAACCCGGCCCCACCCTGGATGTTTTTTTCAATAAAAAAGCCTATGATGAGCTGCCCAAAAACTATCAGAAAATTCTGGATGTGGTTGCCGGCAATCTCAATATCCGGACCCTGGCCGCCTTTGACGCCCAGAGCAGTGCGGCCCTGAACAGCCTGATCAAGGATCACAAGGTGGAAATGCAGGTCTTTCCGGAGGATGTCATTAAAAAATTAAAAGAGATCTCCAGGGCCGTCATTGCCGAAGAGGCCAAAAAAGATCCCTTTGCCGCCAAGGTCCATGAAGATTATGTTGCTTTCCAGGCCAAAACTGCGGGCTGGGGCACCATGACTGAAAAAGTTTACTGGAATACAATGGCCTGATCCCATGGAGTTTCTTAAAAAAGCAATCGCCTTTGGCGAAGGCGTCAATGAATGGATCGGCAAGGTGGTGGTGACCTCGGCCGTGATTCTTTTCATCCTGGTCATCTTTTCCAATGTCATCCTGAGATATGTGTTCAATACCAGTTTTGTGTTCATGTCCGAACTGGAATGGCATGTATTCGCCTTTGTCTTTCTCATGGGTGCGGGGTATACCCTGCTGCATGAAGGGCATGTCCGGGTGGATATTTTTTATTCCCTCATGGACCGGAAAAAAAAGGCCCTGATCAATTTCCTGGGCGTCTTTATCTTTCTGATCCCTTCATGTTACGTGGTTCTGACCACCACCATCCCCTGGGCCATTGTATCCTACCAGATTGGAGAAGTATCCATTGATCCCGGCGGCATCCCGGCCCGATTTCTGATCAAGGCCGTTCTGCCGCTGGGATATTTTCTCATGCTGATCCAGGGGCTCATCCTGGGGATCAAAAGCTTTTATATCCTCAGGGGCAAGCCCCTGGATTATTCGTAACCCTATCATGGACAGGAAGACCCCATGCTGATTGAGTTTTTACCCTTATGGATCGCCGATTATTTAGGCGTCTGGCTTTTTCTCGTTTTAACCATTGCCCTGGTGGCAGGGTTTCCCGTCACCTTTACCATGATGGGGACATCTTTCCTGTTCGGGCTCATCGGCCTGCATCCCGGATTTTTTGACCTTCTGCCCCTGCGGCTCTGGGGGGTCATGACCAATACCATGCTCATGGCGGTTCCCCTCTTTGTTTTCATGGGCCTGGCCCTGGAAAATCCGGGCTGGCCCAGGAGCTTTTGGAGACCATGGAGGAACTCTTCAGAAATGTCCGGGGAGGGCTGGGCATCTCCGTGGTCATGGTGGGGGCGCTTCTGGGCGCATCCACCGGCATTGTGGGGGCCACTGTGGTCACCATGGGCCTCATGAGCCTGCCCACCATGCTGAAACACAATTATTCCAAATCCTTTGCCTGCGGAACCATTGCCGCCTCGGGCACCCTGGGACAGATCATCCCGCCCAGCGTGGTGCTGCTGCTTCTGGGCCCGGTCATGGAAGTCCCCATCGGCGATATGTTCATGGGGGGCGTCATCCCCGGCCTGCTCCTGGTGCTTCTTTATTGCCTTTTCATTTATCTGTCCACCTATTTCGGCACCAGGCATGTGCCCGCGGCCCAGGAAAAAGGGGCCACCTTTGATGCTGCTTTTCTAAACCGGATCTTTAGGGCCCTTCTTCCTCCCCTGTTTCTGATCCTGGCCGTGCTCGGCACCATCTTCGCCGGGGTGGCCACGCCCACGGAGTCCGGGGCCATGGGCGCCATGGGAGCGGTTCTTCTGACCATCATGAACAAAAAATTCAGCCTAAAAATGCTCCATGACGTGTCCAAGGGGACCATCCAGATGACCTGCATGGTGTTTATCATCATCATGGGGGCCTCCTGTTTCGCCCTTGTTTTCCGGGGCCTTCACGGGGATGACATGCTGAGGACCTTTATCGACAACATGCACCTGTCCGGGTGGCAGCTCGTCACCATGGTCATGATCTTTATCTTCATCCTTGGTTTTTTCCTGGATTTCATTGAAATTACCTATATCCACATCCCCATCATCGCTCCCATTGTGGTGGATTACGGATTTGACCCGCTCTGGTTCGGCATCATGTTTGCCGTCAACCTTCAGACCTCTTTCATGACCCCGCCCTTTGGCCCCTCACTGTTTTACCTCAAGGGGGTCTGCCCGCCCGAGGTCCAGACCATGGATCTGTACAAGGGCATCATTCCCTTTGTCGTCATCCAGATCATCGGCCTTGCCATTATCGGTTTCTGGCCCGGGCTGGCCACCTGGCTTCCGAAAATGGTGTACGGTAACTAGGCTCCGGGCTGTCCGGCATTCCTGGGGCCCTTGGTAATGGTCAAAGGCTCGGCCTTCCAGATGTCCCGGTTATATTCCGCTATGGTCCGGTCTGAATAGAATTTTTCCATCCCGGCCAGATTCAATATGGTTTTCCGGGTCCAGACCTTCTGATCTCTGTACAATTCGCTGATCTGCATCTGGGCATGGTGGTAGGCCTCAAAATCCGCCAGGACAAAGTACGGGTCCCGGTGGATCAGAAGATCCACCAGGGGATGAAACAGCCCGGTTTCTTCAGGACTGAAAAATCCATGGTAAATCAGATCAATGGCCTCTTTCAGGAAAGGGTCCCGTTCATAAAAGGCATGGGGGTTGTAATTCGGTCCCAGGGCCGTGACTTCGTCCGCGGTAAGCCCGAAAATAAAAATGTTGTCCTCTCCCACAGACTCCATGATTTCAACATTGGCCCCGTCCAGGGTCCCGATGGTCATGGCCCCGTTCAAGGCAAATTTCATATTGGAGGTTCCGGAGGCCTCATACCCGGCCGTGGAAATCTGCTCGGAAACATCGGCCGCTGGAAAAATCTTTTCCGCCAGGGACACCCGGTAGTTGGGCAGGAACAGAACCCTGAGTTGAGTACGGGTAGAGGTATCCCGGTTGAGCATCTCGGCCACATGGCAGATGAGCCGGATGATGAGCTTGGCCGTCAGATAGCCGGGGCGGCCTTGCCGCCGAACATGAAGGTCCTCGGAGTCATGTCAAAATGCGGGTCTTTTTTAAGCTTGAGCCAGCAATAGACCACATGCAGAATATTGAGCAACTGGCGTTTGTATTCATGAATCCGTTTGACCTGGAAATCAAAG
Organism: Desulfobacula sp.; assembly: GCA_012031875.1. GTDB lineage: Bacteria > Desulfobacterota > Desulfobacteria > Desulfobacterales > Desulfobacteraceae > Desulfobacula. The sequence goes on from JAAUSZ010000052.1 coordinate 21,383, forward strand.
ATGGTGTCCGGGTCCACGGCAATACCGGTCAGTTCCATGGCCATGCCTGCCAGCCGGAATTTATTCTTTTGTTTGACGGCCCGGAAATCCGCCAGGAACTGGTCGTCTTCCGCCAGGGCCGCTATGTTCTTCAACTGGTGGTTGTGTTTGACCCAGTCCGGCCCGATATGCCGGGTCAACAGGGCCGCCAGCTCCGGGTTGGCCGCCAGCAGCCACCGCCGGGGGGTGATGCCGTTGGTCTTGTTGTTGAATTTCCCCGGATACATCTCGTCAAAGAGCCTCAGGTCCCTTTGCCGGAGGAGCCTAGTGTGCAGTTCGGCCACGCCGTTGACGGAATGGGACCCGACAATGGCCAGATGGGCCATGCGGATTTTCTTCTCCTCCCCTTCCTCGATAATGGACATCTTGTTCATTCTCTGGGCATCGTTGATATAAAGGGTGGCCACATCCCTTAAAAAGCGGCGGTTGATCTCATAAATGATCTGCAGGTGGCGCGGCAAAAGCCTTTCAAACAGGGAAACCGGCCATTTTTCAAGGGCTTCGGAAAGCAGGGTATGGTTGGTATAGGCGCAGCAGCGGGTGGTGACGGACCAGGCCTTTTCCCATTGGAAATCATGAACATCCAGGAGAATCCGCATGAGTTCCGCCACGGCCAGGGAGGGGTGGGTGTCATTCATCTGGATGGCCACCTTTTCGGGGAATTGGTCGAAATCCTTGTGTTCGGCAAAATACCGGCGGATGATATCCTGGATGGAGCAGGAAACAAAGAAATACTGCTGTTTGAGCCTCAGTTCCCGGCCTTCGGAGATCTGGTCGTTGGGATAAAGGACCTTGGAGATGTTTTCCGAGATATTTTTCTCTTCCACGGCCCGCAGATAGTCGCCGTGCTGGAAATATTTCAGTTCAAATTCGTTGGAAGCCCTGGCCGACCAGAGCCGCAGGGTGTTCATGGTATAATTGTCATACCCGGCAATGGGGATATCATAGGCCACGCCGATGACATCGCTGGTATCCACCCATTTGGTTTTAAGCTTGCCGTCGGGCAGATGGGTCTGCTCGACCCAGCCGTAGTATTTGACCGGAAAACTGTATTCGGGACGGGCGATCTCCCAGGGATTGCCGTATTTAAGCCAGTTTTCCGGCTGTTCCACCTGACCCAGATTCCGGATAGCCTGGTCAAAAATGCCGAACTCATACCGGATGCCGTACCCGTGGCAGGGGATCTCCATGGTGGCCATGGAATCCAGGAAGCAGGCGGCCAGCCGTCCCAACCCGCCGTTTCCCAGACCCATGTCCGGTTCCATCATGCCCAGCCGTTCAAGGTCAATATGGAACTCGGACATGGCCTTCTTGGTCTCGGGGTACATGCCCAGGTTGATCAGGTTATTGATCAGGACCCGGCCCATGAGATATTCGGCGGAAAGATAATATACCCTTTTGACGTCGTGGTCGTGGTACATCTGCTGGGTCTGGATCCAGCGCTCGATCATCCGGTCCCGGACCGTCAGGGCCAGGGCCAGGTAAAGATCCCGGAAGGTGGCCGTGTACTGGTCCTTGGACAAGGAATACTCCAGGTGATTGGCAAAGGAGGTCTTGATGCCCTCCATATCCATGCCCTTATGAAAGGTGCCCCATTTGATGAAATATTCACTGCTTTTCATGAGATTTCTCCTATGTCAATTGGTCCACCGGGCCGGCCTTATGGCCTGGCCGGAACCGCGATCCGGCTCAAGCCGGCCTTAAATTTTTTAAAGCTGGGAGAAATATTTCGGTCCGGGTCCATGAACGGCCCGATTTTTTTTTGCCCATTCATGCTTGACCTGCCCCGGCAGGGGCCAACCATATTTCCGGATAGCCGCGGACCCGCCTTCGAATATTGCATCGGCGAGCAGTTCCCAGGTCCCGCATATACTATCCTGGATATATCGTCCAAGGGCATCCTGTTTGGCTTTTGGATAGGCTGCCAGCAGGGCTTCCCTGTCGCCAAAATACCAGGCTTCGATTTCCTCGACAGCCAATCTGAACATGGTCTTTTGAAAAAGAGAGCCGGAACCAAGCGCTTTCAGTTCTTTAAGGAAATCAACACAATCCCTTGTGTCGCTGTCTAAAACAATAATCACCGCATCCACACCGGGAGTCTTTCCATAGCCGCGCAACAGCCTCGGTAACTGATCCAGCAGCATGCGCCGGGCTGGGTCCGCTTTTTTAGACAAGTTCTGAGGAATCCGGCCGATCCCTTTGTAGGCATGCGTGCGCCATGTATGGGGATGGGCCTGGGGCCCCAAAAGCTTCGGCAGCAACGCCTTAAGCAATAGTTCTCCTGAACTGTCCTCCACCAGTATCTCAAAATGCATATTTACCTCGCATCGAGATAGTCACTATACCAGAGGCCGCCCAAGGGCAGTCCCTCATCCACGAGATGTTTCACATCATCCAGTTCGGAAACCCGATGTATCCTGGAATAGCCGTCCTCTCCTTTTTCCAGGACCCAGACTTCCTTAGGGGATAAGGCATCCACAAAATAGGGCTGATGTGTGGTCACAAAAATCTGTGGTGCATTTTTCCTGCCGGTGGCATGTGTGCGGAACTCCTGAGCCAGAGCCTCCAGCAACTTGTGATAAAGTCCGTTTTCCGGTTCTTCAATGCAGATAAAGGGAGGGGGTTCAGGATCTTCCAGCAACAGGAGGTAGGCAAACATCTTGAGGGTGCCGTCGGACATCTGCTGGGCAAAAAACGGATCCTGAAATGCACCGTCATTAAACCGGAGCAGGACTCGCTTATCTTCCGTCACATGGGTGTCAATGCCTGGCTATTCCTGGGATTTTGGCAGCGATGCGGTCAGGATGATT
>JAAUSZ010000053.1 GCA_012031875.1 Desulfobacula sp.
GGTTTACGGGTTAGCCCGTATCAATGGGGTTTTAACAGGCCTGACGGTTTCAGTCCTTTATTTTTTACGGACCTGCCCGTATTTTTTTTTGCAAGGTGTAAAGAAATTCGACAGTCCCATCCTTCCACATCAGATCGGCAGGGCCTTGTTTTTTTTATTTTTGTTTCAACCCTCTGTGAAATAAGGCTCGGACAATTTTTTGCCTGAGCCGCATCCTCATGGCATGAAACTTGGTTAAAGCGACTTCAAGACACCAAAGCGCGGATACCGGCTTTGAATATAGTAAGGGATTGAACGTAAAACAATATAAAAAAGGATATGGAGGAAATGATGAAAGGAATCCGGACGAAAATAAGTGTTTTTGTTCTCATGATCTGCACGCTTCTGCCCCAGGCGGTTCTGGCCGCGGGCGAAAAAGCGGATCTGGTGGTGATTGTGGCGGATACCCGGGGGCTGACAGGAATTCTGCATGCCTGGGGAACGCTTTATAATGAGAGCCATCTGTATTTTTCCCTGCTCACCATTGTATTGATCCCCGTGATCGGTTTTCTCTTCGGAACCATAGCCGATATCGTCATGAAGACCATCGGGATTGATCTGGAACACAGAGAATTGTCGGAACATTGATATGGATTTTGAAACCTATTAAATTGATGGAGGAACTATTTATGGATTGGTTATATGTACTGATGCCTATTTCCGGGGTTACGATTTTCTGGCCGGGCCTGGTCATTCTCGGCGTGGGTGTAGGAATTATCGGGGGATTTTTCGGCATGGGCGGGGCCTGGATGGTGACCCCCGGCCTTAATATTCTGGGGTTTCCCATGGCCTTTGCCATCGGCACCGACATTGCCCATATGGCCGGGAAATCTCTGATTTCCACCATGCGCCACGGCAAATTCGGGAATGTGGATTACAAGCTTGGCTTGATCATGTTGGTGGGCACCGTGGTCGGTTTTGAAGTGGGCGCCCAGATGATCATGTGGCTGGAGAGACTGGGCAATGTGGAGATCATTGTCCGCCTGCTTTACCTGGTTCTGCTCGCCCTCATTGCCTGGATGGTATTTCACGATGTGACGAAAAAGATGAAAAAAGACAGGGAGGCCATTGCCAGGGGCGGGAAGGTGGATGCCTTGTCCACCGGGATTGAATGGCATAAAACCCTGCATAAAATCAAACTTTTCCCCATGATTCATTTTCAGGCAGCAGGGATTACCTGCACGGCCTGGCTTCCCATTGCCATCAGCTTTTTTACGGGCTGGCTGGCCGGTATTTTGGGCATCGGCGGCGGTCTGATCCGCATGCCGGCCCTTCTTTATCTCATGGGCTGCCCCACCCATGTAGCGGTTGGGACGGACCTGTTTGAGGTGATGATTTCAGGCCTTTACGGTGCGTTTACCTATACGATGAAAGGCCGTACCGAACTTGTGGCCGCCATCATCATGCTGATCGGCGCAGCCGTCGGCGCCCAGATTGGAACCGTAGCCACCAAATACATCAAAGGGTATGGGATCCGCATTGCCTTCGGCCTTGCCGTTATCGGATGTTTTCTGTCTATTGTTCTGAAACTTCTGGCCAAGGAAATTCCGGCCTATGCCGGCCTTTTGAACAATTCTTCCACCACCCTGGTGCTGGGCCTTGTTTTTGCCATGTCCCTGTATATCACGGTGAAGATGGTTCAGGGGGCAAAAGCAGAGGTTGCTGCCAAGAAAAAATAATCATGGGTACCAATTTAAGAATAAACTGATGTGAGAATCAGGCCACTATAAGGAGAACCATATGAAGAAGTTTATCGGACTCATACTCGCAATGCTTATCCTGATGATGTTCACAGGCTGCAATGACGAGGGCAAGGTGAAACAGGGACGCACCATCGCCTTTGATAAGGAAAAGGGCCAGGTGACATTTATCGAGGATAAAAGCCTTGTAAAAGGCAAACCGGAATATACCATTCTCCCGCCCTCGGTCTTTTTAATCCCGGCGGATAAAACTGAAATGGGCGGAGATCCAACGCCGGGCCAGAGAATGAAACTGGATGCCGATAAAAACAGCATCACCATTTTTAATACGGCCACCCAGCAGTTTGAAGAGATCCCCTATACCCTCATCGAGAAAAAGACAAAGGTCGGCAAGGATGATCCTCTGGTCAAAGGCAAGAAATTTCCCATCGTGGACAGGACTGCCAAAACCATTGAAATTTTTTCAAGCCGTCAGAAAATTTATGTGTCCTTTTCTCTGCCGATTGAATATTTCGCCCTGCCCGATGAGACCTGGGCAGCCGGCGATGAGATCCGGATGTATTACAAGGAAGAAGGAAAATCTCTTCGGCTGATGAATATCACAAAGACGGATATTTTCAAGAAATAGCAGGTGTAAGGCGGATAAGGGACGGCGGCCGCGGCATTCGGCCGCTGTCCCTCTATCTTCGGGATAAGAGGAGCCAGGGTCATGGATAAAAACAGGCTGATGCACAAGAGGGTAATTCTGGGGCGAATTTGTCTATTTGTTTCCATTGTAGCGATGATCAGTGTCTTAGACGGATTGACCGCGGCCCACAGAAAACCGGACAATGATCTGGATATCATTGCGGGGCGATCCTTCAAGATCACGGGAAATGTTTACGGCAATGTCAAAAGCGCCCGGGACATCGGTGTGGTATCGGATTCAACCGAGCTTGCCCTGAATTTTGACAAAGATATTTTTTCCGGCTATTTTCTGGGCGTTGAGATGTGGCGGGGAGAGCTTCAGGCCGGCCCCGACTTAAAGCCGGGACGATATCATCTTAGACTCATTCCGCCTGATCTTCCGGAGATCAAACCCGATGACCGGCAGAAGCTGGAATCGCTTTTATCCTATACCGTCAATGTATATGCGGATGCCGGGGCCCAAAGACAGGGGAGCCTGTCTCTGATCAACCGGTATGCGGGGGTATCCCCCTGGTTCACGGCCCTTGGATTTTTTCTGGCGGCCCTCTCGACAGGGGCCTGGATTTTTGTCATATCCGGAAAGATTGAGGACGAAATGGCAAAACAGGGGTTTGCTGAAATCTACCGTGTCAGTAAGAATTCAGGCGGCCTGGAGGTTTTTTTCGGGCTGGGAAAGCGCCACGGACTTGAACCGGGTGAAAAAATAGGACTTTTTAATGCATCAGGTGATTTTTTAAAAGAAATGGTTGTGGAAACCATAGGAAAAGAGACCTCCAGCGGGGTGGTGGATATCCTGAGTATCAGGCCCGGTTTTTTGGCGGCAAGGATGAATCCGTCTTCCATGGAAATATCATCATAACGGGTAAGGAGGATTATGAATAAATTAAAGGTTCTGGTCGTTGATGATGAGGCGGATTTTTGCGAATTGGTAGTCAAACGGCTGATTACCGGTAAAATGAATGCCGAAGGGATCCAGGACGGTCTTAAGGCCCTGGAGATTCTGAAACATAAGGATTTTGACGTGGTGGTCCTGGATGTCAAGATGCCGGGTCTGGGCGGAATTGAAATTTTAAGATGGATCAAGGCCAACAGGCCCGGGATTGAAGTGATCATGCTGACCGGCGATCAGTCTGTTGAGGCCGGGATCAAGGGCATGCAGCTTGGGGCCTTTGATTATGTCATCAAGCCTGTTCCCATGAACGAACTCCTCGATAAGATAAGACAGGCCTACGAAAAAAAAATGGGGCAATGACCCTTTGCCCGGTGGAGATATCCACAACCATCAGCAACAAAACCTTAAAATTTACAACCTGAAAAAATTACTGACACGGCTTATTGGGGCTTCCTTTTCCAAATCAGCCAATCACTCTAAATTAAGATATGATTTCAAATTGTTATAAAATATTCCAAGGGCTTAAAAACGACAGGCACCATAGTTGCTCTTAGGATTTTCAACCCGGAGAAAATTTTTCATATTTTATAAGGCTAAATACCATGACGGATGAGACAACCCTTCAGGAGGCTCAAAAAGCAGACAAGGTCAAGCGGTTCATTCTGGTCAATATGATCATCGTTCCCTTCATTCCCTTTATGATGGCCATCGGTGTCAGTTTTTATTATTTTACGACTTCTCTTGAAAATAATACCGCGGCAAGCATGAGCCGGATCGTGTCCGACCACCGGAATATGATTGAATCCTTTCTTGTTGAACGAAAGGCCGACCTGGAATTTGTCACCAACGCCTTTTCATATGATGAGATCAATCGGCAGCAGGCCATTGATACCATCTTTGAAAATTTGAAAAAACAGTCCGGCGCCTTTATTGACCTGGGCCTTTTTGACCCCCAGGGAATCCATGTCCGGTATTCGGGCAAATATGAACTCCAGGGAAAAACCTATGCAGATGAATTCTGGTTCAAGCAGGTGATGCAGAACGGGTCTTATATCAGCGATGTTTTTCTGGGGTACAGGCGGATTCCCCATTTCGTAGTTGCCGTAAAACACGGCAGCGGTGAAAAGACCTGGGTCCTGAGGGCCACCATTGATACCTTATATTTTGACAGGATGATTTCCCAGGTGAGAATCGGGAAGACCGGGGAAGCCTATATCCTGAATAAAGAGGGGATTTCCCAGTCCGAACGGAGGTCTTCAAATATCCAGGTCATGGATAAAGATCCCGAATTTGCAGACCTCTCTAAATCTGAAGAAACGATCCACACCTTTATCAAGGCCGACTCCGCGGGTATCCAGTATCTTTATGCCACCACCTGGCTTAAAGATAAGGAATGGATGCTGGTGGTCCGGCAGGAGAAAAAAGACGCGTACCGGTTCTTATATACCGCGGCCTATATTAATCTGGTCATCATGATTATCGGCCTTGCCGTGATCATTGTGGTGGCCACCTTTATTACCGACCGGATACTGAAGCAGATCGAAAAGCTGGGCCGGGAAAAGAAAAACCTGGGGAACCAACTGATCCGGGCGGCCCAATTGGCTGAAATCGGCGAAATGGCCGCAGGATTCGCCCATGAGATCAATAACCCCCTCCAGATTATAAAAAGCGAACATGCCATGATTGAAAGCATTCTGGAAGAGGTCTCCGGTAAGATGGATGACGGGGAAAGGCAGGATATCCATGAGATTGAGGATTCCCTGTCCCAGATCAAACTCCAGGTCAACCGCTGCTCGGAAATCACCCATGCCATTTTAAGATTTGGAAGAAAAAATGAGATCCGCAGGCAGGTGCTCAATCCCTGCCGCATCATCCCGGAAATCGTCCACATGATTGAAAAAAAGGCAGAGGTGAACGGGATTGAGATTATCCAATCTTTTTCCGAGCATACGCCGGAGTTCATGGGTGATCCTTCCCAGTTTCAGCAGGTGATGCTGAACCTTTTTAATAATGCCATGGACGCGGTCACCGAACGCCATGGCGCAAAAGGGGGAATGCTGAAAATAGAGACCGGAATCAAGGGTGAAAAATCCCTGACCATCAAAATCACAGACAATGGAACCGGGATCAGTGAAGACAACCTTGCCAAGATTTTTTCCCCGTTTTTTACCACCAAACCCGTGGGCAAGGGAACGGGTCTCGGGCTGTCGGTTTGCTACGGAATCATAGAAAGCTTTGGCGGAACAATGGAAGTCAAGAGTGAAGATAAGACCGGAACGGCTTTTATTATTATTCTGCCGGCCATAACACCATAAAAGAAACAGGAGAATATACATGGAAAAGATGAAACTGATGCTGGTGGATGATGAGGAACGCTACCTTAAGACCACTTCAAAATTGATTGAAAAGAAAGGATATGAGGTTTTAACGGCCAAAAGCGGAGAAGAAGCCCTTGAAAAACTCAAGGCCCAGGATGTCCATGTGGTGATCCTGGATATGAAGATGCCCGGCATGGACGGCAATGAAACCCTGAAGGCGGCCAAGGTCTTATACCCCCTGGTGGAGATCATTCTACTGACAGGCCATGCCACCGTGGATTCGGCCATTGACGGCCTTAAAAACGGTGCGTTTGATTATCTCATGAAACCTGCCGATATCGACCAGATTCTGGAAAAAGCCCTGGATGCCTTTGAGAAACGTCAGCGGATTGAAGAGAAAATCAGGGTGGCTCAGATTAAAAATTTATGAGGGGGTTCCCGTGACCTTTTTATTGCCTGGGAAAATACTAAGATCCTTTCAGTTCTATGGATATGCCTTAATCCAGATTCTCATTGAACCCAAACGGTTTTTTACGGAATTGCCGGATAATACATCCATGATGAAATCCCTGGGGTTCTTTATTCTGTGCGCCGTCTTTTATACCGGGGCAAGCCTACTCATCAGCAGGTATGCCCATCCGGTGGAAACGGCAGCCATATTTTTTCTCGGCAGCCTGGGAATGACCTTTATTTCGGCCTGCGTCAGCTACGGCATCATGACCTTAACCGTTGGAAGGAGAACCGGTTTTGAAATCATATTCAGTATCCATGCCTTTTCATCGGGGATGATGCTTCTGCTTTCCTGGGTGTCTTTTTTCTTCTGGCTGACGGAAGTCTGGAAGTGCTGGCTGATCTACACCGGGTTCAAAAACGCGGGGAGGTTGTCCTGGAAACCGGCCATCCTGATCCCGCTCATCAGCATGGGGGTTTATATCTTTTTAGCCCTGACGGTGGTTCCCTTCTTTTTCAAACCTTAAAAAGCGGCCGGTGTTTATTTTTTCATGAGTGAGGCGATTTCAGCATAAATATCCTGGTCCCGGATGATCCCGATCACCCTTGAAATATCCTTTACCAGCAAGACTCCTCCCGGTGCTGCGGCCATCATATGGGCCACTTCAAGGAGGTTGGCGTTTTCACTGATAAAGGGGGGGCTTCCGGACAGGATCTCCCATACTTTTTTCTGGGAAACGGCTTTCACCCGGTCTGAAAAGAACCCGGACCAGAACATGGATGAAAACCTCGAGCTTTGTTCGTTAAAAGAACCACCTCCGGAAATATATTCCGGCCGCACCGCCCGGATGACATCCATGCGGGTCAGGATTCCGGCCAGGATCTTTCTTTCGTCCATGACCGCGAGAAATTTTTCACCCGTGGACAGGGCTTCCTTGAGGCTCATATCGGAAGGGATGGTTTTAAGGTCATGGAGCGGGATCATGAGGTTCAATGCTTTTTTATCGTCAAATTTAAACCCCCGGTGCTTGGCCAGATAGGCGTCATGAATTCTGGATGCCAGGATGTCCACGTCGCAGGGTTTGGCCAGATAGTCAAAGGCCTCCCTGACAAGGGCCCGCATGGCTGAATACCGGCTCCCGTGACCGGTAAGGATGATCACCTGGATATCGGGGTCGGTTTTTTTGATCTCATGAAGGGCTGTATGGCCATCCATCCCGGTCATCTGGATATCCAGAACAATCACATCCCTTTTGTTGCCTTTTAAAGATGGATGGCCTTTTCAGCCGTATTGGCAATGGCGGTATCAAAACCCTTCTTGGTCAAAAGCTTGGATGTCGTTTCACAGAAACGGTCCTCATCATCCACCAGTAAAACTTTGATTTGATGTGGCATAGCTGCCTCCATGAAATACGTTCCGTTCAAAGGATGTCTCCTTATCCTCATCTAATATAATGAAGCAGCAATTAATATGCCACCGGAACAGCCTTTGAATTGGGCCGGGAAAAGCCTCTTTTTCATCTTCGTGTCGGATGGACCTGTCCGGTTTTTTTACGGTTTGGAAAAGATGATGGATGGCTCCGGTGGATAACAGGTTTTTTGACGGGGGCTGATTATGGCATAACACCATATCCATAATGGTATTCATTAATTTCAAATTCCTGGCATGCTGGTTGCTAATAATCGTTTATATCGCCGCGTGGCAACAGGAAATTAATCAAGAACGGTTTGATTTCTGGATGGGCCTTATGAAGCAAGCAAATGAAAAACCGGCATCTATCGCCTGAAAGCAGTTATTTTTTACGAAATGGCGGGATTCGGGATCATCTTTCTTTTCCTCTGGCTGGATGAAATCTATGACCTGCCCCATTATTTGTTTAAAAGCATGGCAACCCCGGTAAATATGGTCGAAAGTATATTTGAAAGCATCATGATCCTGATGGTTGGATTTATCTGCATCAAATCGACCCTGGGCCTTTTATCAAAGATCCGGGTACTGGAAGGATTGCTTCCCATCTGTTCTTCCTGCAAAAAAATCCGGGATGAGAATAACGGCTGGCAACAGATCGAAAGATATATAGAACAGCGGTCCAATGCTTCATTTACCCATGGCCTTTGCCGGGACTGCATGGATAAACTTTACGGCGATCAGGACTGGTATAAAAAGAATCATCATCCAATTTAAGAAAGGAGAAAAAAATGGAACGATTCGGTATGGGCTATTTGGAAGAGCGCAAGCTGGTTCAGCGGTGGCCTCAGCCTATTCCGGCGGTGGTTTCGCTGGTGCTGACCCTGGCGGTGTTTTACCTTACCTGGTGGATTTTTCAGGACCCCGGGGCTGGCTGAGGATGTATACACCTTACGTGGGGTATATGTATACCCGCTGGTGGCTGATCATGCTGATCTGGATGGTATATATTTTTAATTACTGGCCCTTCAAACGCATGTGGCTGGAGAAGACCCATCCCATAATTAAAGGGACGGTTCTGACCGCCATTTCCGTTTTGATCCTGTATGCACTCATCAAAGGATTCTTCGAGGGCCTGCTGGGCAATTTCGGGATTGCCTATTTTAACCCGGAAAGACTGATGAAGCTGCCGCGGATGACGGAGTTCTTCGCCCTGGAATACGCCTCCCTGGCCTGCCTCATGTTCGCCGCTATTGCTTCCTGGCTGAGTCCGGCCTGGGTGGTGGCCTGTGAGGAGGTCCCCTGGCAGAAAATGGATCAGCCCGGCAAGGGCATCAGCATCCTGGTGGCGACCTTTTTTCTGAGCGTGATCGTGTTCTTCATGACCATGCATTCCCATATGGGTATCCTGTATTATCCCTGGCAGTATTTTACGGCCATTACTCCTCCCTACTGGGAGAAATTCGCCAACACGGTTTCGGGCAATTTCCACGTGGCCTGGATCATGTGCTGCACCGTGGTGGTCTGGGTGGTGGAAACCATCTGGGAACGCTTTCCCTTTAAACTGATCAAGACGGACTGGCTTCGCCGGGTAACGGCATTCTTCGGGATCATTGCCCTGGCCTGGGCCCTGTTCTTCTTTTTATATTTTGCCCAGGAACTGACCTGGGGAGAGGCCATCCGCGGCACCCGCCTGATCAATGCCCCGGACTGGCGCTGGCTGCATGTGGGCGAGATGGCGGTGTTCTTCCTGGTTCCGGCCATCTTCATCACCTTCTACTGCAACAACTGGCCCCGGCGGTTCAGCCTGCCGGTGAATGTCCTGATCCGCACGGTCATCGCCATTATCGCCGCCGTTCTGCTCTATATCATCTATTACAAGACCTCCCATGATTTCCTGGGCACCCAGAAGGGGTTCATGCACGAGGCCCAGTTTCCCATGATTCCCCTCATCTGGCTGATCAATGTCTGGCTGGTGCACCATTGGTTCATGGACAACTGGCCGGCCTGGAAAATGGTGCCCAAGACTGCGGCCGAGATCTCCCTGGATCATGCCGCCGAAAAGGCCAGGATAAACGACATCAGGTGGAGCAAGGCCCTGGGATGGGGTCTTGGCGTCGGCACCGTCTGCGGCGTGGCGGTTTATTTTATCACCCTGAGCATTCTCCCCTGGGTTTATAAATCCATCACCATCATCAAATAAAAAGAGACAAGGAGGCGTTATGTCTGAAGATAAAGCTAAAATCAATCGCCGGGATTTTTTAAAGGGGGCCGCCACAGGTGTTCTCGGAGGAGCCGCCCTGGGAATGGGTCTTTTTTCCTACAGCCCCTGGAGCAAGACCTATTTCCCCCAAATAAAGCGCAAGCTTGTGGATATCGGCACATGCAAATCCGTCAAGGTGACCAATCTTTCGGAAACAAGCTGGTTTGAAAATTCGGTTCTCATGGGGGATATCAAAGGGGCCGGCGGCCTTCTGGTAAACCAGTATACCTATAACTGGCCGCCCTTCGGCGACGGTGCCGGGCTGGGCAAAGGCTCCTATGAAAAGGGGATCGCCAAAATCAAACACCTTTTGCCCCACGCCGTCGATGAGGCCTGGGCCGTCACCGAGGCGCTTTCCGTGAATCCGGGCAACGCCGGCGGGTTTGCCTGCCTCATCGAGGTGGAGGAATTGAACGGCAACAAACGCAAATTCCTGCTGGACAGCGGCTGGTCCTACAAATGGATGGATGAGTGTTTCAAACGGGAAGGCATTGACGAGATGCTTCGCAACCGGGAGATCGAGGCCCTCATCATCTCCCATGAACATTTTGATCATTTCTGGGGGGTTCCGGTGACCTATCAGTATGATCCCACCATCACCACCTATATCCCGGAAGGTTTCTACCCCGAGGGGCTCCAATACATCAAGGATTCGGGCCACCAGGGTAAAGTGATCACCATCAAGCCGGGCCTGAATCCCCTGATACCGGGGCTGTCCACCTATGTGTTTGCCGTGCCCATCATCTGCCGTGTCTACGGAGAACAGGCCATTTTTGCCAATGTCAAGGATCACGGTCTGGTGAGCATCACCGGGTGCTGCCATTTCGGCATCATCCAGTTTTCCGAGACGGCATTCCGGGAGATCCAATATGAAAAGGACCAGCTCTACGGCATATACGGCGGTCTCCATATCTCTCCCTTTGAGGACTGGGACCCCAAATATGACGATCTGGTGCTTTCCCTGGGCAAATATGATTTTCAAAAAATCGGATGCAATCACTGCACCGGGCTCCTCTGCGCCAAAAAATTCGTGGATGCCGGATACCCTGTGGTCCGGGGCACGGCCCAGTATCGTTCCCGGGAAACGGTGTATCTGGGGAACGGGGACCGCATCGGCTTTGGGATAGAAGTCTGATGAACCTGGAATTTTCCTCTTTTTTCCGGGGCGACCTGAACCTCGCCCCGGCTCAGGGGATACAGGAGTTCTTCCGGGCCATCCTGATGCGCACGAATTTTGTGCCGGTCCTGCGTCACAGGATCGGGTGGCGGGGGCTGAAGCAGTCCGTAGCCGGGGTGGAGAGCTGGACAGCCAGGATCAATGGGTTTGCAGGGGTCTTCGGGGTATCCTTCCAGGGGCTGGACTCCGGTTTTGACAGGATTCAAGGCCGGTTTGCCCTGTTTTATTTCCCCCATCCCGAGGAAGATCTGGTCGAAACCTGTTCACTCCATGCCGGCCGGTTGACCCAGGACCGGGAATATTTCCCTCACATCCGGGAATTCCCGGCATACCCGGATTTTGCAGGCCTTTTTAAAATCGGAACTTTGTTTCTGGCTGTGGATCCATGCACAAAGAACCTCGGACTTTCATTGGAGGCGCTTTCTTTTGAACGCAGCATTTCTGAAACAGGGGTATGTCTGCCCCGGGACGGACAGATGGTGACTTTGATCGAGCCGGGCGGCTGGGATCGGAATTTCCCGGCCTTTGAAACCGCTGAAGGTTTTTTCAATGTCTTGGCGGCCTCGCTCACCTTTAATCTTGGTGGACCACCGGTCCGCTTTATCGAATATCGGCTGCCTCCTTTTCTGGTAAAGGACGGCAAAGATTCAATCCGTGAGAGCCCTGGCGATGACGTCCTCACCCGTGGTCTGGTTTTGGAATACGGGGAGGGAGGGTTTGACAGTATTTCCGGCAGAGAGGCCGTTGCCATCTGTGATTGGAGCCGGGGCGACCCCATCCCTGAAAGGTTTCAGGATCGCATCTGGTGGCGGGCCCATCAACTGGACGGGGCCAAAACCATTGACCGGAAAACGCTGGGTGTAGACGATCGGCCGCCTCTGATTCTTTTAACCGGCTTTTTAGGGTCGGGAAAGACCAGCTTTCTGAATCATTTTATTGAATATCAGACCCAGCACAACCGGTTTGTGGCCGTTATCCAGAATGAAATCGGTCCCGTGGGGCTGGATGGAAAGCTTCTGGACTATGCAGTCACTGAAATTGATGAGGGCTGTGTCTGCTGCAGTCTGGTCGGCAGTCTGAAACACGCTGTTAAGGGGATCTTGTCCGATTTTACCCCGGATTGCTTTATTGTCGAAACCACGGGCCTGGCCAACCCGTTCAATCTTTTGGAAGAAATGAGTGAGATGGAGGAGTTGATACGGTTCGACTGCACATTAACCGTGGTGGACGCAGCCAATGTCGACGCAACCCTTGGGTCCTACCCCATTGCCTCGGATCAAATACGCGGGGCCGACATTCTGATGCTGAATAAAATAGATAGGGTCCATCCCGATGAGCTCAATATCATTACGGAACGATTGCGAAACCTTAATCCCCATGCCCTCTTGTTCTCGACCATGAATGGCGATTTGCCTCCGGGTCTGGTTTTGGCGATGGATGGCTCGTCCGTCCGACCCATTCAGGACAAGCCGCTTTCTCCCCATCACTGTTCTCATGCACAGACCGGACTGTGGGCGAAAAGCATACGAATGGATGGACTCATTGATCGGGATTCATTTTTATATCGGGTATCACAGTTTCCACCCTCTATTTTCCGGGCAAAAGGCATTTTTGAATTTTCCGATTCCCCACAGCCCGTCCTTTTTCAATATGTGGCCGGGCATTTTGACGTTTCATTCTTTTCCGGGTCTTCCAAGGACCGGTTTCTTACAGTGATCGGCAAGGGAGAAGATCCTGAACAGGCTGCTTCCGCTATTTTGGTTTCAACTGCTTCAAATTAATCAAATTTTGTTGAGTGATGAGGGGTAAGCGTCAGGTTTTTTTACTCTTTGGCAAAAACAGGGGGGCTTTCTGGGATTCCCTACCCCTTCGAAGATCACGAAAACACTGTAACAGGCTGTAGGTATTGATTTTGAATAGTTTTACGGGATTGGCACATCAATTGCTAAGATCATTGACAGAGGAGTCAAGGAAGTCGGCCATAAAGATCAAGAAAAAAAAGGAGATGCGAAATGAATCAGAAAACAGAATATAAACCGGGGTTTTACGGGAAAAAGAGGCAGACCGCGGCTGAATGGGCAGACCGGTATATTAAAAAATACGCGCAAGACGAGGCAGATAAAAAACCGGCAGGCAAAAAGTCCGGTTTTTTGCCCAGTGTCTGCTTCTCCCGGCAGATCGGTGTGGGAGCGCTGGAGGTTGCAGACCTTCTTTCCGGCATGATCCATTACCGGGTCATTGACCGGGAAATCCTGGAACATATGGCCAAGGATGCCAAACTGTCCCAGAAGATGATTGAATTCTATGACGAGCGCTATCCCGGCCGGGCCAGTGAACTCTTTTCCATGCTGATCAGTGAAAAGACCTTTATTAAAAGCGATTATGCCAGGCAGCTTGCAAAAACAGTGACCACCCTGGCCTGCAGCGAGCCCACCATTTTTGTGGGCAGGGGAACCCATCTCATCCTGCCGAGAAATTCAGTATTGTCCGTCCGGTTTATCTGCAGCAAGGACTATCGGGTGGACCGGCTGGCCCGCATGATGAACATCGGCAAATCCGAAGCCGAACGGCAACTGGAAGTCTGTGATGCGGAACAGCACGAGTTTTTCAAAGCGGTTTACCAGAAAAAGGAAACCAGTCCCGATGAATTTGACATGGTTATCAATATGGATCATATTAAGGGAATATTCCAGGCAGCGACCATAGTGGCCTGTGCCTTTGAGCAGAAATTCGGATCCCGGAAGGAATGAAATTCCCGTAAAAAGATGACCCTGACTTTCATTGAAACGCAAAAGGGGAATGTCTATATTCACCCGGATAGGAATCCGGGGGTGTTTAAGGATCTTTCCTTCCCCTTTGAAACCTGTCATTCGACTGCCTACAGGCTGACACACTGCACCAAGCAAAGTCTTCAAAATATTGTCGAAAAGGGCGGGAGTGTCTCTCTCGCCCTTCTTGAACATAAAATCATTGTCGGATTCGCGGTTCTCGATTTCCCGGATCAAAATGAACGATGGGCGCTTCCGGGCTCCAGGGACATCATGGAATTGAAAGCCGTTGAGGTATTGAGGGAATTCCGGAATCACGGCATTGCACGGCAGCTCCTGGCCCATCTCTTTTCAGGGGACTTTGCCGAAGAAAAAATCATCTACCTGACCGCCTATACCTGGACCTGGGACCTGGACTATTCCGGTTTCACGGTCCGGTCTTACAGGGATATGCTGGTTTCTTTGTATACACCGGCCGGTTTCCTCGAGCTTCAAACCAATGAGCCCAATATCTGCCTGAAACCCGAGAATATATTCATGGCCAGGATAGGCCAAAGGGTTCCCCAGAAAACCCGGGATGATTTCAAGCTCCTCCGGTTCGGCGTCTTTTCTTAAAAAACCGATATCTTCAGCAAGCCCTCTTTTGTATACCTGTCAGGTTTTTTTTCAGGTTGATAGGATATAAACGGGTTATTTTCACGGACAGGGGCCTTTCATCCCTTCCCGCAAAAGCGAAGCAGCCTGGTGTTCAAGGCTTTTGGGAAACCTCACAAAACTGGCACGGCAATTGCTCAGTAAATGTCAAAGACCGGACCGGCAGACAAAAAATTGATAAACCAATATAAGCAAACGGAGGAAACCATGCTGATAAAGGAGTGGATGAGCAAACCGGTGATTATGATCCACCATGATGAATCATTGACTGAGGCTGCGAAACAATTTCAAACCCGGGTCATTTCCATGTTGCCCGTATTAAAGGATGGAAAGCCGGTCGGCATCCTCACCGACGGGGACATTAAAAAGGCCATGCCCTCCGAGGCCACCTCCCTGGACCGGTTTGAAATTCCCGCGCTGCTGGATTCCGTAAAAGTGGAAACGGTCATGTCAAGCCCGGTCATCACCATCCAGGGGGACCATACCGTTGATGAAGCAGCGGTCATCATGCTGAAAAAAGGGATCTCCGGCATGCCGGTGGTGACCGGAAAAGGGTATGTTGAGGGGATTATCACCAAGAGTGATATCTTCCGCTGCTTTGTCTCTTTTACCGGGGTTTCGAATAAGGGCCAGATTTTCGCCTTTATTCTCCAGGACAGGCCCGGGGTGATAAAATCCCTTGGGGATATTATCCGGAGCAGCGGGGGAAGGCTTTGCAGCATCATGACCTCCTATGACGACATGGACGAAGGGTATAGAAAGGTGTTTTTCCATACCTTTGACATTGCCCCCTCAAAATTTGATTCTGTGGTGGAAAAGCTTCATGAATCAGGAAACCTGTATTATGTGGCGGATCTGTCAAGGGGATTGAGAAGATTGATGAATGGATAAAGGAGATCGTAAAATGGATCAGAAGATAAAAAATATGGTGGTTGCCCTTGATTTTTCAGAATATTCAAAACCCATCCTAGATTATGCCGTCAATATCGCGCGGCGGACCCGGTCCGGGATTACCGCTCTCCATATCATCAACAGGAAAGCCATTGATTCCGTCAGACGGCAGTTTGAGATGGATCATCTGGAATATTTTCCCTATGCCGATTATGTGGCCCGTGAAAAAAAACGCTGTGCATCAAAGCTTGAGACCCTTATCAAAGATTGCGGGGCCGATGACATTAATTTTAACGTATTTATCGACGAAGGGGTGCCATCCGTTGAAATCCTGAAATTTCTCAAAAAAGAAAATACGGATTTTCTGGTCATTGGTCAGAAGGGCAGGTCCGATCTTCCTGATTTTTTGACCGGCGGGGTTTGTGAAAAAGTATTCCGGCATTCTCCGGTTCCTGTTTTAAGTTTGAGGCTTCCAAAACAATGAAAATTTGAGGCTTGTTCTTATGGCTGATTCAGCATACGGGTATCTGGGTATTCTTGTTTTTTTTCTGGCCTATGCCCTGGTGCCGCTGGAAAATTATATCCACCTTCGCAAAAGCAAGCCCGTAATGCTGGCGGCCGGTCTGATCTGGATTTTTGTGGCCCTGGCCTATGAAGCAGCAGGAGATATTCATACGGCCCATGAGGCGATCAAGTCCTGTCTTCTGGAATATGCCGAACTCTTTCTTTTCCTGCTGACGGCCATGACCTATATCAATTCTCTGGAAGAGCGGAATGTCTTTTTGGGCTTAAGGGCTTTGCTGGTGAACCGAGGCTTTTCGCTGCGAAGGGTTTTCTGGGCCACGGGAGTCCTGGCCTTCCTTATTTCCCCCTTTGCAGACAACCTGACCACGGCCCTGCTCATGGGCAGCATTGTCATGGCTGTCGGCGTGGATAACAAAAAAATTTGTGACTGTGGCCTGTATCCATATTGTCATTGCCGCTAATGCCGGGGGTGCCTTTTCACCCTTTGGGGATATCACCACCCTCATGGTCTGGCAAAAAGGAAAGGTTGGGTTTTTTGAGTTTTTTGCCCTGTTTCTGCCGGCCCTGGTCAACTGGCTGGTGCCGGCCCTGGTCATGAATTTTACCGTTGCCCGCAATGAAAAACCAAGACCCGGGGCCGACAGCGTTCAAATGAAATACGGGGCTGTCGGCATGATGGGTCTTTTTCTTTTGACCATTGCCACTGCCGTCTGTTTCCATCATTTTTTGAATCTTCCGCCGGCTTCCGGCATGATGCTTGGACTTTCCTTTCTTGGATTTTACAGCTATCATGTAAAACGGAAAGAAGGCCGGGCCCACCGTTATGATACTGTTCTGGGTGCAAGAAAGCCGGGAAAGTCCCACCATCCCTTCATCTCTTCCTGGGAAAAAATTATGACCAGATCGGCCGTCTTTTGAAGGACCATCCGCTTCCCGGGTTTATGATTGATCAGGATCACAGAATTACCCATTGGAACAGGGCCATGGAGGAACTGACCCAAGCCGGGGCCCTGGATCGTATCGGGACCCGGGATCAATGGAAATCCTTTTATCCTGAAAAGCGGCCGGTCTTATGCGATATTGTCATGGACGGGTCCCCGGATGTGTTGGCCGGTAAATTCTATGGCGGCAAATATCATATCAACGACCTCTTGGAAAAAGCCCTGGAGGCGTCGGATTTTTTCCCCTCCCTGGCCGGGGGAGGAAAATGGCTTTCCTTTACCGCGGCTCCGGTTACGGATGAAAAGGAGAATGTCATCGCCGCGGTTGAGATTATTGAGGATGTGAGCGAACTTCATAAAGAGGCCCGGCATTTTGATATCATGGAGAGGGTATCCCGGGCCGAATGGGATACCCTTTTATTTTTTTACGGGGTCATCCTCTGTGTGGGCGGACTCGCTCAATTCGGTTATCTGGGTCTTCTCTCCCATTCCATGTATACAAACCTGGGTTTTACCTTTGCCAATGTTCTTGTGGGGGTTGTTTCCGCGGTTGTGGATAATATCCCCATCATGTTTTCCATCCTGACCATGAACCCGGATATGCCCGTTGATCAGTGGCTCCTTGTCACCCTGACCACAGGGGTGGGCGGAAGTCTTTTGTCCATCGGCTCTGCCGCCGGGGTCGCCCTCATGGGAACCGCCAGGGGAACCTATACCTTTGGCGCCCACCTGAAATGGACCCCGGTGATTGCAATGGGCTATGCCGCCGGTATCCTATGCCATCTTCTGCTCAATTGATCCGGTTGTTTCCCTGCCTCCTGTTCTGAAATAAGTCCTGTCAGATTTTTTTACAGGTTGATAGAAGGCCTTCCAATTCTTTTCCGGAATATCTTTGGTAATTCCATCCAAGGGCTTGTGGTCATTGAAAATATAGGCTTTTGTGGAATGCCGGACCCATGGCACGGCAATTGCTATGATGGATGCAGGGAAAAGAAAAAGCACTGCCCGTGACAGGGCCAATTCTTTGAACGTCTCATCGGAGACCCATCCATAAAGGAGATAAGACATGAATCAGAATATTCATAAAATCCTCGCCTGTGTCGATTTCAGCCCATACTCACCCATGGTTCTGGAATATGCCGTGGCGCTTTCCCAGGGGGCGGACACACCGATCCTGGTTTTCAACGTCATCAACCAGAGAGATATCGCGGGTGCGGAAATGGTTTTCAGCTATTACCCCGGCTCTTTTACCAATGTCATTGATCTTGATGACTATATCCGGGATTTGAAAAACGAAAGGGTTGAAAAGCTGAAACAAATGATAAAAGACGGCTTTTTTGATCATAAATCCAGGATGGAAATCAAAATCGACGTGGGAATTCCCTTTGAATGCATCCTCAAGGCCATTGAGACCGAAGGCATTGATCTTGTGGTGATGGCCAATAAAGGCAGAAGCAATCTTTCCCGGGTTCTTTTCGGAAGTGCTGCGGAAAAAGTATTCCGCCATTCTCCGGTTCCGGTGGTCAGTGTCCGGGAAAGAGATAAGTTTAAAAGGGGGAAATGAGATGAACGTTCAGCCCGGAAAAATCAAAAATATAATGGCTGCCGTGGATTTCTCCCTGTATTCAAGGCCGGTGCTGGAATATGCAGGAGAAATTTCAAGGATTGCAAAGGCGGATGTTTGTGTCATCCATATTATCAACCAAAAATCCATTGACCAGGTTGAGCATGCCGTGAATAAGGCCCGGCCGGACAGTTTTATCCTGACAAAACATCTGTCCGAGGAATCGGGCCGCCGGGAATTAAAACTCAGGGCCATGGTCAAAAATGTGGGCAGCCTGGATGAAAAAAAAGTGAGAATACGAATCGGTCACGGAATCCCCTATGTGGAAATTCTGTCTGCCATTGATGCTGAAAACACTGATTTTCTAGTCTTTGGACCCAAGGGAAGATCCAATCTCGAGGGGTTTTTGTTCGGGAGTGTGGCGGAAAAACTGTTCAGGCATTCGCCGGTCCCGGTGATGAGTCTTCGCCTTGGCCCCGAATCCCGTTAAAAAGATGATGAGCGATTAAAAAAAGGAGAAAGCATAATGAACGATAATGCCGATAAGATACTCGTCGCTCTTGACGGATCTGAAAGGGCCTTTCGAACCATTCAATACCTTTGCAGTTTTAAACCCTTCTTAAAAAAGAAACTGGTGCTGCACAATATCATTACCAAGGTTCCCATGTGTTATTATGACCTGCAAAAGGAAGCCTTCAGCGCAGGCGCCACCTCTGCCGTATATGCCTGGGAAAGTTCATACAAGGCCCGGATGGAAGAGTTCATGGAAAAAGCAAGGATGCAGTTGATTGCATCGGGATTTAAGCCTGAAGCCGTCACCACCGTGATTTCCGAAAGGAAAAACGGGATTGCCAGGGATATCATGGATGAGGCCCAAAAAGGCTATGATGCCCTTCTCATCAGAAGACGCGGGGGGTCCAGGACCCTTTTGCCCTTTATCATGGGGAGTGTTTCAACCAAACTTGTTGAAAAGGCGGGTCATATCCCCATCCTGCTGGCAGGTATCCAGAAGGTGAATCATTCTCTGCTTCTGGCCCTTGACGGGTCGGAATGTTCCAGACGGGCGGTTGAATTTACCGCGGGTATGATTCAGGATTCCGATTGCCGGGTGGTGCTGTGCAGCGTGCTGAGGGATTTTAATCTCTATGACCACAAAGCCGGAAAGAAAAAACCGGCCGGTTTTGTCAAGGCTGTATTTGAAGAGCTTGAAATTGCGATTCAAAGTGCGGAAGAGGTGCTTAAAAAATCCGGGATCCAGAAAAAAAGAATTACCGTCAAACTTATCCAGGGCGCGGATAGCCGTTCGGAAGCCATTATTTCCTCAGCCATGGAAGAAAATTGCGATACCCTGGTCTTTGGCCGGAAAGGAAAGTCGGATGTGGACAATTTCGATATCGGGTCCATTCCCTGGAAAGCCATTCAGGGCGCAAGGGAGATGACGGTATGGATCGTGCCCTAGCCGGGCCTTGCCGTCGCATTTTCATATTGGAACCGGATTCTTGTGAACCTATGAAGGGATGAGGGGTAACGATGACCACAGTCAATTTGCACAGGCTTTTTAACCCGAAAACCGTTGCCGTTGTCGGAGCAAGCGAAAAAGAAGGTTCTGTCGGGTATTTGATCATGAAAAATCTTCTGGAACAGGGGTTCAAGGGCAATATCATTCCGGTGAATCCGGGGCATGGCCGGGTTATGGGCCAAAAATCCTTTGCCCGCATTGAAGATGCAGATTCGGCCATTGACATGGCCGTGATCGCCACCCCGATCCGGTCCGTTACTGAAATCATGGAATCCTGCGGCAATGCGGGGCTTGCCGGCGTTGTCATCATTTCCTCCGGCGGCAAGGAGGTCGGGCTCAAGGGAAGGCAGGTGGAAGAGACAATCCTTCAGACCGCCAGAAAAAACAACCTGAGAGTTATCGGCCCCAATTGTCTCGGGTTTGTCAATACAGCCGCGTCCTTAAACGCCAGCTTTGCCCATCTATCGCCCCTGCCCGGAAAGATCGCCTTTTTATCCCAGAGCGGGGCCGTGTGTACCTCGGTTCTGGATATTTCCCACCGAAACCATGTGGGATTCAGCCATTTTGTCAGCCTCGGCTCCATGCTGGATGTGGATTTCGCTGATATGATCGATTATTTCGGCTCCTTAAATTCCGTGGGCAGCATTGTCATGTATATGGAAAACATCAGCCATATCCGGAATTTCATGAGCGCGGCCAGGGCCGTTTCCCGGGTGAAGCCCATTATTGTCCTGAAGGCGGGCCGGTCCAGAGCCGGAGCCATGGCGGCCGCGTCCCATACCGGGGCCATGGCCGGCGAAGACGCCTTGTATGATGCAGCCTTTCAGCGGGCCGGCATTCTTCGGGTCAATGAATTCGAGGAATTGTTCGACTGCACCGAGTTTCTTGCTAAGCAACGGCGACCCGGCGGTTCAGGTTTGGCTATTATTACCAATGCCGGCGGTCCCGGCGTCATGGCCGCGGATGCGCTTTCATCCCACGGGATTGAACCGGCCCGGCTCAGTGCGGAAACCCTGGGCCAACTGGACCGGATTCTGCCGGGCAACTGGAGCCGGGGAAACCCCATCGACATCCTCGGGGATTCGGGAAGGGATACTTACCTTAAAACCGCCCGGATCTGCGCCAATGCACCGGAAACCGACGCCTTGCTCCTGATCTGTTCCCCCGTCGGCACCATGGACATCCTGGGCCTTGCCAAGGCCCTTGCAGAGGAAATAAAGACCTTTCCCTGCCCGGTTTTCACGGCCTGGATCGGCGGGATCAATGTTGAAAGCTCAAGAAAAGTCTTTAACCAGGCCGGGATCGTGACCTATGATTCCGCGGAAAGAGCGGTCAGGGCCTTTAAGAATCTTTATCACTATGGAAAACATATTGAAATGCTCCATGAGATTCCGGTCCGGACCGATACCAAACTGGTCATCAACCGGCAGAAGGCGATGCAGATCATTCATGAGGCAGTTGCTACAGGAGAAACCAGCCTTACGGAGACAGAGGCCAAGGAGCTTTTGAAATCCTACGGGATTCCGGCCAATGTGACAAAAATTGCCGATTCAGAGCAGATGGCCATGGAAATATCCGAACAGATCGGATTTCCAGTGGTTCTGAAAATCTGTTCCAAAGATATCCTGCATAAATCCGATTGCAACGGGGTGGTCCTGGACCTGAAAACACCGGCCGAAGTCAGGGCTGCCTATGCCGGGATCATGAAGAACGCGCTGGAGTTTTCACCGGGCGCCCGGATAAAAGGGGTATCGGTTCAGAAAATGCAGGTCAAAGCGGATTATGAACTGATCATCGGCGCCAAAAAAGATGACCAGTTCGGACCTGTGCTTCTTTTCGGAATGGGAGGAATTCTGACCGAGGTGTACAAGGACACGGCCATGGGTCTGCCGCCCCTGAACCGGCCCCTGGCCCGGCAACTGATTGAAAAAACACGGATATCAAAGGTTTTTAAAGGGTTTAGGAATCTTCCCCCGGCCGGAATGCCCATGGTGGAGGAATTTTTGATCCGGGTTGGACGGCTGGTCACGGATTTTCC
The DNA here is from genome assembly GCA_012031875.1 of Desulfobacula sp. Taxonomy (GTDB): domain Bacteria; phylum Desulfobacterota; class Desulfobacteria; order Desulfobacterales; family Desulfobacteraceae; genus Desulfobacula. Next base: position 21,835 of record JAAUSZ010000053.1, read on the forward strand.
TGAAATCCAGGCCCTGGACATCAATCCGCTCATGGTCAGGAACGGAGAGATGATCGCGGTGGACGCCAGAGTCCTGATAGGGCCTTCGGCCGTTGCAAGCCCCAGGCATCTCATCATCAGCTCTTACCCCTGGCAGTACGAATCAAAATTTCAAAGCGTGGACGGCCAGGAGTTTTTTATCCGGCCCATCCGACCCAGCGATGCCGACCTTCTGATTGAGCATTTTAATTCCCTGTCCCCCAGAAGTGTGTATATGCGGTTTTTTTCACCCATGAAAAAACTTTCAAAAGAAATGCTGATCAAATTGACCCAGATCGATTATGACAGGGAAATTGCGCTTGTGGCGCTCATGGGACCGGACAGCAACAGGAAGATGGCCGGGGTATGCAGGATCATCGATTATCCCGACGGCAAACAGGCTGAATTCGCCATGGCCATCACCGATGGGTGGCAGGGCAAAGGCATTGGTGCGGCCCTCCTGGGGCAATGTCTGAAAGCCGCATGGGATAAGGGCCTTGAACGGGTTAACGGTGTTGTCCTGGCAGAAAATACCCAGATGCTGAAACTGGGAAAAAAACTGGGGTTCAGTATCAACCGGGTTCCTGAAGGCTCGGAATATGAACTGATCATTGAACGCAAAGATCTGAAAAAGGCGGAGTAACAGAAAAATCGGATGCCGGTTTAGCCGGGAGATGATTTTTTTGCCAGGACCACGGTTTGAATGTCCTTATCAATTTTTTCCCGGTAATAGCGGATGACGGATTCATTGGACATGATCATATCCAGTTGCCGGGTATGCATGATCAAATACCCCAGGATATTCAGCCGTTCAAGCATATAATCCATCTCATATCCTTCCACACGGGCCACCAGGTTGTCCTCCCGCAGTTCAACCCGGAAGGAATACCCGGTCAGGATATCGGCAATAAATTTGATCCGCCTGTTCCGGCGCCGGCTGTCCGCCGCGCCTCCCTTGAACCTGAAGCTGATATAATTTTCCGTTGTCCTGTTGCTGACCAGGGCTTCGACAATGGAAAATGGTAGCCCAGCCGGGAAGTAAAGCTACAGAAATTCTTGGAAATCATGAAATAATTGCGCTCGGTATAAGCGGATTTCATTCCCGGCTCCAGGGACCGGTTTGCCGTGGACTGGAACATGATCGCGGCCATGCCTTTGCCGTCAATGGCCGGGGGTCCGTCCCAGGGAACGGCAATGATCCCGTCCCAGAGGGCCATCATGGGGATGGACGAAATATTTTCCAAACGGATATATTTTTCCTTTGTTTCTTCTTTGATGCCGTCGTCCAGATTCAAGATCCACCATTGCATGGGGACCTTATAAAACAGTTGCTTGCTGGACCGTTCGGAGAAATTATGTTCCTTGCCGAAATTAAACATTTCATGGACGGATTTTTCATGGGCAAACCGGGTGATGTCATGGAGGGTTTTGCAGTTTTCCGGTTTGAAATCCTGGGAGTAGGGGTCCAGAAGGTTCAGGGGGATAATGAATTTGCTGACCTCAAGCAGCATATTGTAAACCGGGCTGCCTTCAATGACGTCTTTTTCCGTTTCCCAGGATTGAACCGGGATATCGATTTTCCCCTTATAAATGCTTAATTGACTGCTGTCCACGGTGATCAGGTCACCGTTTTTTAATATTTCGGTGATGTCTTTCAGCCCGAAAATGGCAGGCACCTTGAATTCCCTGGCCACATTGGCCAGATGGCCGGCAAAGGTGCCGTGTTCCGTCAGGACGGCCGAGGCCTTATTCAACAGGGAGGCCCACACCGGCAGGGCCTGCCGGACCACCAGAATTCCGTTTTTGGGGAAATTGACCATTTCGTCCGGGCTGTTTACGATAAAGACCTCGCCACCGGCCACTCCGGGAAAGATATGGGTCCCGCCGGAAGCCAGAACATTTTCACGGGTTTTTTGTATCAGCTCTTCCGGATAATTCATTTTCAGGGCTTCGGTCTGTTGCAGGGGGCGGCATTGAAGGATGAAAAGCGTTCCGTTTCCGTCAATGGCCCATTCCACATCCTGGGGAGACCCGTAATACTGCTCGATGCGGACCGCCAGCGCGGCCAAGGCCACGGCCTCTTCGTCACTGATGGAAGGCTCATTTCTGTCCTCCTCGGTGAGTTCAAACTGGCAGACCCCGTCTTCGGCATAGCAGAGGAATTGGGCTTTTTTTTCTTTAATATCCCTGTAGGAAACCTGCATGGGCGCCTGGCGGCCCACCACAAGCAAATCGCAATCCACACTGCCGTCCACAACAGCCTTGGGCAGGCCCCAGGCCGAATTGATAAACACCGAACTGTCGCCGGAGTCCGAGGGGTTCCGGGTGTACATGACCCCGCCGGACC
>JAAUSZ010000258.1 GCA_012031875.1 Desulfobacula sp.
CTTTTCTGCAGATGCAGGGGGCCACCAGGATTTTGGACTGGGACCGGATAATATTCTCCACCTGTTCATAATCCATGATATTGAGTTCGGTGTTCACGGCCTTGGCCACCGGAACCACCCGGAGCTGCTGGGTCTTGTTTTTGTATTGGCTTTTAATGAGATGGGGCACATATTCATTGAAATCCCGGATCAGTTCCTTGGTCAGCCGGTTGACCTGGTATTCCCAGATCCCCACCACGAACTGGAGCAGCATAAAACTGTCGGCTCCGGCTTTTCGGACATGGATAAGGGTCCCCTTTTTCCCCATCTCAATGAGGATGGGTTTAATTTGTTGGGGATCTTTGCCGGCCCGTTGGGCAACGGCTTCGACAGGTTCAGGCATCATCACCAGGGAAAGGGCGATCGCTGCCTCCTCCTCCGTAAAGAGCTGTTTGAGAATTCTGAGTTCAACCCCGGATTCGGTTTCGGGAAATCCGCTGGGGGTCCGGTCAAGATGGGCTGCCAGTTTTTTATAAACATCTTCCATGGTGTGGTCTCCGGTCTTTTTTGTTTATTCTGATATTCTTCCCTTGACGGTCAGGTCTTTATCCCATTGTTCCGGGACAAGATCAAGGATTTTCCCGCAAAATTCAGGTCCGGCCTTCAGAAGAACAGTGAGGTAATTGGAGGTAACGGCCTTGATCAGGCCGGTTTTTTTATCCGGGTTGTTTTGCACGAGTCCTTCCTGGATCCGATTCAGATTGCGGCCGACAAATTCCCTTCGTTTCATCTTATCCAGGGTCCGCATCCCGGCGCACCTGTCCTTGATGGTTTTGTCATCCACCTTTGGATCGAAATGATAGGCCGGGGTTCCCTTCCGGGCGGAGAACGGGAATACGTGAAGATAGGATATGGGAAGGCTTTCGATCAATTCATAGGTATTTTCAAACTGCCGGTCAGTTTCCGATGGAAATCCGATGAGCGTATCCACGCCGATTCCGGCAAAGGGAAGAATTTCATAAATCATCTGCACCATATCCTTAAAAAAGAACCTATCATAGGGCCGTTTCATTTTTTTTAAAATATCATCATCCCCGGATTGCAACGGGATATGGAAATGGTCGCATAAAATATGCCCGGGCTTTGCCAGGCGGATGATCCCTTCATTAATTTCGCAGGGTTCGATGGAACTGAGCCGGAGCCTGTAAACAGGCCGCTCCTGGTCGATCCGGGTCAAAAGATCCAGAAGGGAGGACTTTTCCTTGAAATCACGCCCGTACATACCGGCATGAATCCCTGTGAGAATGACTTCATTGACCCCTGAGGCCCCTAATTCTCTTAAATGCCGGAGAATATCGGCCTCCGGCATACTCACCGAAGCTCCCCGGGCATGGGGGACAATGCAGTAGGTGCAGAAGGCATCACAGCCGTCCTGGATTTTCAGGTAGGCACGGGTCATATCCCCTTTCACGGCGTGGTGAAACCCCTTAAAGGAATTCGGTTCAGTACGGTCGATTTTTTTGAATATCAAAGGGAAGCGGTCATCAGCGGTTGACCCAAGGTGATCGGCGATTTTGAGTTTATCTTTATGGCAGACCAGGTGGTCGATGTGGTCGATTTTTTTGATGGTCTCCGGATCTGTCTGGGCATGGCAGCCCGTTACAATGACCTTTGCATCCGGGTTTTCCCGGATGATTTTTCGGATGGCCTGCCTGGACTGCATGGCTGCCTTGGATGTGACGGCGCAGGTGTTGACAATGACCACATCCGCGTTTTTTTTCCCCCTTGGTCCATCCTCTTTCCTCGAGACCGGCTGCAATGCCGTCACTTTCATATTGATTGACCTTGCAGCCCAGGGTTTGAATAAAAAATGTACTCATTGAATGATCCCGGCCCCCAGCACCCGGGCCCCTCGATAAAACACCGCGGCCTGTCCGGGGGCGACGGCGTTCTGAGGCTCATCAAACACCACCTCTCCCGAAGCTTCCTTCATTATTAGCGTGGATAAGGCTCCCTTGTGGCTGTACCGGATTTTGGTCATGATATCCGGGACCGTCCCTTGATCCTCATCATTCCAGTTGATCTCTTTCACCTGAAAGCGTTTTGTGGAAAGGTCCTTTTTAAAACAGACCTCCAGGGTATTGTTCTTGATATCGATTCGTTTGACATAATAGGCTTCACGGGCCGGGGAATTGATGCCTTTGCGCTGGCCATGGTAAATTGATAAAGGCCGCTGTGACGGCCCACAATTTTTCCGTCCATATCCACAATATTACCCGGTTCGGATTTAATGGTTTGTTTTTCCAGGATAAATTTTGAAACATCATTGTCATGGATAAAACAAATATCCTGGCTTTCCCCGGGGTGAAGCGGCCGGATTCCTTTGGCTTCGGCAAAGGCCTTGACCTCTTCCTTCTTCATTTCGGCCAGGGGAAAAACAATTTTTTCAAGCTGGTCACAGGTTAACATGGAAAGAAAATAGCTCTGGTCTTTTGCGCCATCCTTTGCTTTTTCAAGATAGGCCCGGTCTGTTTTTTTTTCAGGAAAGGAAAAAGAATTGACCACCGCGGCATAATGCCCCGTGGCCAGCACATCAGCTCCCATTTGCCGGGCACGGATCATGAGTTCCCTGAATTTGATTTCCCTGTTGCAGACCATGCAGGGGTTGGGTGTTTTTCCTTCCAGATAGGTCCGGATAAAATAGGAGACCACCTTTTCCTCAAAGGCCCGGGATAAATCCACACAAAAGACGGGAAATCCCAATTGGTTTTCGAGCAAAGACGGATCAACGGGGTCTTTTTCATACCCGGTTCGAAAATGAAAGCCGAAGACATGCTTGTATTTTTGCTTTAAAAGGTATCCGGAAACAAGGGAATCAATACCTCCGCTTAAGGCTACGGCGATAACAGGAGGGTTCATCAGGCAACATCTTGGGTTTCTGCTGAAAAAAGGCCCATGGCCCGGGTCGGACAGGTCACCACACACAACTCGCACACACTGCATTTTTCCTGGTCAAAGATGACTTCCATCTGGGGCCGTTTGATATACAGGGCCTCCGTGGGGCAGACCGCCGTGCAGGCGCCGCAATGGGTGCAGATTTCTTCGTCCTTATAAATCCGGTGTTCCGGGCTGGAGACGGAAACACCCTGTTCCTTTAAAAAATTGACGCCTTTATTAAAGGCCGCCCTGGAAACCGAAGAAATTTCCAGAACCATATAGCCTTCTTTTTTATTGGATATTTTGGCACTCAGGATATTGAACAAAAGGTCATATTTCCGGGTCAATTGACAGACCAGTGCTTTCTGTGCAACCTCTCTCGGGAAATTGAGTATAACGATTTTTGAATACACGCCTAACCTCCGGTTTTAGATCAGAATTTCTTTAACAAAGAATTGACATTAAGGCTTATTCTTTGCAAGATCAATCCGTATTATCGCATAACCATATTATACAATAAGTTCTATTGATAAACAATCCTGTTTTAAAGGCAAGTCCATGAACAGATTCGTATTTGAATTATCCGGCTATACCATGAAAACCTTTTCCGGGTTTTCAAAGGCCCGGATCAAAATCTTTGGAAAAGAAAATATTCCCGACGGCTCCATCATCTTTACCGCCAACCATTTCACACGGATTGAAACGATTTTCCTGCCCTACCATATTCATAACCTCACCCAAAAAAAGGTTTTCTCCCTGGCAACCGCGGAATTGTTTGATATCCCCATGCTTAAGGGATTGATAGACAACCTTGGAGGGGTTTCCACCCGGGACCCCCAACGGGATGAGCTGATTTTAAAAACCCTATTGGCCCAGGATGCCCAATGGATTATTTTCCCCGAAGGCATGATGGTCAAAAATAAAAAACTGGTGAAACAGGATCAGTTCAGGCTGACGGAAGAGGGAGAGGCCAAGCGGCCCCATACCGGAGCCGCCATCCATGCCCTGAGATGTGAGTTTTTCCGTGAGCGGCTCAGAAGGTTGAAAGCCATGGGAGAGCCTGAATATGAAAGGCTTATCAAATTATTTGAAATCCGGGATATTGACCCCGTCCTTTCAAGGGAAACCGCTGTTGTTCCGGTCAATATAACCTATTATCCCGCGAGTCCCAGGGAAAATATCCTGAGCCGGATGGCTCAGATCGTCATGAAAGCGCCTTCTAAAAGGGTGATGGATGAAGTCATGACCGAGGGCAGCATGCTGTTTTCAGATGTGGATATCACCATCCGTTTCGGGGACCCCATTAAAATGAAAGGGTATCTGAACCACCCCTATTATGAAAGCATGCTGACGGTTAAGCGGAAGATCAGATTTGACGAGGATATCAGCTCAAAGCAGATTTCAAGGGAACTGTCCGGCCAGATCATGGAAAAATATATGGCCTCGGTCTATGCCATGACCTGCATCAATTATGATCATATCCTTTCCTGCATCCTCAAGCATTTTCCCTATCGGAAAGACGGGATAGACATCTATGAATTCAAATGCAAGGTATATGCGGCCATTGCTTTTCTGGTCTCCGGAAAAATCTGCTTTTTATCGGATAACCTGGCTTTAAACCAGATTCATCTCTTAACCGATGACCGGTTTAACCGGTTCAGGGATTTTTTTGCCTTGGCGGAGAGCACAGGGGTCATAGAGATCAAAGGCCATAAAATCTTCAAAGACCAGAAAAAATTTCTAACCCCTTCTAATTTTCACACCATCCGGATCGATAACCCCATTCTGGTCATGGCCAATGAAGTCGAGCCCCTTAAGGCTGTTGAAGAAGCCTTGAAAAAACTGGCACAAAAAACACGGGCGGAAATCATGTCCATGGTTAAAGACCATCTTCTTGAAAAAATTAAAGCCGAATTTTCAGAAGATTACACCAGACATTATAAAGAAGGGGAATCAAAAGACAAAGGCATCGGTTCCCCCATCTTCCTGAAACAGGGCCCCGAGGCTCCCGGCATCCTGCTGATCCATGGATATATGGCGGCCCCGGAAGAGATGAGGGCCTTTGCGCAGTATCTCCACCAAACCGGATTTACGGTTTATGTGCCGAGGCTGAAAGGCCACGGCACTTCCCCTGTAGACCTTGCCGGTACAAAATTCGAGCAATGGATTGAATCTGTGGAAGAGGCCTTTGTGGTGCTTCGGCATTCCTGTGAGAAACTCGTTGTCGGCGGGTTTTCAACCGGGGCCGGGCTTGCCCTGGACCTGTGTACCCGGGTGGACGCCATGGCCGCCGTCTTTGCCGTAGCACCTCCCATGAGGCTCCAGGATCTGGGCTCATATTTTGTTTCCGCGGTCGATTCCTGGAACACCATGATCAAAAAGATTCATCTCACAGCCATGGCCAAGGAATTTGTTGAAAATAACCCTGAAAATCCCCATATCAATTATTTTCGAAACCCCATTGCAGGGATTCACCAATTGGAAAAACTTATGGAATCCCTTGAACCCAGATTGAAAACCATTCAAAAACCGGCCCTGGTGGTTCAATCCAGAAAAGACCCGGTGGTGAACCCCAGGGGAACCCTGAAATTATTTGAAGGCCTTGGATCGGAAACCAAGGAATGTTATATTTTTGATTATCATCGGCATGGAATTTTAATAGGGCAGGGGGCTGACCGGGTTTACAAAGCCATTGAAAATTTTATCCGGCAATGGGTTTGACCGGACCAAGGCAGCGCAGGTCCATGCCAAAGCCGTTGACCTGCGCTGCCTTTTGTTTTTTTGTAAAGGCTATTCTTCCTCTAAAGCCGTCATGGTGGCCGAGTCAAGCCGGAAGGTCCGATCGGTCCGGGCGCCGTCCTTTAGAATCACGGCCTCTATCTTGTCTCCCACAGGGTTCAGAAAAACGGCCTTATCAAATTTGTCCTTATAGGTTTCAAGCTGGATGGGATATCCGTCGTCGCAGAGTTTTTCTTCCCTGTGGCTTTTGATGGAAAACCAGATAAACACGGAAAATTCCCGGCTCAACTGATCCAGTCTTTCAAGGGTCCCTGAAACGTCTTTATCAAAGTTCAAACCATCCATGATAATGATGGAGGGCATGGCAAGATCCGCTTTTTTAAAGCTTTTCAGATAATCCTTGATTTTCTCCGTATCAAAGGTGGATTCATTATAGCTGATCCCCACCTTGTTCGGATAAATATCTTCCCAAAGCCTCAGAGCCTTCTGGGGATCCACATATCCGATGCTGTCAATGAGATTGGTATACCCGTCATTATACCTGAGGTTGATTTTTCAATGGGCTCCACCAGGCTGACGTGGAGAATTTTTCATTCATCAGGAGCTGG
>JAAUSZ010000259.1 GCA_012031875.1 Desulfobacula sp.
AGACTATGGCCAATGCCTCCGGCACCCGGCACTATCTCTACAACAACCCCGGCAACCGCCTGGATGAGGTCAGGGACGGCAGCGACACCGGCCCGGTGGTTTACCGGTACATCCATGATGCTGCCGGAAACCGCATCGAAAAGCGGGACGGTGTAGACGCTGTCCTGCAAGCATACGCCTACGACCAGAAGAACCGGACCACAAGCCTCACAGACCCGTCTGGCGCCCATACCTTTGCCTATGATCCCAATGACTTTCGGATTGAAAAGGCTGATCCAACCCGGACCCGCAAATACCTGATGGAGGGGGAACATTATGAAGCGGTCTATGACGGCAGCAATGCCCTTATTGCCAGATACCTGAGAGGCGTGGTGGTGGACGAGATCATATACGGCTATCTGACGGACCAGGGAGAAGAAAAAGGCCGCACCTTTCATCATGATCATTTAAACAGCGTCACGGCCCTGACCGGGCACAACGGGGATGAGGTTGAAACCGTAAGCTATGGCCCGTTCGGGGAGGCGATCAGCTCTTCGGGAACCAGCCCCAGCACCCTGAAATACACGGGCCGGGAGCTTGACGAGGAAACAGGGCTTTACTATTACCGGGCAAGATATTATGATCCGAAAATCGGGCGGTTCTTGAATGAAGATCCCCTGGGGTTTGAGGCCGGGGTTAATTTTTACGCGTATGTCCAAAACAATCCCATTAATTCTAATGATCCGATGGGATTGATCAACATTCTTTTCGGCGGAGGAGTGACAGCGGCCGCACCCACTGGCGCAGAAGCTTCTGGAGGTATAGTGATAAACCCTGGCCTTTTTGGTCAACGTGCTGATATAGGCTTTTTTGGTTCCATCGGCGCGACTGCAGGAGTTAATGTTTCAGCCGATATCTTTGTCGGTTACGTCAAAGGCGGCATTGATAATGTCAGCGGTAAGACTGTGAATCAAAACATATCTATAGGACCGGCCAACTTAACTATTTTTCATGACGCCAACACTGGTGAAACAATGGGACTTACTCTTGGTGTTGGGCCTGGAGCTACTCCTGTTGGCTATTCAGGCGCATTCGATGTTACCGGTACAGCAACGGTGCGTGATTTCATAAATTGGGCTATGCCATCCACTCCTTCCCCGCCAGGATCCGCTGGTGGTGGATTCGTGATTTATCCGAACAAACCAAACCTGAATATGATGAGAGCAGTTTATGCTAAATAATTCAAGCGGTGGGGAGCAAAAAAGTGCAAAAGCATCCGGCTTAAAAATGTCGGTGAGAAAACGAGCTTTTCTTACGTTATTTTTTACACTTATTAACACTTTCGGGTTCATGACTTTGACCATATATGTAAACAACATATTTATCTGGCCCACTATTTTTATTTTTGTTTGTGCCGGGTTATATTCGCTTTCGTTACGTTGCCCATATTGTGGTAATCGATATTATAAAAGAAAGATTATGGTATTTGGAATGGAGTTCAACTACTGGGGCGGATTTCTTCCAAAAAATTGTGCTCAATGCGGGAAACATCTCTAATGATCCGCTGGGATTAAGGCTGGCGTTAATTTTTATGCGTATGTCCAAAACAATCCCATTAATTTTAATGATCCGGATGGGTTAAAGACAATTGTTTCAATGGGATACACAAAAACTCCAGCACCTGGTACCTATCACCAATTTGTTTTGCTTAAGGATACTGTTACGGGTAAACAATTTGCTACCCGTGGTGGGCCGGCTGCTCAAGGATTGTCAGGGAGCGTTTCGAACAGCGGTTTATCCGCCAGCGGCGGCTCATTCTCTGCATCGGCCGGAAACGGAGGGTCGGGAGGCTTTGGGTTCGGTCAAATTGAAGCAGTGGCTCGTGTATATAATCAGCGTTTCCCTGATTCACCTTCAGAAGTTGTCGATATGCAATATGTCGGAACTATTGGACGGGACTTTGCCGATTCTGTTGCAAATGCAAAGGAATTCGCAAACGTAACGAATCAGAACCAGATCCCGTATTGGCCATTAGGGCTCAACAGCAATTCTTACGCCAATACTTTTGTAGAGAGCCTGACAGGAACGCGTCCGACACCGATTCTGACTGTGCCTGGCGCTGAATACGGGAAACCTTCTTCAAGTCTGTCTTATGCTCCTTCATCTTTTATCAGTGGTTCGGCTAATGGCGGATTCGTGCTTTATCCAAACAAACCAAATACCAATATGATGCAAGGAGTGTACGCCAAATGATTAAAATAGAAAAATATGATAAATCCTGGTTGGCACACAAGCAACGGCTGTGGCGAAAGATGCAAACATTTGCCGTTCTGCTTATCACAGTCATTTTAACGGCTTGTTACAAAAATTGTCTGCCTACGGTTGAGGTTAGAGACTCGCTTACCACTCAACTGCGTGTTGGGGACCCGCGTGAAAAGATTGAGGCGGTATTAGGTAATGTGGTGGCTAAATATGACAATACCTTAGTTAAGCCAGACATAGCTTTCAGTTATGACGAATTTCAAAATCGTTATTCTACCACAATATGGGATAAACCCCGGTGCGGCCCTTATCAGGGTATATCTGTAGATATTCATCTCGACGACACAGGTCATCTGTCAAAAATTGATGTTCATGAATTATATACGATGCCTTGATCACATACAGGTAACCGGTTCCGCCCTGTTGTTTTCCTATGATACCGGGGAGTTTCGGATCGGGAAAGCAAGCACCCATGCCACCCATGCCTACGATGCCGCCGACCGCCTGATCTCCACCACGGATATCGACGGCCATGTCACCACCTATGAATACGATGCAGGGGGCAACCTGATCCGGACCACCGACCCCAACGGACATATCACCCGGTATGAATATGATGCCATGAACCGCCGGACCGCGGTCATCGACGCCAACGGCAACCGGACCCAATCGGTCTATGATCTTGGCGGAAGGCTGGTCAAAATCATTGACGCCAACGGCCATGCCGTCCGGTTTGAATACGATGCCCTAGGCCGCAGGACCAGGGAGATCACGCCCCTGGGCTTTGAAACCCTCTACCAATACGACCCCAACGGCAACCTGATCCGGACCATTGACGCCAATGCCGCAGCCGGGCTTCAGCCCAAAAACAGCCGGAACGCAACGGTGTACAATGAATATGACGCGTTCAACCGGGTAATCAGGACCCTGGATGCCCTGAACGGAGAAACCCGCTACACCTACGATCTTCTGGGTAACATGACCTCTATCACCGATGCCAAGGGCCAAACCACCCGGTTTGTGTATGACGGCCTGGGTCGTCTCAAAGAAGTCATCGACCCCATCCATGAAACCCCTGCAGACAAGACCGTGACCTTCACCTATGACCAGGCCGGGAACGTCCTGACCAAAACCGACCGCCTGGGAAGGATCACCCAATACACCCGTGACCGGCTCAATCGCCTGACCCATGTTGCCTTTCTCACTGACAATGCCTTTGAATCCTTTACCTATGACAGTTATGGCGACCTGACCGGGGCTGCCAATGACGAGGTCACATACACCTTTGCCTATGACGAACAGCACCGGCTCACCTCAAAGACCGACAGCCGCCTGAACAGGTCCCTGACCTGGACCTATGATGCTGCGGGCAACGTTATCCGCAAAACCGATTACCAGAACGAGATCACGGAGTATCAGTATGATTCCGCCAACCGCCTGACGGCTGAGCGCAACAAGGGGTATCTCCAGGTTTCTTATCACTATGATCCGGCAGGCCGTCTGCTGGACCGTATCCTGTCCAACCGGGCCAAAACTTCTTACAAATACGACAACAGCAACCGGCTCACAGAATTGAAAAACACCAGCGCGGAAGACAAGTACAGCCATACCGTAACCTATACCCATGACAACACCGGCAATATCCTGACCGCAACAGATGATACAGGAACCGTCACCTATGCCTATGACGCCCTGTATCGGTTGACCAGTGCCGATTATCCGGTCCCTGCCGATGATCAAAGCTATACCTACGATACCGTGGGCAACCGCAAGACTATGGCCAATGCCTCCGGCACCCGGCACTATCTCTACAACAACCCCGGCAACCGCCTGGATGAGGTCAGGGACGGCAGCGACACCGGCCCGGTGGTTTACCGGTACATCCATGATGCTGCCGGGAACCGCATCGAAAAGCGGGGCGGCTCGGATGCTGTCCTGCAGAGCTATACATATGACCAGAAGAACCGGATCACCACCCTGGCAGATGAATCCGGCACCCACACCTTTGCCTATGATCCCAATGATTACCGGATTGAAAAGGCAGGCCCGGATCAGACCCGCAAATACCTGATGGAGGGAGAACACTATGAAGCGGTCTATGACGGCGGCAATGCCCTGACAGCCAGGTACCTGCGGGGCGTGGTGGTGGACGAGATCATATACGGATATCTGACGGACCAGGGAGAAGAAAAAGGCCGCACCTTTCATCATGATCATTTAAACAGCGTCACGGCCCTGACCGGGCACAACGGGGATGAGGTTGAAACCACCACCTACGGCCCGTTCGGGGAGGTGATCAGCTCTTCTGGAACCAGCCCCAACACCCTGAAATACACGGGCCGGGGAGTTTGATGAGGAAACAGGCCTTTACTATTACCGGGCACGGTATTATGATCCGGAAATCGGCAGGTTTTTGAATGAAGATCCGCTGGGGTTTGAGGCAGGGATTAACTTTTATGCGTATGTTCAAAACAATCCCATTAATTTTAACGATCCGGATGGGTTGAAACCGCTTCACGATTTACAAAAGTCTGCAGGAGTTATTATTTATAGTGGGCAAATTCTTCTTGAGGGTGTTAAAAATGCAACAGGGGCAGCGATTTTATCTTCCCTGCCAGGAGTCGATAGTGCGGTTGAAAAGAGATTAGCAGAACATTATTTCTTCGGCAAAGGCGAGTCATTTTATTTAACTCAAAGCGAAACGGACAGGCTTAATGAGAATGTCTATACTTCAGAATTTAATTTTGGTATCGGCAGACTCAATCCATCTTCGAATGGTAGGATTGATGTTTACGATTTCGATCCACAACCTTGGGGGAATAGAACAATTATTGGCGAAGTAGGAACTCGTTCTGGCGATTATTTGGGGCAGACTTTTGGAGGACAGGCGTTTGAAGTGTTTCCTTTTACCGCAAATAATAAGATTAATAGCTCAGCATCAGGTGGATTTGTCTTGTATCCGAATAAGCCCAATACGAACGCGATGATTCACGTATACGATAAATGAATTAGGAAACTAAAGTAGTTTCGACCTTAAATGAAAATAAAAATGAAAAAAATAATTGTAATAGTCAGTATTATCATTATCGCCATATTTTTTCGAAATGTGCCCTTTGCTTTATTGTCTCCAAGTATTAATGGCGTCAAATGTTACTCTTTCTGCGTGACAGGGGGGAGTTCAAACGGATTTGAATATTTTTTATATAAAAGTCCTTTTTTGACTCTGATAACAGGCGATGAAAAAAAGTGGCGGTTATGCACTAAACTTAATAAAAATATTAATGATATTCTTGAAAGCATATCAAGCTGGACCCCAAAAGCTCCTTATTACATAGTAAATCAAATATACGATAATGGATACTCTGCATATATAAAAACTGATAGAGGTATTTTATTTATTAGAGGGTTCCCTGATTTTGGAGGTGTAGCACCAAGCGAAGCAGAAAAAACAATATGCGAATGATATATAACAGCCAAACCCGTCATTCGATTGACGGCTTCTTGGCCTCCCGTTTTCTGGAGGTGTGACACCCTGGTGATACCACCTTCTTCAAGTCTGTCTTACGCTCCTTCATCTTTTATCAGTGGTTCAGCTAATGGCGGATTTGTGCTTTATCCAAACAAACAAAACAATCCCATTAATTTTAATGATCTGGATGGGAAGAATTTTTAAGGCAAATCGGGGATCGGCTTATACCAATCCCCGATAATTTTATCTGTAAAGATTATCAATCCAGTGAATAGCTTCTGTATCACTGACTTTACCAAGATACCGCTGGGTGGTTGACAGATTCGCATGGCGGAGAATTATTTTTGAAACGATTTCAATGGGAACCCCTGATCTGCTTGCATAAGTGGCTGCATGTCGTCTAAGGTCATGGGGATTCAAATTCACACTTACCATTTTCCCTGCATTTTTAACAATTTCTCGGGCTCTGGTATATCCCAAAGGAAACACGTTATTGTCATCTCCTATATTTAAGGAGGCAATATATTCCCGT
>JAAUSZ010000054.1 GCA_012031875.1 Desulfobacula sp.
TTTGTCCGGCTCAAGCTCCATCTACCTGAGCCTGAAATGCGCCCTGTCCCTTGCCTTTGTTCTTGAAAAACCCGTGTTTCATGGGAAACAGCCTTCCACAAACTGGGCCGGTCCATCCGGGAAAATACCCATACTTACAATATCAGCAAATCCCGGTTTTCCATGGACTGGTTTTACCCGGTCCTGAGCAGCGCCCTGACCGGCGAAAAGGCCGAGGCCCGCATCGAAAAATACTGGCAGAAATATGTCATTGAAGGCCAGGGGGTCAGATGCGTCTCAGACCAGCCCTGGGTAACCATGGCCGAAACCTCGGAACTGGTCCTGGCCTTATTCGCCATGGGCCGCAGCAAAAAAGCGGGCATTGTGTTCTCCTGGATCCAGGACCGGATCTATGAGGATAAAACCTTCTGGTGCGGCTATACCTATCCGGACATGGTGATCTGGCCCGAAGAAAAGCTTTCCTGGACCAATGCCGTGGTCCTCATGGCCGCCGACGCCCTTTACGATCTGACCCCGGCCTCACGGCTTTTTTCCCACGACGCCTGGGACGGGTTTTTGTATAAGAATCTTGTGAAATGATCCGGGACTACCGGCCCTATTATATCAAACAGGCCTGGTACAGGCTTCAGCACCTGTATATCCGGCATAAGCTGGCCCCCCAGTTGACCCGGCTCGGGAAAAACCCCTTTATTGTTAAGCCCTGGTATATTGAAGTATTCGGCGGACCCATTTGCATCGGAAACAATATCACCCTTCTGGGCTGCTCGGATAAAGTGACAAGGCTCACGGTCTGGTCGGACCGGAAAGATATCCACGGCATTTCCATCGGCGACCATGTCTTGATTTCCCCCGGGGTCCGGATCAGCGCCGCCAACCATATCTCCATCGCCGACTCCTGCATGCTGGCCAGCCATGCCTATATTACGGATTCAGACTGGCACGGGATCTATGACCGGTCCCTGCCGCCCAAGGAAACCAGCCGGGTCATTCTTGAGGAAAATGTCTGGATCGGCGACAGCGCCATTGTCTGCAAAGGGGTGACCATCGGGAAAAACAGCATTATCGGCGCGGGCTCGGTGGTGACCTCGGACATCCCGGCCAATGTCACGGCCGCAGGCAACCCGGCCAGGGTCATCCGGCCCCTGGACCCCGAGCGCCGGATCATCACCCGGAAAGACCGGTTTTCCGACACCAAGGCCATGAACCTGGCCCTTGAATCCGCGGAAAAAGAAATTTTACAGGGAAACACCCTCCGGGGGTGGATCAGATCCTTCTTCTTTCCTGAAAAACAGGCCTGATCCGGTTCTTTGGTTCCTGCAGATCCAAAGGCCTGGCAGCCATATCTCACAGACTTTCACCTTTTCAGCTTTGTGTCCGGACAAACCAGTCAATGAGTTCCCCGGCCAGGCTCTGTTTCCCCGGAACCAGGGGAAGGGTGTCCTTTGTAAACCACCGGGCCTCAAGGAGTTCCGTCCTGTCAATGGAAAGGGCTCCCCCGTCATATTCAGCCGTAAACCCGATCATGAGGCTGTCGGGAAACGGCCAGGACTGGCTTTTGAAATATTGGACCCGCCTTACCCGGATCCCGGCTTCCTCAAAAATTTCACGGCGGATGCATTCTTCCAGGGACTCCCCCGGTTCCACAAACCCGGCCAGGACACTGAACATCTCCTTTATGGGAAAATTCACCCCCTGGCCAGGAGGATCTGGTTGTCCTTTACCACCGCGGTGATGATGGCCGGGGAAATCCTGGGGTAGGAGGTCAAGCTGCATTGGGGGCAGATCCGGGAATGCTCTGTGGTCCCGGCCGCTGTTGCCCGGCCGCACCTGCCGCAGAATTGGAAATTCAGGTTCCAGTCATGAATCTGTCTTGCATACCCTGAAATACTCCAGAAATCCGCATCCGCCTTGCCGTAAAGCGAGCGGAGGCTGACCATCCGGTATTTTTCCGGAAGATCCGACGGCCCCATACGGGCGCACCAGCAGTCTATTGAATCATATCGCCCCAAAAACCGGACCCCGCCCAAGCCCATTTCTGTTGCTGTTGTCTCGCTGAGGCAGGGAATGGACAACCGATCCGGGGACTCCCCGGACACAAGGATATCGTTATGGGAGAAGATAAAATAATAGGCCTTCTCCGACCGGATTTCAGGCGTCGCCGCGGATTTAACAAAATTCATCTTTCATCCTTATTTTAGGTCAACCCCGGCATCATACCGCATCTGCCTTGATTTCTCAAAAAAAGATCCTGCCCATGGGGCAGGATCTTTTTACATAAGTAAGTGTCTGTAGCAAATGAGGTTGTGTCGTATAAGCCCTCCTTATAGGTTAGGGCCTGGTCTCAGGCCGGTTGTTCCGTTCTTTTGAAATTTATATTATCGTTGCGGATCAAATAATAACAGATCCAATTTTTGCTTTTTGTAGCCATAACAATTTGCTTTTTTCTAAACTGTACTGGTATAATGCGCGGCCATGTGTACCCTTTTTCAAAAAAGAAAGAATACGCCATGCCCTTAAAAGAAAACAAGAGCGGCAAACTGTATGAACAGGTTGCCGGCCATATTGCCCGGATGATTGAAACCCGGACCTACCGTCCCGGGGACCGCATTCCCTCGGTCCGGGAAATGAGCATCCGGAAGCGGATCAGTGTCACAACGGTTCTCCAGGCCTATGGGCTTCTGGAAAGCCAGGGCCTGATAGCGGCCAAACCCCAGTCCGGGTATTATGTCCGGTCCCGGTTTTCCAGCTCGGTTCCTGTTCCGGACATTTCCTCCCCCCCGGTGTGATCCCACCAAGGTCAGCATCCATGAACTGACCATGATGGTCATGAAAGACATGTTCAATTCCGACCTGGTTCCCCTGGGGGTGGCCACCCCCAATTCCGATCTTCTGCCCGCGGACAAGCTGAACCGGATCCTGGCCTCCATTGCCCGGAAAAAAAGCCTTGAAAGCATCAAATATGATATCCCGCCCGGATACAAACCCCTGAGGATTCAAATCGCCCAGAAATCACTCAAGGCCGGGGCCACCATCAACCCCGATGAAATCATCACCACCATGGGCTGCATCGAGGCTGTGGACCTTTGCCTGAGAGCCGTATGCAAGTCAGGGGATACGGTGGCCATTGAGTCCCCCACCTATTTCGGCATCCTGCAGAGCATGGAATCCATGGGCCTCAAGGCCCTTGAAATACCGACCCATCCCAGCGAGGGGATCAACATCGATACCCTGATGTTTGCCGTGGAGCAAACCCCGGTAAAGGCCTGTCTTGTGATTTCAAATTACAACAATCCCCTGGGAAGCTGTATCCCGGATGAAAAAAAGAAACGCCTGGTGGGTCTGCTGGCAGGCCTCGACATTCCGCTGATAGAGGTGGATACCAGCGGGGAGCTGCATTTTTCCGATGAAAGGCCCTCGGTGTGCAAGGCCTATGACAAAAAAGGGCTTGTCCTGTTGTGTTCTTCCTTTTCCAAAACCCTCTGTCCCGGATACCGGGTGGGCTGGGTCGCGGCAGGCCGGTACCAGTCCAAAATCGAATGGCTGAAATTTACCTCCAGCCTGGCCACGGCCACCCTTCCCCAGATGGCCCTGGCGGAATATCTCCAGTCGGGGGGCTATGAATCCCATATGAGAAAGGTGAGACGGGCCTATGCCTGCAGTATATCAAATATGTATGAGGCCGTTACCCGCCATTTCCCGGAAGGCACCCGGGTGTCAAGGCCGGCCGGCGGATTTGTCCTCTGGATCCAGATGCCTGAAACCGTTGACTCCCTCATTTTATATAAGATGGCCCTTCAGGCCGGCATCACCCTGTCGCCGGGCTATCTTTTCTCAGCCACCCGGCGATATAAAAACTTTATCCGCCTGAACGCCTCCCGTTGGACCGATGATATCAACCGGGGGGTGATCCGGCTGGGCGAAATTGTCCATGCCCTGGTTTGATGCATGATACAATGGATTAGCCTCTCTATTTTTGGTGCCCACCAAAAGCCCGGGCCCAGCCCCAACGCATCTGAATCAGATCTGTCCGCCGCCAAGAACCTTATACAGGTTGATGAGATTGCTCAGCCAGGCCTGGCGGATGGTGATGCCCCCCTGCTCTGCGGCAAAAAGGGCCCTCTGGGAATCCAGCACGGTCAGAAAATCATCCACCCCGTTCTCGTACCGGGCCAATGACAGGTCATAGGTTTCCCGGGTGGCCCTGACCAGGGCTTCCTGAGCCGCCAACTGCTCCTGATAGGTCTTTCTGGCCGCCAATTGGTCCGCCACTTCCCGGAATGCGGTCTGTACCGCACCTTCATACTCGGACACAGTTATTTTTTCGGCGATGGTGGCCGATTCCAGGCCGGCCTTGAGTCCTTCCCGGTTAAAGATGGGAATGGATAGGGAGGGCGTAAAGGACCAAGCCAGGCTGTCGGATACGTCAAACATAGAGGTCAGACTCTGGCTGGCCACCCCCAGGGAGCCGGTAAGGCTGATGGAGGGGTACAGGGCGCCCGGGCCGCCCCGATATCGGCATTGGCTACCTTGAGGCGGTGTTCGGCCGCCCGGATGTCCGGCCGGGCCAACAGCACCTGGGAGGGGAGCCCTGCCGGCAGGTTCGCCATGAACCGGATGTCGTCAATGGTCTCAGAGGCTGAAATCAGATCCTTGACCGGGCTGCCGGCCAGCAGGGTTAAGGCGTTCTCGGCCTGGACCATCTGGCGGCTGTAAAGGGCGATGGAGACCCGGGCGCTTTCCACGGCTGTCTTGGCCTGGGCCAGATCCAGTTGGGTGACGGATCCGACCTCATACTGGCTCTGGATCACGTCATGGGTCTTTTGCTGGGCCTCAAAGGTATCTTTGGCCAGCGCCAGCAGTTTCCGGTCCGCCAGCAGGGCCAGGTAGGCGTCCGCGGTCTGGGCGATGAGAGCGATGCGGGTGCTGACCGCAGCCTCTTCCGTGGCCAGATAGGTTTCCAGAGCAGCCTGGTTCAGGGACTTCACCCGCCCGAAGAAATCCAGCTCATAGGCGGTGACCCCAAGGTTGGCGCTCAAGCCCGTGTCGCCGGTATAGGCAGACCCGGTGCTGCTGCTGTCCTCGGCCACGCCCTGGCGGGAAGCCGCAGCAGAACCGGCCACCACGGGCAGGGAATCGGCCTTTTGGATCCGAAAGGCGGCTTTGGCCTTGTCAATATTCAGCAGGGCCACTCTCAGGTCCCGGTTGTTGTCCAGGGCCAGGGTGATGATCTGCTGCAACGGTTTGGACTCGAAATAGGACTGCCAGGCCAGGTCCTGGGCCAAGGGGCTTGGTTTTCTGACCGGCCGCCTCCTGCCCGGCAAGGGCCTGATCGGATGATTCAGCGCCGGCAGGCGCCCTGCCTTCCCAGGTGGAAGCCACGGGCAGGTCCGGCTGTTTGTATTCAGGGATAAAGGAGCAGCCGGCCGTGGTCATCAGAACCACGGCCAGGAGGGCTACCGTCAATTTACGCCTCATGGGTCACCTCGCTTTGGGTGCCGGGCACCCGGTTTTTTTTCCGTCCCTCAATGAGGATGAAAAACAGGGGAACAAAGATGATGGCCAGGGATGTGGCCGCCAACATCCCGCCGATGACGCCGATGCCGATGGCGTTCTGGCTGGCGGATCCGGCCCCGTCGGACAGGGCCAGGGGGGTAACCCCCAGGATAAAGGCAAAGGAGGTCATGAGAATGGGCCGCAGGCGCTGGGCAGCCGCTGTCTTGGCCGCCCGGATCAGATCCATGCCCTGGTGGTCCGCAAGATCCCTGGCAAACTCCACGATGAGGATGGCGTTCTTGGCCACCAGCCCCACGGTGGTGAGCAGACCGATCTGGAAGTACACGTCATTGGCGAGACCGGCCCACTTGGTGGCGACCACGGAGCCCACAATGCCCAGGGGCACCACCAGCATGACGGAAAAGGGGATGGACCAGCTCTCGTACAGGGCGGCCAGGCACAGGAACACAAAGAGCAGGGAGACCGCGTACAGGGTCAGGGTCTGGGACCCGGCGGTCCGTTCCTCATAGGAGATCCCGGTCCATTCCAGGCCGATGCCCTGGGGCAGCTTGGCGGCCAGGGTTTCCATAATGACCATGGCCTCGCCTGAACTGACCCCCGGGGCCGGGGCGCCCAAAATTTCCATGGAGGCAGTCCCGTTGTAACGCTCCAGCTTGGGCGAACCATAGGACCATTCCCCATGGGTAAAGGAGGAGAAGGGGACCATTTCGCCCTTGTTGTTGCGCACGTACCAGCGGTCGATGTCGCCGGGCGCCATGCGGGTGTCCGCATCCCCCTGCATATAGACTTTCTTGACCCTGGTCTTGTCCATGAAATCGTTGACATAGGTGGAGCCCCAGGCGGTCTTGAGGATGCTGGTGATGTCGGAAGTTGAGACCCCTAAGACTTCGGCCTGTTCATAGTCAACGGACAGCTTGTACTGGGGCACGTCGGAAAGACCGTTGGGGCGAACCCCCATCAGCTTGGGATTTTGGGAGGCCAGGCCCAGCATCATATTCCTGGCCTGGACCAGGGCCTGGTGGCCCAGGCCGCCCGGTCCACCAGCATGAGGTCAAAGCCTGTGGCATTGCCCAGCTCGGAAATGGCCGGGGGGATAAAGGCAAAGACCGAGGCATCCTGGATGCCGTAGAGCCGCTGCATGGCCCGGGCCGCGATGGCCGCAGCCTTCTGGTCCGGCCGCTGCCTCAGCTTCCAGTCCTTGAGGGCGATGAAACCCAACCCCACATTCTGACCCTCGCCGGCAAAGCTAAAGCCCGTGACCGTGAAAAAGCCCTCAACGTTCTCCCCCTCCTGGGTCAGGAGATAGTCCTCCACCATCTTCACCGATTCCATGGTCCGCTCCATGGTGGCCCCGGGCGGGGCTGAGACCATGAGCATCATCTGGCCCTGGTCCTCGTCGGGCAGAAAGCCCGTGGGAATGGCCCGGAACAGAAACACCATGCCCCCCAGGACCAGGGCGTAGATAAGAAGGAAACGCAGGACCCTTGAGGCCGTATAGGAGACGCTGCCCCGGTAAAAATTCCGGACCTGGTTAAAGCCCCGGTTGAACCAGCCGAAAAACCCCTTTCTCTCCGGGTTGTGGGCCACGGGCTTGAGCATGGTGGCGCACAGGGCCGGGGTCAGGACCAGAGCCACCAGCACGGACAGGGCCATGGCCGAGACAATGGTCAAAGAGAACTGCCGGTAGATGGCCCCGGTGGAGCCGGAAAAAAAGGCCATGGGGATGAACACGGCAGACAGCACCAGGGCAATCCCCACCAGGGCGCCGGTGATCTGCTGCATGGACTTTAAGGTCGCCTCCCTGGGGGAGAGCCCTTCCTCCGACATGACCCGCTCCACGTTCTCCACCACCACGATGGCGTCGTCCACCAGAAGCCCGATGGCCAGGACCATGGCGAACATGGACAGCACGTTGATGGAAAAGCCGAAGGCCGACAGGACCCCGAAGGTGCCCAACAGCACCACAGGTACCGCAATGGTGGGGATCAGGGTGGCCCTGAAATTCTGAAGGAACAGGTACATGACGAAAAAGACCAGGACAATGGCTTCCACAAGGGTTTTCACCACCTCTTCAATGGAAAGCCGGACAAAGGGGGTCGTGTCGTAGGGAAAGACCACCTTGAGCCCCCGGGGGATAAAGGCCTCTAAATCCTTAACCCGGCCCTTGACCCTCTGGGCCGTGTCCAGGGCATTGGCGCCGGTGGCCAGGCTGATGGCCATGGCTGCGGCCGGCATGCCCTTGTATTTTGAATTCATGCCGTAGCTTTCCGACCCCAGTTCCACCCGGGCCAGGTCGCCCAGGCGGACCTGGGAACCGTCGGCGTTGACCTTGACCAGGATCTGCTGAAAATCCGCCACGGTCCGGAGTTTGGACTGGACCGACACCGTGGCGTTGAGCTGCTGGCCCGGAAGGGCCGGGGCACCGCCCAACTGGCCCGAGGTCACGTCCGCGTTCCTGGCCTTGATGGCCGCGATGACATCATTCGGCATCAGGCTGTAGGCGTTTAGTTTTTCAGGGTTCAGCCAGATGCGCATGGCATTCTGGGCCCCGAATACCATGAGGTCCCCCACCCCTTCCACCCGGGAGATGGGGTCGGCCAGGTTGGATTTGATAAAATCCGCAATCTGGTTGTTATCTATGCTGCCGTCTTCGCTGTAAAGCCCCACCAGCATAAGATAGCTCTTGGCCGCCTTTTTCACGGTCACCCCCTGCTGCTGGACCTCCTGGGGCAAAAGGTTCTGGATGGTGGCCACCTTGTTCTGGACCTGGACCTGGGCGATATCCGGGTCTGCCTCGGGCTCAAAGGTCAGGGTGATGGTGAGCCGGCCGCTGGATTCACTGGAGGATGAAAAATATCTGAGATAGTCGATGCCGGTCAGGCTCTGCTCAATGACCTGGGCCACACTGTCTTCCAGGACCTCGGCCGAAGCGCCGGGATAGGTTGTGGAGATCTGCACGCTGGGCGGTGCGATCTTTGGATACTGCTCCACCGGCAAGGTCAGCACCGCGAACAGACCGGCCAGCATGATGACGATGGCGATGACCCAGGCGAATATGGGTCTGTTGATAAAAAACTTGGACATCTGATTTTCCTAACTATTTGGTATCGGTTATTTCCTTGGGCGTAACCTTGTCATTGGCCTGGATCTTCTGGAGGCCGGCCACCACCACCCGATCCCCGGGCTCAAGGCCCGAGGTCACGAGCCAGCGGTCGCCCACCACCTCAGAGACGGTGATCCTGCGCTCCTGCACGGTGTTTTCGGCATCCACAGCCCACACGGACACGGAACCGTCCGGGTTCCGGACCGCAGACTGCTGGGGCACGGTAATGGCGTCTTCCTGGCGGAACTGCTCCACCCGGGCCCGGACAAAGAGACCGGGCAGGAGTTCGTTCTCCGGGTTGGGGAACAGAACCCGCAACTGGACCATGCCCGTGCCCTGGTCCACGGTGACATCGGAGAAAAGGATCCGGCCCGGATGACCATAGGCCTCCTTTTCCTTGCCCACAAAAAGAGAGGCCTGGGTCGGATCATTCATCTGCCGGCGCAACGCCATGAGGTCGTCGCTGGACTGGTTCACATCCACGTAGATCTGGTCCAGGTTCTGGACCACGGCCAGGGCCTCGGTCTGGTTGGCCGTGACCAGGGCGCCCTCGGTGACCGAGGACCTGCCGATATGCCCGGAAATGGGGGAAAACACCTTGGTATAGTCCAGGTTGATCCTGGCCGAAGTCAAATTGGCCTGGGCCACGGCCACGCCGGCCTCTGCCTGGGCCAGCGAGGCCACGGCATCGTCGTACTGCTGCCGGCTGACCCCGCCCATCTTTACCAGGTGGGCGTAACGCTCCAGCTTGGGGGCCACGGCCTTGACATCGGCCTGAGCCTTGGTCAGGTTGGCCCGGGCACTGTCATAGGCGGCTTGATAGGTGGCCGGGTCGATCTGATAAAGCTGCTGCCCCTTGTCCACGTGGCTGCCTTCGGTGAACAGCCGCTTGAGAATGATGCCCGTAACCTGGGGCCGGATTTCCGCCACCTTAAAGGCGGAAGTTCTTCCGGAAAGGTCCTTGGTCAGGGAAACCGCCTTGTTTTTAACGGTATAGACCGTCACCTCCACTGGCGGGCGGGGGGCTGCGGCCTGCCGGGCCTGAATTTCAGCCTCACTGGTCTTGGGCCCGCTGATCCAAAAATAGATGCCGCCCAGGAGGGCGGCAGCGATACATGCGACAAAAATCCGCTTCACGATAATCTCTCCTGTTTCTTAAGTAAGACTCTGTCCAACAGACAGAGTACGTCTTTTTTGAGTGCGTCCAGGTCCTGGACGGGGGTTTCCCGGTAGGTCATGGATTCCATGGGACCGATGACGCTGCCGAAAATCATGCAGGCCATAACATGGGAATCCACATCCAGGAACGCCCCTGAGTCGATGCCCTCCTGACAGACTCTGACCAAGGGCATAATGGCCAGAGCCATGCGTTCATCCAGGGCTTCGATGGCAGTGCGCTGGCTTTGGATAAATTTAAAATAAAGGGGGTATTCCTTCTGAAACCCGAAGACCCGGTCCACAAAGGTGTGAATTTTCTCCCTTGGGCTGACCGGCAACTCAAAGATCTGATAGGAGTCCTTCTTGATGGGCAGAACAATTTCCTGATGCACATAGTTGATCAGATCTGTTTTGTTTTTAAAATAATTATACAAGGTGCCCTTGGCCACCCCGCATTGCAGAGCCACCTCATCCATGGTCACCGGGAGGTCCTGTTTAATCAGGGTCAGCACGGCCTTGACCACATCTTCCTTGATCAGCCGGTCCATGAGTTCTTTTTTCTTGCTGATGCGTTTCATTGTTTCCTGTCCTTTTTCTGCCGAAAGACCAAATTATGACTATTCGGTCATAATTTGACTTTAAAGTCATTTATTGACTTGTCGGTCAAAATAATATCAGAGATAGATCTTGTCAAGTTTTTTTTTCAATTGGGTCGGTTCAGGGATACCCTTGCCCTGATGACTTGGAGATGAAAGTCCTCTGCCGGCCCGACAAGGGGAACGGTTAGCCGAACGGCAAAAGTGTCTACCGCGAGGTAGAATCTGAAGGGAGTGATGAATGCTATCCCGATTGCCGTTTACAATAATATTGATCCGGCCGGCAACCGGGATATGAGTTTTTCAGGATCGACTATTTAATCTTGAACTGGCCCAGCATCCGGTTCAAATCCTCGGCCAGCCGCGACAGCTCTTTGGCGCTGTCATTGACCTGGGAACTGCCGGAACTCATTTGTTCCGCCTCATGGCTGACCTGGGAAATATTCTGGGTGACCTCATCGGTGGCCCCTGTGATCTGGGTCATATTTTCATTGGCGTCACCCACGCCCGAAGCCGCCTGGCTGACATTCTTCGAGATCTCCCGGGTAGTGGCCGACTGCTCTTCAATGGCCGTGGCCACGGTGGCCATGATATCATTGATGTCGTTGATGACCTGGACAATCTCTTCAATGGCCTTGACGGATTCGGTGGTGGTGGCCTGGACCCCGGATATTTTCGAATTGATTTCCTTGGTGGCTTCGGCAGTCTGCTGGGCCAGGGCCTTGATCTCTCCGGCCACCACGGCAAAGCCCTTGCCGGCTTCCCCGGCCCTGGCCGCCTCTATGGTGGCGTTCAAGGCCAGAAGATTGGTCTGGCCGGAAATATCGGCAATGGTGTCCGTGACCTTGCTGATGTCCCTGGCCGCCGTGCTGAGCTGGTTGACCTTTTTGGAGACCTCCCCCGCGGTCCGGACGGCTGTCTGGGTGATGGTATTGCCCTTGGCGGTATTGTTGGCGATTTCCTGGATGGTGGCCGTCATTTCTTCTGCCGCGGAAACAATCATCTGGATATTGGCCGAGGTGTCCTCCATGGCCAAAGACACATTTTTCATATTCGTACTCATCTCTTCCGCGGCTGCGGCTACGGCCTGGGTTTTTTCAGCCGTATTTTCCGAATTCAGGGTCATCTGGGCCGAAACCGAGGACAATTCCGTGGAAGACGAGGCCACGGTATCGGCATTGAGGGCGATATTGCCGATCATGGCCTGCAATTTCTCCAGGAACCGGTTAAAATAACCGGCCATGTCTCCGATCTCATCTTTGTAGGTTGCTTCCAGCCGCTTGGTCAGGTCGCCCTCACCCTCGCTGATGTCCTTGAGCATCTCCATGGTGCGCCGGATGGGGCCGGCAATGCTTTTGGAAAAAAACACGGCAATAAAAACACCGAAGACAATACAGGCCAGGGAAAAAAGGAGAATATTCAAGCGCAGGGCAAAGACCTGCTGGAACACATCCGCCTTATGGGCGCCCACGGCAATGGACCATCCCGCGGTTCCCTGAATCGGAGCATATCCGAAGAACCGGTCGGAACCCAGGAAGGGATATTCGTCAAACCCGGAATCCCCCTTGATCATTTTCTGGAACATGGAAGACAGGTTGGCATATTCAGGCTTGGTCTTGGCCTCTTCGATGAAATTTTTCTGCTCCATGACAAAGTCCCGGTTGGCATGGGCGATCATCGTAGCCTTGCCGTCGATGATATAGGAATATCCTTTCTGGCCATATCCGATCTGGTCGGTAATATCGCAGAGCCAGTTCCCGTTCAATTGGGCAAGGATGACGCCTTGGGGCTTACCGGCTTCATCCTTGATGGGGGCAGCAATCACCATGATGGGTGAATTGGTGATCCTGGAGATGATGATGCTGGAAAAATTGGTCTCGCCCTTCATGGCCCGCTGAAAATAGTCCCTGTCTCCCAGGGCCGTCTTAGACCCGTCCGAAGAAAAGGCCTGCCCATCCGGGTGGATGATGGCCATGGTTGGAAAATTCAGCCTCTTGGCCTCGAATTCAAGGGCGGGCCGTTGCTTCTCCCAATCCATGGCGCGGATGACGTTCCGGCCGGCAACCCCCTCCAGGGCAACGATATAATAATCCAACTGCTTTCTGACCAGCATGGCGCCGTAACCCGCCATCTGGGGGATATTCTCCTTCATCTGGCTATATATGGCTCGATGGGCCTGTACATAGGATAAAATTCCAATGCCGGCGGAGACCAGGGTAATTAAACAAATCACCCCTACCGTAATTTTTTTGCCTATGGTGATATGCTTCAGACCAGTCATCCTCTTTCTCCTTGAAACGGTTAATTTTTATATTAAAACTTTATTCAAACCCAAACCTATGCTTATCCGGAATTTGTATCGCTTGTCGAGAAATTGCACGGGAAAACGATTGTTTCGTATATATATCATAAATAAAGAGAGTTACAACCTAAAAACAGAACATGGGTCAAAAATCGTCTGGTCAAAAAATCGGGTTCCCGGTGAGTTTCTGCCTTAACCCGGTGAGGCGCAGGACGGTTTTATTGTTGTTCAGGGCCGTTTCCAGGGCCTTTGAAGAGCCCACGATGATGACCAGGCGCTTGCCCCGGGTCATGGCCGTGTAAAGCAGGTTTCTCTGCAACAGGGGGAAATGGGCCAGGGTCAGGACGATGACAACGGCTGCATACTCGCTGCCCTGGGATTTATGGACGGAAACGGCATAGGCCAGGGTCAGCTCGTCCAGCTCCAGGATGTCATATTCGACCATGCGGCCGTCATAGTCCACCCGGACCTTGTTTTCGGATTTGACGACCTCGGCCACCAGACCGATGTCCCCGTTGAACACCTCTTTCTCATAATTGTTTTTCAGATGCATGACCTTGTCGCCGGTCTTAAACAGGATCCCCCGGATCTCCATGCCGCCGGGGGCCGGGTTCAGAACCCTCTGGAGCTGCTGGTTCAGGTTGATGGTTCCGGCTTCCCCCCGGTGCATGGGAGTGAGGACCTGGATCTCGTCAATATGGGGAAAGGCCTTTTGAATCCGCTTTGAACACAGCTCCAGAATGGTTTCCACCACCTTGTCCGGACTGTTCTTCTCAATAAAATAAAATTCAGAGAGCGATCCTGAAGCCGCTTTTTGAAAATCCGGCATCTCTCCCTTCCGGATGCTGTGGGCATACATGACAATGGGGCTTTCTTCGGCCTGCCTAAATATCCGGGTCAGGGAAAACACCTTTACCCTTTTTGACCCGATGATGTCGGACAATACATTGCCGGGCCCCACGGAAGGCAGTTGAAAGGTGTCGCCCACCAGGATCAGGCTTGCCGTCGCGGGCATGGCTTCGATGAGGTGATACATGAGAAGGGTATCCACCATGGAGGCCTCATCCACCACAAACACATCCAGATCCAGGGGATTGGTGTAATTTTTTTCAAAGGTCTGGTTTTCCTGGTCATATCCCAGGAGTTTGTGCAGGGTAAAGGCTTTCTGCCCCGTTACCTCGGAAAGGCGTCTCGCGGCCCTTCCCGTGGGGGCGCTCAAGACGGTTTTTTGATCCAGGCGTTTGAAAATCTCGCACAGGGCCCGGACCAGGGTGGTCTTACCGGTGCCGGGGCCGCCGGTGATGACCACGATTTTTTCATTCAATACCTTTGCGACCACATTCAATTGCTCATCAGATAATTTTACAGCCAGTCTTGTGAGTACCGTCTCAAGAATTTCTTCTTTGTCCATATGACAAGCCCCGGACCCCATGGACAAAATCGCCTTCATCCGGGAAGCGATGCCGGATTCGGCCCGGTAAAGCCTTGCCGGGTACACCCGGGTGTCTTCCCCGCTCCTTTCCGTTTTGATTTCGCCCTCATGGGCCAAGGCTTCCAAAGCCGGTTCAAATTTGTCCGGCGCCACGCCTGAGAGTTTTGCCGAGGCGGCAAAGAGTTCTTGTTTAAACTGATACACATGCCCGTCCTGCTCTGCAAACAAGAGGCCGCAGATGAGGCAGGCCTTGAGCCGGTTCTCGTCCTCCTTTTGCACCCCGGACCGCAGGGCGATCCGGTCGGCTACGGCAAAGCCCAGGCCCGGGATATCCCTGGCGATGAGATAGGGGTCGTGGTTCAGGATATTCAGGGTTTCGGACCCATAGGCCTGGAGAATGGTGGAGGCATGGTATACGCCCACCTCGTTTTCCTGGAGAAACTGCATGACCCGCCGGACGGCATGGTGTTTGTTCCAGGCCTCGGTGATGATATTCTGCTTGGCCCTTCCGATACCGTGAACGGATTTGAGCTTTTCCGGTTCGTTTTCAATAATGTCAAAGGTTTTCTCCCCAAAATGATCCACGATCTTATCAGCCAGGGATTTCCCAATGCCCTTGATAATACCGGAGCCCAGATATTTCCGGATCCCGGAAACCGTGGCCGGCAGGACCACCTTAACCATTTCAACCTTAAACTGGTCCCCGTATTTGGGATGGGCGCTCCATTTGCCTGAAACCTCAAGGCTTTCCCCCTCAAAAACCCCGGCCAGATAGCCCACAATGGTCACAGGATCATTGATTTTAGGCATTTTCAGTTTTGCAATGGTATAGTGGTTGTCCGGATTCTGATAGGTGAACCGGTCTATGATTCCTTTGAGAATCATCATTCAGGTCTTCACTGACGCGATGATCCGGCAGGCGGCATCATGGAGATCTTCTGCAACATCATCCGGGGCCTGACCGCGGTTGATTAAATCTGCCAGAGCCGCCTGCCCGTTGCCGGTCTTCACCAGGATGGCCTTGGCGCACCCGGCGCTGCGGGCGCAGAGGATATCCTTGGCACTGTCGCCCACCATAAAGGACCGGCCAAGATCGACCCGGTATTTTTTTGGGCCTGGAGGATCAGGCCGGGCTTAGGCTTCCGGCAGGAGCACCGGTCTTCATCCACATGGGGGCAATAAAAAATATCCGTGATCCGGCCCCCGGCCGCCTCAACCCCGGCTTTCATTTTTTCAAAGATGGCGTCCAGGCTTTCTTTGGAGGCCAGACCCCGGCCGATCATGGACTGGTTGGTAATGACGATGACCCGGAAGCCCCTTTGGGTCAGAATGGCGATGGCTTCAGGGCTGTTGGGGATAAATTCGAATTCCGATGGATCCTTTATATATCCGGCGGAATCCCGGTTGATGACCCCGTCCCTGTCCAGAAAAACCGTATATTCCATGGAGCCCGCTATTCTTCGGCAACGGCAAAGGAGCTGGCAAAGCCTTCGGTGAGAATTTTTTCACTGAACCGTTCCGCATCCTTTAAATTGGTGAATCGTCCGACCCTTACCCGGTAAAAGGTTCCCCGGTCATCGGTATACAGAACCATATGGGCATTGGTGTATTTTTCAGACAGGCCGGCCCGGTATTGCTCGGCATTGGCCTTGACCTGGAAGGCCCCCACCTGGACCGTGAAATTTCCGCTGTAATAATCCACGGGCCTGAATTCCACCGGCTTGTGGGTCTCCTCTGAAAAGGAAGTGGCCTGGCCCAGGGCCGTAACCTTTACCTTGGCCGTTCCCGGGTCCGCCACCCCGATCTCCCTGGCCCCGGTATAGGACAAATCAATGACCCGGCCTGTTACAAAGGGGCCCCGGTCATTGATGCGGACCACGATCTCCCGGTCGTTTTCAAGGTTCCGGACCGATACCCAGGTATTCATGGGCAGGGTTTTGTGGGCCGCGGTCATATCGTACATATTATAAATTTCACCATTGGAGGTTTTTCTGCCGTGGAATTTATCGCCGTACCAGGATGCGATACCGGTCTGCACAAAGCCGTCGGCCTTGGCCAGGGGGGTGTATTCAATCCCGTTGATGGTATAGGGCCTCTGGGTGGCCGGAATTTTCTCCGACGGCGGCGGGCGGCGGCCGGGTTCAGGCGCTGTTCCCCGTTGGGCGGAACACCCGAAAACAAAGAGCATAAACCCCAGCAGAATCCAGATCCGTATTTTCAAACCGCCCTCCCCACGCTTCCATCATCCATCCAGAGCCAGCTCCAGCACATGATCCATTTTATCGGTAAAAAGAAAGTCCATGGAGGCCTTGATATGATCCGGCACATCATCCATGTCTTTCCGGTTCCAGAGGGGCAGGATAATAGTTTTGATCCCGGCCCGGTGGGCCGCAATCACCTTTTCCTTGATCCCGCCCACGGGCAGGACCTCTCCCCTCAGCGTAATCTCCCCGGTCATGGCCAGGCGTTTTTTCACCGGGCGTCCCGTGATCAGGGAGGCCAGAGCCGTCAACATGGCCGTTCCGGCCGAAGGGCCGTCCTTGGGAATGGAGCCTTCCGGCACATGGATATGAATATCATGCCGGCTGAAAAAAGATTCGTCCAGGTTGAGTTTCTTGGCCCTGGCCCGGATATAGCTGAGCGCGGTGCTGGCGGATTCTTTCATGACATCGCCGAGCTGGCCGGTAAGGGTCAGGCCCTTGCCGCCTTCCATGGCCACGGCTTCAATGAACAGGATTTCGCCGCCAAAGGGGGTCCAGGCCAGACCCACCACCACGCCGGGGGTATCGATTTTCAAGGCCAGGTCCGGCATATTGGACACAGGCCCGAGATATTCATACAAGTCTTTTTGTCCCACCACAATATTTTCAGCCGTTCCTTCGGCAATTTTACTGGCTATTCCCCGGCATACGGCCCCGATCCGGCGCTCCAGGTTTCTTAAGCCGGATTCCCGGGTATAGGCGGAAATGATCTGCCGGACCGCACCTGTGGTGATTTTGATCTGGTTCGATTTGATGCCGTTGGCCTCCCGCTGACGGGGAATGAGATAGCGGGTGGCGATTTTCAGTTTTTCTTCCTCGGTGTATCCGCTCAGTTCCAGTATTTCCATCCGGTCCCGCAGGGGCGCCGGAATGGTATGAAGGACATTGGCCGTGGTCAGGAACATGACATCGGAGAGGTCAAAGGATACATCCAGATAATGGTCGGAAAAGGATACATTCTGTTCCGGGTCCAGGACTTCCAGAAGGGCTGATGACGGGTCCCCGTGATAGGAGGAAACCACCTTGTCGATCTCGTCCAGCATGAAGACCGGGTTCTTTGTGCCGGCTTTTCTCAGGGACTGGATAATCCTTCCCGGCAGGGCTCCCACATAGGTCCTCCGGTGCCCCCGGATCTCGGCCTCATCCCTCACCCCGCCCAGGGCGATCCGGACGAATTCCCGGCCCAGGGCCCTGGCAATGGATCTGCCCAGGGAGGTTTTCCCGGTGCCGGGCGGGCCGAAAAAACAGAGGATGGGTCCCTTGGAATTTTTCTTCAGTTTCCGGACGGCCAGGTATTCCAGGATTCTTTTTTTAGGTTTTTCCAGGCCATAATGGTCGTTGTTCAGGATTCTTCTGGCTTCTTTGATATCCAGCTTGTCCTGGGAACTCACTGTCCAGGGAAGGGAGATGAGCCAGTCCAGATAAGAGGAGGCCACCACATATTCCGACGAAGACGGGTGCATGCGGGAAAGCCGCTGGATTTCCCGTTCCGCTTCCTTGCGGGCTTCTTCAGGCAGCCCGGCCGCTTCTATCCTGGTCCGGTAGTCCTTGATTTCCACGGAATCGTCCCCGGTTTCCCCCAGCTCCTCCCGGATGGCCTTCATCTGCCGGCGCAGATAATATTCCCGCTGGCGCTTGTCCATATCCTCTTTGACCTGGTTCTGGATCTTGGACCCCATTTCCAGGATTTCCAGTTGATCGTTGACCAGGCGGGTCACTTTTTTAAGCCGCTTGTTCACATCCAGAAGTTCGATGACCTTCTGTTTTTCAATGACCGGGGCATTGATGGTGGAGGCCACCATGTCGGCCAGGACGCTGGGTTCCTGCAAGGATTTGATCATATGCCCCATTTCCGAGGGAAGCCCGGGAGACAGCTCCACTATTTTTTCATACTGCTCCACGATATTGGCCATCAAGGCCCGGTTTTCTATACTCCGGTCCGCATTGCGGTTTTCCACGACCTCGATCTGGGCCTGCATATATTTTTTATTTTTCAGGAATTTGACGATGCGGAACCGTTCCATGCCCTGGATAAGGAGCTGGGCCTTGGATTCTTCCATTTTGGACATTTTCAGGATAATGGCAATGGTGCCGATCCGGTAGAGATCGTCGGTGGTATGCCGGGAATCGATATCCGACCGCCGGGACAGCAGAAGGCCCAGCATGCGGTTTCCGGCCATGGCCTCATCAATGAGTTCAACCGCCTCGCTTTGAATCAAAACCAGGGGCAGCACCATTTTGGGGAATAAATTGGTGTCTACGATGGGAAGGATGGGGATGATGTCCGGGATATGATCTGCGGTTATGGGCGGTGAAGGATGTCGCACGTCATCCATATCTTATCGGGTTCCTTTCGGCGTCATGAACTTATGCAAAATCAATGGAAACATTGAGCTTGTTCTTGATGTTTTCCCTGAACAGTTTTCCCAGGCTCAGCTCTAAAAATCCGTTTGAATACTTGGCCGTAACTTTTTCAACATCAATGACGCTGGGCAGGTAAAGGACCCTTTCAAACTGACCGAACTGGATTTCCGCCAGCCTGTAGGTTGCCGTACGATCCGGGTGGTTTGTTTTCCTGTGCCCTGATATTTTGATGGCCTTGTTGCTGACTTCGATAACGATATCTTCTTTTTTCACCCCCGCGATTTCAGCCTGGATAATGATTTCATTTCGCGTCTCAAAGATATCCATCTGGGGTTTCCAGATTCTTTTGGAGAAACAGAACATGGGGTTGACGGATTGAAACATTTCTTCAAAAGATTTTTCTTCTGTCGAGTGTTTCTCAATACTATCTCCGAACCGTATTTCGATATGCTTCATATAAAATCTCCTGATGATACCGTTAAATCGATCATCTGATGATTTTGTAGAATACCATCTGAGCCGGATATTGTAAAGCGGTATTAAATCGAAAAGCACCCTAGTCCGGGCCGGAACCCCAGATATCAATGATCCGTGTATCTCCGGGATATTCCAGGGTCTTATACCGGGTGATATTGGAAAGCCTCCGGGTGATGTCACCGATCCGTATGGCCTGCTTCTTTATTTCCAGCAGGTCTCCCGGGGAAATGGATTCATTGTCCTCAAACAGGGTGGAATACCCGAGAATGGTCTGGAGGGGCTGGTTGATTTCATGGCAGATGGCCCCGGCCATTTCAAGGAC
The DNA here is from genome assembly GCA_012031875.1 of Desulfobacula sp. Classification (GTDB taxonomy): domain Bacteria; phylum Desulfobacterota; class Desulfobacteria; order Desulfobacterales; family Desulfobacteraceae; genus Desulfobacula. The sequence continues at coordinate 19,530 of JAAUSZ010000054.1, forward strand.
ACCCTGGAGTTTTTCCCGCCTCATTTTCTCCTTTTGGGCCTCTTCTCTGCCTGAAATATCGACAATGGTGGCAATGGCGCTTTGGAGGGAGTCTTCCTGGCGAGGGCCGGTGATGATGATATGGGCCTTGAACAGGGTATGGTCTTTTCGTTTCAGGTCAAAATCAAAATCCGATTTCCCGATTTCTGAAGGCCTTCATAAATCAACCGCCCGGCTGCTGCATAATCCTCGTCGGATTTATAGATCATCCGGACATTCAAATTTTCAAACTCCTCTTTGGTTTCATAGCCGAACATCCTGACCATTTCCGTGTTGACCCATTTAAATATCCTGTTTTCCATAAGACAGATGCCCACGGGAGAGGATTCCAGGATTTTTTCCAGAACCCGCCGCTGTTCCGAAAGCTTCTCCCCGGACGCTTTGCTTTCAATGGCCGGGGCGATATGCCGGGAAACCGCGGCTAACAGGTCCAGGTCCCTTTTTGTATACTCCTCCGGGGAATTAAAGCTTTGAAGGGAGGCCACCCCGATGACCCTGTCTTTGATGATCAGCGGGGCTCCCAGCCAGATCTTGCCGGCGGCGCCGATGACCTTTTGGCCCCGGGCCTTTGCAAAATCAACCATGTCCCCTGCATAAAAAATCAACGGCCTCCCGGCCCGGATGACCTCACCGGTTAAAGAGGCGGTCTTACTGAAATGAAAGATTTCTTCAGGTCTTTCATCCTTTTCACCGACATAATAGGGAAAGGTGAGGGAATCTTTTTCTTCATGGTGAAGGGCGATAAAAAAATTATCAACCTTTAATATCCGGCCAAGGGCCCTGTGTATGACCCGGTATAATTCATCCGGGTTCCGCGTGGTGGAGACTGCGTCTGAAATCTCAAACAAAACCCCCAGGGTCCTTGCATCATCTCTTTCCCTTGCCCCGTCCCCGCCTTGTTTTCCTTCCTTCATTTTTCATCCCGTGCCAGGTATTAGTTCTTGTTATAAATTAAGGTTTTATGTAATAATGCCCTGAAGGCAAAGACTATAACATTGAAAGGGTGAAGGCAATATCCCATAAAACTCTCCTGGAATAAAATGAATGAAATCCTTTGAAGAAATTTCCCTGTTGTATGAAATCAGCGAAGCCCTGAATCAGCACATGGACATGAAAAAATCCCTGTTCAGGGTTCTGACCGTCCTGTCGGAATCCCTGAATCTGGTCAGGGGGATTATCTTTCTGATCAACTCGGAAACCGGAGATATCCGCATTGAAATGGCCCACGGCATTTCCGAGGAAACCACCCGCCTCATCCGGTATACCCCGGGTGAAGGCATTGTGGGAAGGGTGATCCAGAGCGGAGAGCCCGCGGTGGTGCCCAGGATCAGCGAAGAGCCCCTGTTCCTGGACAAGACCCATTCCCGGCAGGTTCCCGACGGTCTGGACTATTCTTTTATCTGCGTCCCCATTAAAAAAGAAAACCGGGTGGTGGGCGCCATCAGTGCGGACCGGCCCTTTGAAGGCAAGGCCTCCCTGGATCAGGGAGAAAAGCTCTTGTCCGTGGTGGCGGCCATGGTGGCCCACCATGTCATCAATATCGAGACCATCCGGATTGAAAAAGAACAACTGAAAACGGAAAATATCCGGCTCAAATCCGAGCTGGAAAACCGGTACAGCTTCACCAATTTCATCGGCAATTCCAATAAAATGCGGGAGGTTCTCCAGATGATCTCCCAGGTGTCCTCGTCTTCGGCCACGGTTCTCATCCGGGGCGAAAGCGGCACGGGAAAAGAACTGGTGGCCAATTCCATCCACTATAACAGTGAAAGAAACAAAAAGCCCTTCATCAAAATCAATTGCGCCGCCATCCCTGAAAACCTCATTGAAAGCGAATTGTTCGGCCATGAAAAGGGGGCCTTTACCGGGGCTTCCCACATGAAAAAAGGCAAATTTGAAATCGCGGACCAGGGCACCATTTTCCTGGATGAAATCGGCAATATGTCTCTTTCCGCCCAGGTTAAACTCTTGCGGGTGCTCCAGGAAAAGGAATTTGAGAGGGTGGGCGGATATAAGCCCATCAAGACCGATGTCCGGATCGTGGCCGCCACCAATTCCAATCTTGAGGAAATGGTCCGCCAGGGAAGGTTTCGGGATGACCTGTATTTCAGGCTCAATGTCTTTCCCATTTATCTTCCCAGCCTGCGCATGCGCAAAACCGATATCATCCTTCTGGCCGATCATTTCCTTGAAAAATACGGCACCCTTCATAAAAAAGACATCAAACGGATTTCCACCCCTGCCATTGATATGATGATGGAATACCACTGGCCCGGCAATGTCAGGGAACTTGAAAACTGCATGGAACGGGCCGTCATCCTCTGTAATGAGGGGGCCATCCACAGCTATCACCTGCCCGCCACCCTCCAGACCGGCACCAAAACCAAGACCCTGCCCCAGTCCCTGGAAGATGCCGTGGGACGGCTTGAAAAAGAAATCCTGATGGACGCCCTGAAAAACACCAAGGGCAATATCAATAAAGCGGCCAAACTCATCGGCATCACGGTCCGGAAATTCTCATACAAGGCCGAGCATTACGGAATCAGCTATAAGGATTACCGGTGATCCTGACCCGGAGAAAATTCAGGCCATGACGGCAAGACACATCCTTTTTAACTTTAAAAAAAAGAGGCTATTATGAAGATGGAACATTATATCCGGGCCATTGCCGGTTCGTTCATCCTGATTTCCCTTATCCTTTCCCGCCTGCATTCCGGTTGCTGGCTGCTCTTCACCGCCTTTGTGGGTTTGAACCTGCTCCAGTCCGCCTTTACAAGATTCTGCCTGATGGAAACCATCCTGGAAAAAATATTCAGGATCCCCAGAGATCGCTAAACCCGAAATCCTTTTCCCCTGAGGGGGTCCTCCGGATATACAGGGGGATCTGCCTGCCGGAACACTCCTTCCGGACCTCCGAGGCAATGTCCATGATCCTCTGGGGGTCCGGGGGGGAGGCGTTGAATTTCTCCTGGATGTCCAGACCCGACACATAGAGGTGATGGAATTCGATGGCGGCCCGCCTGAGCCCGTGGGCAAGGGCTGCAACGGTTTGGGGCGAATCATTGAGCCCCCGGATCAGGGGAACATTGCTATAAATATTCACCCCTTTTCGGATCAGTTTTTTTGCAATTTCACCGTGCTGCTCCAGGACGTCTTCCGGCCGGAGAAACCAGGTTTCCACCTCCACCCGGAAGGGGTTGCCCACGGAAAAATCGCACCATTGCCTCATCTTCTCCATGAGATCCTCTGTCAGCGCTTCCGGCTGCCCGCTGAATTCCCGGCAGCAGATCCGGAGGCTTAAGATATGGGAAAAGGCCTTGAGGCGAGCCGCCATCCGCCCGGTTTTTTCCATGCCGGGGTCTTCTGCGCTCCGCCAGTGAACCACCACATCCGTAATCTCGGGATCCTGTTCAATATAGTCAAAAGCCGGATCATCCACCTGTGCATCCATTTCAACCCGGGTTTTATGGACCCGGGACACAAATTTTGAAGGCGTCGGACAAAGAGAGGGGCCAAGGCCCAAGCCGGACCCGAGAAAGGCCCTGATGGCGTCCAGTGTTTCCGATGAAAGGCCGGGGTCCGGGGAAATCCCGGTTTTCTCCGGCCGGTTTCCGAGAAAGAGGGCCTCGTCCCCCATGGCCACCTGAAACCGGGCATCCAGGGTGCCTTCCGGATTGATTCTCATATCCGGCATGTGAGTCATGTCCGGGATGAAATCCTTAAAATAGGAAAGGGTATAGGGGGTCCTGATCCAGGTAAAAGCCTCGTCCTCAGCATCCTTTTCCACGGCAAAGCCGCTGGTATGCCATTCGATTTTTCCCAGGGGGGTGGCCGTACACAGCTTTGGAAGGCTTCGATCCGAAACATTTTCCCTCAGCCAGGCCATGGCCTCCAGGGCTTTGGAAATGGGGGTCCAGAACTCCCTTGTCCCGTGGATGGGGCTGCACGGGGTAAAAATATAATAGATTTTCACCCCGGCCCGGCGCAGCAGGGTAAAAAGCCGGCCCAGGGTTTCTCCGTCCGTGTTCAACCCGTTTAAAAACGGGGTCTGGACATAGACCTGGAGCCCCCTTTGAACCATGCTGGAAATAATCTCAAGGCTTTGAACGGAAACCTCATCCGGGTGGACAAAATGAATCCCCACTTCGATGCGCTTGCCATGGGAACGGTATTGGTCGTTCTTGTCAATGAGATAGTGAATCAGGTCCTTATCATCCTTTAAGAAAAGCTCGGGATAATAGGCAACAGACCGGGTGGCGATCCGTATGACCTCTATATGAGGGACGGTCATGAGGCCGCCCAGGGCGGCGTCAAGATTGGGCCGGTTGAGCAGGGGCTCTCCGCCCGTGATCAGAATTTCCCGGATGGCCGGGTGGGTCCGGACATGGTCCACGGCCGCCAGAACATGGGCCCTGGACGGGGTTTTTCCTTCCGGGTACCCTTGTGCTTTCGAAAGCAGAACCGACAGTAAACCGGACAGGCCATG
>JAAUSZ010000260.1 GCA_012031875.1 Desulfobacula sp.
AAGCCGGTCCACCCCGGCCCGGTCGGCCAGGGCGGGCCGGAGCACAATGGGAAGATCCTCTTTTTCCAGGGGCTGGTGAAGCAGTCCGGGCGCCTGCCCTTCCAGGACGGTTCTCAGGGTCCGGGCGATCCTGCCTGTGCTGATGCCGTGGAGGGCCGCCTTTTCCTGGTCGATATCCAACTGGAACCTTACCTGGTCTTCTTCCATATACCAGTCCACATCCACCACCCCTTCGGTGCCTTCGAAAATATCCCGGATCTCCATGGCCAGCACTTTCTGTTGTTCATAATCCGGGCCGTAGACTTCGGCCACCAGGGTGGACAATACCGGCGGGCCCGGCGGGACCTCGGCGATCTTGACCCTTGCCCCGTGGCGGTCGGCAATGGCCTTCAGGGGGTCCCTCACCCGTTTGGCAATATCGTGGCTCTGGTGTTTCCGCTGGCCCTTGCCGGCCAGGTTGACCTGGATATCGGCCATGTGGGGCTGGTTTCTCAAATCATAGTGACGGACTAGGCCGTTGAAATTAAAGGGTCCGGCCGTGCCGGTGTGGATCTCATAATCCACCACCTCGTTGATGGTGGCAAGGTATTCCCCCATTTCCAGGGCCGCGGCGGATGTGTCCTCCAGGGTGGCGGTTTCCGGCATATCCAGGATGACCTGAAATTCGCTCTTGTTGTCAAAGGGCAGCATTTTCACCCGGACCAGGCCGAATCCCACCATGGCGCAGGCCAGGATCAGAAGCCCGGCCACGCCCAAAAGAAAGCCCCGCTGCCAGAGGAGTTTGTGCAAAAGCTTGTCCATGACGTTGCGGTAGAGCCGGGTGGACCAGTCATCGGTATGGTCGTGGGAACCGGCCGGGCCTTCGGCCTTGATCATGCGGACCGAGGCCCAGGGCGTCACGATAAAGGCCACCAGCAGGGAAAAGAACATGGCTGCCGAAGCCCCCACGGGGATGGGCCGCATATAGGGCCCCATGAGCCCGCCCACAAAGGCCATGGGCAGGATGGCGGCGATCACCGTAAAGGTGGCCAGGATCGTAGGGTTGCCCACTTCATCCACGGCCTCGATGGCCACCTCGAATTTGGAGCGGCCCTCATTTTCCGGCAACCGGAAATGGCGGACCATATTTTCCACCACCACAATGGCGTCGTCCACCAGGATGCCGATGGAAAAAATCAGGGCAAAGAGGGTGATGCGGTTCAGGGTGTAGCCGTAGAGGTAAAAGGTGGTCAGGGTCAGGGCCAGGGTGACGGGGATGGCAAAGGCCACCACCCCGGATTCCCGGTGGCCCAGGGTGAACCAGATGAGGATGGTCACGGACACCACGGCGATGAGCATGTGCAGCAGGAGTTCGTCGGATTTTTCCTTGGAGGTTTCCCCGTAATGGCGGGTGACGGTCATGTGGACATTGTCCGGGATAATCCGGCCTTTGGCGTCCTCCACCCGTTCCAGGACTTTTTCCGCCACGGAAATGGCATTGGTGCCCTTGCGCTTGGCCACGGTGAGGGTGACTGCCGGGAACACGCCCTTGGACGCCTCCACCTTTGGGATATCTTTTTCGGCAGCCGCCGGACCGGTTCCGAAAAACACATACTGGCCGGGGTCCGAAGGCCCGTCGTCAATGGCGGCCACATCCCTCAGATACACGGGGCGGCCCTGGTGCACATGGATAACCACCCGGCCCACATCTTCGGCGTCCTTTAAAAAGCCTCCCGTGTGAACCACCACCTGGCCCCGGGCAGACGGAAACCCGCCCGAATCCGAAGCATGGTTGGCGGCGGCTACCTGGCTTGCCACCTGCTCCATGTCCAAGCCGTAGGCGGCCAGGCGGGAGGGGTCCAATCTTACATTGACCTTTCTTTCTTCACCGCCGATGAGGGTGGTGATGGAGACATTGGGCTCCTGTTTGACGCTGTCCTCCACTTCCGCCACCAGCCGCCGGAGCAGATAGTGGTCCACCTCCTCGCTCCAGAAGGTTAGGGCCAGGATGGGGACATCGTCGATGTACCGGGGACGGATAAGGGGCGGGCTCACGCCCGAGGGAATCCGGTCGTAATTGGAGGTCAGCTTGGATTGAAGCTTGACAATGGAGGCTTCTTCGTCCTGGCCCACCAGGAACCGGACCACGGCCATGGACATGCCCGGCATGGAGGTGGAATAGATATATTCGACCCCGGGGATCTCCCAGAGCAGTTTTTCCATGGGTTTGGTCACCCGCTGTTCCACTTCCTTGGCCGAGGCCCCGGGCATTTGAACAAAGACATCGATCATGGGAACAATGATCTGGGGCTCTTCTTCCCTGGGCAGGGCAATGACGGCGGCCATGCCCAAAAGGATGGAGGCGATGATGATGAGCGGCGTCAGTTTGGAATCGATGAAAAAACGGGCGATCTTTCCGGCCGGTCCTGAATGGGCGCTCATGATGCATCCTCGACCCTGGAGCCGTTCATGAGCCCGGCCGGGGGAGAGACCACATACCGGGCGCCGGGTTTCATGCCGGAGATGATTTCAATCTTATCCCCGAAGGTCCGTCCGGTCCGCACCAGCCGGAACCTTGCCACGGCCCCTTCGTCCACCAGGAAAAACCCCGTGAGCTGGCCCTGGGCCACCACGGCCGATTCCGGGATCAGGAGCAGGCCGCCCTCGCCCACGGGGATATTAACCCTGGCAAACATGCCCGAGCGGAGCAGCGGGGTTTCCGGGAGAATGACCTTGACCGTAAAGGACCGGCTCCGGGCGTCGGCCATGGGCGAAATGGTTTCCACCGTGCCGATGATGGGAGAAGACCCGGTCTGGGCCGGGATGCGGATTTCCATGCTCTGGCCGGTCCGCACGACTTTAATATGGTGTTCCGGGATGACCAGTTCCGCCTGGAAGCCCCCGGTTTTCTCCAGGGTCAGCAAGGGCGTTCCGGGCGAGGCCAGGTCGCCTGCATTGATCATCTTGGCGGTGACGATGCCGTCATAGGGGGCCAAAAGGGTGGCGTCCTTTTCCGAGATCCCGGCCGAAGAAACGCCTGCCTCGGCCTGCTGAACCCGCGATCTTGCCGCCGACAGCATGGCCTCGGCCTGGGCCAGGGCAGCCTGGGCCTGGCGATGCCGGGCCTCCACCTCGTCAAATTCCTGCCGGGTGGCGGATTCTTCCTTTAAGAGTTTCTGATAGCGCTTGTAGGTGGCTTCCGCCAGTTTGGCCCCGGCCTCGGCCGCATTCCGGGCCGATGCCGCCGCACTGACCGCCTTGGCCGCCTCGGACAGACCGGCCTCGCTCTGGCGAAGCCCGGCCTCCACCTGCCGTTTGTCCAGGACCACCAGGACATCGCCCTGTTTGACTCGGTCCCCCTCCCGGACATTCACAGCCCGGACGGTCCCCATGATCTTGGCGGACAGGGTGCTGACGGCTTGGGCCGAGATGGTGCCGACCGCTTCATAGACAAAGGGCTGGGAGCTGATTTCAGCCAGGGCCGTCCCCGCTTTTACGGAAGCTGCCGGCCCCGGCCCGGTGGTGCCGGGCTCGATCTTATCGCCGCAGCCCCAAAACAATAAAGCAAGCCCCAGGAATATCCCCAAATTTCGACGCCGATATTTAGCCATTGCCACCCCCTTATGGTAAAGAACCGTGACCGGTTTTAATTTACAGAAGCCCGTGAAGAATAAAACAAGGGTATTATGTTCAGGAATTTCAGCCTTGTCAATATTTCATTACAACCGAAATCAGGATTGACCTTCATCACGCCCTGGGGTATGAAAAGAGTATGAACAGAATCTGAGTGAAGTCATCAAAAACATAAAACTCCTTAGGTCTGGAATACCAAAAGGCCATTGATCATTACCTGGCAAGGAGAAAGCGTGTTCCCATGGATGCAAATGAATATGAAGCAATGCAGGAAAAAATAGAGCTTTTAAACGATGTTCAGACATCCTTGAACCAAATCGAAAACGGGTTGGGTCTGGACCATGAGGACGCCATGAAAATAATTTTAGAACGGGTACTCAAATGAATATCACCTTGCCAGCCCTATCCATCGGCTCATTTGTTCTCTGAGCTTGACATTTTCTTTCTTTCTGAGATAGGACTTATTTATAAAGATTTGGCCTGATAATGGAATTTTTTTTCAACTTGCGTGTGGCCTTTAGGCCGTCATGAAAAATTAAACTGATAATAAATAGGCAACAAAAATCAGAACTTAAGGAAGACATAGAATGAAAATCAGACAATTGAATATTGAAGGCTTCCGTTCCCTTCGAAATGTTAGCTGGTTGCCTGGGGATCTCAATGTTATTATCGGCCCTAATGGTACAGGCAAATCTAATCTACTACGTTTTATAGAATTAGTTTCCGTATCAGCACAAGGCAGACTTGGCAAATACATTCAATCTTTAGGTGGAATGGATCCGATAGTTTGGGATGGCGTTGTTACTTCCGTAAAATTTTCGATGGAAACAACACCTGAGGGAGGAGAATTAGGCCCTGAAACTTACGAGCTTGAATTAGCAAGGCTGGGACCAGGAAGTTCATATAAGGTTGAGAAAGAGCGTTTAATAAACTCCCACAAATTAAGGAAAGGTGTTGAAAGAAAGCCTTTTAAATTTTTGGAACGAACTGGAAAAACAGCTGTTATTTTTGATGAAAAAGAACACACCTTTATTACACCTGAAGAGTTTGTATCTGACGAAGAAAGCCTCCTCTCTATAGCATCTGGGCCATTTATCAATAACCACTTCATTCCCCCTTTCCAAAAAGGGTTGGCTTCGATAGCCGTTTATCACGATTTGCACACCAATAAAGATGCATCAATCCGGCAGCCCGCTATTGCTCGTATGGAAAAACGGGTTGACCCGGATGGGCAAAATCTTATCTCTGTTATGCATACCCTTTACACAAGTGATCGCGATTTCAAAAACGACATTAATTCAGCCATGCAGGCGGCATTTGGTGATGATTTTGAAGAATTAATCTTCCCTCCTGCTTCTGACCAGAGGATACAGCTACGGATTCGCTGGAAATCACTTAAACGAGAACAATCAGCTGCTGAGCTTTCTGATGGAACACTTCGTTTTCTGTTTTTGTTAACTGTTCTTGCAAGCCCATCGCCTGCTCCAATTATCGCAATAGATGAGCCTGAGACTGGACTTCATCCTTCAATGCTTCCTCTGGTTGCGGAATATGCAGTTGATGCTTCCACACGATCACAAGTTATTCTGACTACCCATTCTCCCCAATTTCTCGATGCGTTCTTAGACACCAGGCCCACAACAACTGTTGCTAAATGGCAAGATGGTGAAACTACGTTAAAAACATTACGAGGAGAAGAACTTGATTACTGGCTGAAGGAATACTCATTAGGCGCTCTTTTTAAATCTGGAGAATTGGAGCAAATCGGATGAAATTTATTCTTTTTGTAGAGGGTTATACAGAAAACAAAGCATTGCCACAATTTCTGAAAAAATGGCTCGACCCCCAATTGCCGAGCCCTGTGGGGATTAAAACTGTTCGCTTTGAAGGATGGCCGGAACTCGTCAAAGACGCACCCCTAAAAGCAAAAATGCATTTGGCCGGCCCAGATAAAAACGAAATTATTGCAGTCATTTCCTTGTTGGATCTTTATGGTCCGACTTTTTATCCCAGTGACTTGAAAGAGAGCAAAGAACGTTACAATTGGGCAAAAAAAGAGATAGAAGCGAGGGTTAACCAGCCTAAGTTTTTTCAATTTTTTGCAGTTCACGAAATAGAGGCATGGCTTCTAAGCGAACCAAACATTTTTCCAGTTGGTATCAAAAGAGCCCTCCCAAAAAAAATTAGTCATCCAGAAAAGGTGAACTTTAATGAACCACCAGCGAAATTATTGGAGCAACTGTATCCTATACATGTTGGGCGATCATACAAGAAAGTGGTGAATGGTAAAGAGCTTTTTGGCAAGCTTAATCCAAGCATTGCTTATAACAAATGCCATAGGCTTAAAGAACTCTTAGACAAAATGCTGGATTTAGCTACAAATTTCAATCAATGATAATATCGATTGGGATAGCCACTATGGGAAGGTTTTGAAAAAGCCCGGCATAGAGCTTCAGCGAATGTAAAAAGCCGCGCCGCTGAGCTTTTCTTTAAACTTTAAAATCTATCAGAATATTTCCCACCAAAGCGTTTAAACTGCGAGACCGGATCTATCCCCCGCCTAAAGGGTTCGAGCCATCACTCTCCCCCAGCCAC
>JAAUSZ010000055.1 GCA_012031875.1 Desulfobacula sp.
GAGCAACTGGCCTGTTTCAAAGGAGAAAAATCCCTGGTGGAAATCCCCGGCGCGGGCCATAACGATATCACGGATGCCGGCGCCGGCCTTATCCGGGAGAAGATCCGGGCGTTTACAGCCAAATCCGGTCACACCCATCAATGACGCAAGATATGGGGGCCATCAGCCGAATAGAATACGCCGGAATCCGGCGCGGTTGAATTTTTTCATCTTCATTATCAATGCCCATTTGAAAAATGCTAAAATTTGGTATAGTAATAAATATAATCTGTTTCTGTTTATCATCTGATTAAAATTTGGGATTGTTTTGAAACCGGCCATAAGAATTTTTATTTTTATTTTTTTCCACTCTATCCTTTGTTTACGCGGACAGCACAGTGGAAATACTGACCTCGGAATACCAGCCTTACAGCGGTATCACAGGGCCCTCTCTGGGGTGCGAACTTCTGAACGCCGCTTTCGGAAGGGAGGGTGTTGCCGTTAAATGGACAATTTTACCCCAAGAGCGTCAGAAAAGCCTGGTCGCAGCCGGTGCGAACATCGCTTTTGCGCAGAGCATATTGGTGGTAAGCCAAGACGAAAAGCCTGATTTTATTTTTAATGATTCCCCATATCTCTATTTAAGTGTCGTTGCTTTTTATCCCAAGGCTAAATATCCGTCCGGCCTTGGGCTCAAAGGCCCGGAGACCTGAAAAACAGAACCGTTGGGGTTGTCCGCGGAACCGGGTCGGTCTCCGTCCTTCAAAAGGCCGGGGCGAATCTTGATATTGCGAACAATAAGGATCTCCTGATGGAGAAATTGGTCCATGGCCGTTACGATATAGCGGTGGTTGCCGACTTGACCGGTCTTTATTCACTTCAGTCTCTCAACAGGCTTGGCGACTATGGGTATGAACCCTTGTATCGTTCGCCTCTCGATCTCATGTTTTCGAAAAAACATCCTGACTCCGCTGGCCTTAAAGAAAAATTCAATTCCGGGCTCAATAAAATCAAGGAAGACGGAACATTCATGAAAATCCTGAGGAAATATTACCCCAACGGCCAGGTGAATAAAGAGGCCCTGCCCCAGGACATGAGATGAGATTCTTCCCCACAGATGCCTATAAGTCCTCGGTTTGATATTAGAAAACAAGCGATCTCTGGAAAACCTATAAGTTGCTATATCTGGAGATTCTGGTTTCAACCCGAGGATCAATTTTATAAAAAAATCCCATGCCTGTAAAACGGATTGCCCAGGGTATCATTCTTTGAATAAGAAAATCAGCGGAGCCGGTATCTCACGCTAAAGAAGCTCCCTTCCTGAGCTTTTTTTTATCCAGTTTTCCAACGCTGGTCAGGGGCAGTTCCTTTCTGATCTCGATCTCCCTGGGAATCTCGTAGGCGGCCAGTTTTTCCCTTGCAAAGGCCGTGATGCTTGTCTTTAAATCCGCTTCGCTGCCCTGGAACCCGGCGTCTTCATCCAGGGTCACATAGGCTTTGACCAGTTCCGAGCCCGGTTTTTTGGGATCGGGAAAGCCGATGGCCGCGACCTGGGCAATGGCCGGATGGTCCGTCAGGATATCCTCGATCTTTTTTGAAAAGACCTTGAACCCGCTGACATTGATCATGTCTTTGGTCCGGTCCACGATGGTCAGGTATCCATCCGCATCCTGGACGGCCACATCCCCGGTGTGAAGATAGCCCTCGGCATCCATGACCTGCAGGGTTTCCTTTGGCAGCTTATAATATCCCTGCATGACCTGGGGGCCTTTGATGCAGATTTCGCCGGGCTCTCCCTGGGCCACGGGGGTTTGGGTGTCAGGGTCCACCAGCCGGATATCCGTGTTGGGCAGCGGCAGCCCGATGCTGCCCAGTTTCTTCCGGCCCATGACGGGGTTCATGGCCGTCAACGGCGAGGTTTCCGTCATGCCGTAGGCTTCGATGAGTTTTCCCTTGCCGATGATCTGTTCCAGTTTTTTCTGGGAATCTTCGGGATAGGCGGCGGCGGCCGTTACGCAGACCTTCAGGGTGGAATGGTCCATGCGCTTGAATTTCGGGTTTTCCATGAGCAGATGATAGAGGGAAGGCACATTGGCCGTGAAAAAGGGTTTGTATTTGGCCATGTCGGCGCAGATCCGGTCCGTATCCCTGGGATTGGGAATCAGGATCTGGGTGATGCCGTAGGACAGGAAAATGGAACTGGTGAACAGCCCGGCAATATGAAAGAGGGGAAAGGCGGAAAGCGCGGTTTCCTGTCCTTTTTTAAGATGAAGCCAAGAGGAGACAATGGCCATGTCGGCCAGGGCGTTCCGGTGGGTGATGACGGCTCCCTTGGGCGTTCCCGTGGTTCCCCCGGTATATTGCAGATAGGCCGTGTCGCCGGGGCTGATCTCCACCCGGGGCCGGGCCGGGGAAAATTGCTTTGAGCCGAGTATATCGCGGAATGGAAAGATCGTCTTTCCCTCCAAAGGACTGATTTTCCCCTTGGGAATCTTGCCCAGGAGTTTGCCGAGAAAGCGTTTCAGGGCTGGCAGGAATCCGCCGACGCTTGCCGTCGCCACAAGTTCTAATTCCGGAAGCGTGGAATGAATCCGGGTCAGGTATTTTTCAAACAGGGCATCCAGAGTCACAAAGCCCCTGGCATCGGAGTTTTTCAACTGGAAGGCGGTTTCGTCCAGGGACAGGAGGGGGGACACGCCGGAAACCACACAGCCGGCCTTGAGGGCGCCCATGACGCTGATGACGTATTCCGGGATATTGGGCAGGCTGATGCCCACCACATCCCCCTTTTTAAACCCGTTGGACAGGAGCATATGGGCAAACCGGTTGGCATATTGATCCAGCTCGGAAAAGGAGATCTCAACCCCCATAAACGCCAGCGCAGTTCTTTTGGGAAATGCGTCCATGGTCTGATGATACACCTGATCCAAGGTGGTTTCCCACAGCATCGGGTCCAGATTCCCAATCCCCGGATCATAGGATAATTTCCAAAACGCCTTCATTTTTGAATCCCCCTTTCCCTGATAATGGTTGGACATCTATTTTTTGTCGCTAGATTTTTATGGCTGCTGAAAATCCTCCCAATATGGCATGGCTTATTTTTCCGGGGGTGACACAGTCGCCTGCCGCGGAAAACGGAATGCCAAGGTCTTTGACCTGTTCTTGGATATCCCGGATCGGGGCCGATCCCAAGGCCGGGATGACGGTGTCAAACCGTTCCGTTCCGGTTTTTCCCTGGGTTTCAAATTCAACCTGTCCGGATTTGATGGAAACCACCCGGGTCTGGGTGAGGACCCTGACCCCATAGCGTTTCAGATTGTTCATCAATATCCATTTGGTGGATTTTCCCACATCCCGGCCCGCCTTTTCCTGCATTTCAAAGACGGTGACCCGGCAGGACCCGGTGAACATATAATGTTTGAGCCGGTCAAGGTCCATGGCATCGTAGGTGACCAGAAAATGAAGCATCTCCGGGGAGAGGGTGCCTTTATGGGCCACAAACAGGGCGGTTTCCAGCCCCACGGCCCCCCCGCCGATGACGGCCACATTTTTCCCCAGGAAGGGATTGTTTTTCAATACCTCCCAGGAGGAGACGACACCGGGGCCGTCTATGCCTTCAATGGGCGGAAAAAGGGGCCTGGCGCCCTGGGCGATGACAAGGTGGTCCGGATGTATGGTTTTGATCAGGTCAAGATCCGCCGCTGTATTCAAATGGACCGGGATTCCATATTTTTTCAGCATGGCCCGGTAATACCGGACATATTCCAGGAGTTCTTGTTTATGGGGCGGGGCCCCGGCCATCCAGATCTGGCCGCCGATATCCTCGGCCCGTTCATAAATGTCCACCTCATGCCCGGCTATTTTGGCCGTGAGGGCCGCCTCAAGGCCGGCCACGCCCGCGCCCACCACCATGACCCGTTTGGGCCGGGCGCAGGGAACGATCTGTCTTTCCCCTTCAAACCCGGCCCGCACATTTCCGATGCAGGACACGGGCGGCCGGAAAAGATTTCATCGGTGCAGCCCTGGGAGCAGGCCACGCAGGGTCTGATTTCTTCAGGGGTTCCGTTTTCGGCTTTCTTCGGCCAGAAGGGATCGGCAATGAGGACCCGTCCCAGGTTGACCATGTCGGCCAGGCCGTCCCTTAATATCCCTTCGGCCTGGTCCGGGGTGGTGATGCGGTTGGAGGCCATGACCGGGATGGACACGGCCTGTTTGATATTCCAGGCCAGGTGGGAAAAGCCCGACCGGGGCAGATCCATGGGAAGCTGGGGGATTTTTGATTCATGCCACCCGCCGGTCACATTGATGATATTGGCCCCGGCTTTTTCATAAATCCGGGCAATGTCCGGGGTCTCGGCATCGGTGGTGCCGCCGGGAACAAAATCATTGCCGGCCATCCGGATGCCCAGGGGAAATTCAGTTCCCAGTACATCCCGGAGCATTTCCAGGATCTGCCTCGGAAACCGGGCCCGGTTTTCAAGGCTGCCGCCGTATTCGTCCGTCCTTTTGTTGGTCAGGGGGGATAAAAACTGGGTAATGAGGTATCCCGCGGACCCGATGATTTCCACCCCTTCAAACCCGGCTTTTTTCGCCCTCAGGGCGGCGTTACAAAAGGCGTTCTGCACGGTTTTGATATCTTCCAGGCTCATTTCCCTGGGGGTGGTTTTGGAGTATCTGGAAAATACGGCCGAAGGCGCCACGGGGGTTTCGTTGTTGATGAGAAAGGGATGGGTATAGGCCCCGCCGTGGAAAAGCTGGATCCAGGGGCTTGCCCCCTGGGCCTTGATCAAATCCGTGGCCTTGATAAAGGAATCCACGGCCTCGTCTCTGGCCAGGGATAGGACCGCAAACCCGGACCCGGTAAAATCGATTCCCACGGGGCCCATGGTGACGATCCCGGCTCCTCCCCTGGCGATCTCAGTATAAAAATGATAATATTTATCGTTCAGCTTTGAATCATAGGAATACAAAAGACCCAGAGAGGGATAGGCGATCCGGTTTTTGATGGTGAGCCCGTTGATCCGGATGGGGCTGAAAAGCTGGGTATACATGGGGCCTCCTTATAACCCGGAAATTTTGCGATGACATCGCACATGACTTCGCTGGCGCCGCCGCCAATGGAAATGAGCCTTGAATCCCGGTAAAATCTTGAGATTTTCATGTCGTTCATGAACCCCATGCCTCCGTACATCTGGAGGCAACCGTCGGCCACCTCGGTCAGCAGGTCCCCGCTTTTCAGCTTGGCCATGGAAATCATCAGGGTGGCGTCCTGGCCGGCCATCTTCATTCTCACGATATGATAGGCCAGTTGCTGAAGGCATTCGATTTCCGTGAGCCATTTAGCGATCCTGTGGCGCAGCACCTGTTTTTTGATGAGGGGTTTGCCGAAGACAATGCGGCCCTTCAGGTATTCCACGGCATCGGCGATCATCTGCCGGGCCCAGACATAGGCCATGGGAATGGCGCTGAACCGTTCGTGCTGGAATTGCATCATCTGCTGGATAAAGCCTTCGCCTTCCCGGCCGATGAGATTTTCGGCCGGAATCCTCATGTCGTCAAAATACAGCTCAGCCGTATCCGAGCTTCTCATGCCCAGTTTGTCCAGCTTTTTGCTGACCTGGAATCCGGCGATGTCCGTGGGCACCACAAACAGGGAAAAACTGTGATACCCCGGATCATCGCCGTCCTGGCCAGGAGGGTCAGAAAATCGGCCTGGGTCCCGTTGGTGATAAAGGTTTTGGACCCGTTCAGGATATAATGATCCCCGTCTTTTTTGGCAAAGGTCTTTAAGGCGGCCACATCGGACCCGGCATCGGGTTCGGTCACGGCAATGGCTGCGACGAGATCTCCCCGTAGGGCCGGTTTCAGATAGGTCTCCTTTAAATAATCGGAGCCGAAATCATAGATGGCCGGGGTGGCCATATTCATTTGAACGGCAATGGCCATGGGGATCCCGCCGCAATGAATCCGGGCGCATTCTTCAAGCACCACGGTTTCATACCAGTAGTCCAGGCCCTCGCCTCCCCATTTTTCATCATACCGGATGCCCAGGAACCCCAGGTCCCCCATTTTTTTGAACAGATCGTGCAGGGGGGCGATCCCTTTCTCCTCCCAATCATCCACATGGGGATTGATCTCTTTGGTTACAAAGTCCCGGACCGCTTTTCTGACCTGTTCATGCTCTTTTCCAAAATATAAATCATTCCCCATGGTTCATCATCCTTTTTATGCTTTTTGGTGTTATGACCGTTTTGCCATTTCCATGGCCCTGAGGTTTTTCCTGAGCACCTTTCCCACATTGGTTTTGGGCAGCTCGCCAATAAATTCAATCTCCGTGGGCAGCTTGTATGCGGCCAGTTTCTGCCGGCAATAGTCCATGAGTTCCTGTTCCGTGACGGTCTGTCCTTCCACCGGCACGACAAATGCCTTGATCTGTTCCCCCCTTGTGGGATGGGGAATCCCTATGGCGCAGGCCTCCCTGACCTTGGGATGCTCGAACAGGACCTCGTCGATATCCCTGGGGTAGACATTATAGCCGCCGGACAGGATCATGTCCTTGATCCGGTCCACAATGAAAAAATACCCGTCTTCATCCATATAGGCGATGTCCCCGGTATGGAGCCAGCCGTTGATAACGGTTTTGGCCGTTTCTTCAGGCATGTTCAGATAACCCTGCATGACCTGGGGTCCCTGGATGGCCAGTTCGCCGGGTTCCCCCACGGGCAGGTCTTTCAGGGGATCGTTCAGGTCCGTGATCCGGCACAGGGTGTCGGGCAGGGGAAGCCCGATGCTGCCCACCTTCCTCAACCCGTTGGCATAGGGGTTGACATGGGTGGCCGGGCTGGATTCCGTCATGCCGAAGGCTTCGATAATGACGGAGCCGGTTTTTTCTTCAAATCCCCGGATCACCTCCAGGGGCAGGGGGGCGCTTCCGGAAACACAGGCCTTGATGGAGGAGAGATCGGTTTTTGAGAGCCTCGGGTGGTTCAGCATCCCGATGAACATGGTGGGAACCAGGGGCGCAAAGGTGGGCCTGAATTTTTCAATGGCTTCCAAAAGGGGGTCGGGCTGGGGTTTGGGAACCAGGATATTGGACCATCCCTTGAAGACGGCGAAATTCATGGACACGGTGAGCCCCATGACGTGGAAAAGGGCAGGGCCCCGATCATGACCTCATCCGTGCTTTCTTTGAATCCGGGGAGCCAGGCATCGATCTGCTGGGTCTGCCGGCTCAGGTTGCCGTGGGTCAGGACCGCACCCTTGGACACCCCGGTGGTGCCGCCGGTATACTGGATCATGGCCACATCCTCCGAATGGAGATCAGCCCGGTGCAGAGAAGGCGAATAGACGTTGATGATATCCTTCCATTTAAAAACCTCGGGCGCGGGTTTGACCGGAGCCGAGAGCTTCTTTTTCCTGGACACCAGGGGAAACAGCAGGTTTTTCGGAAAGGGAAGATAATCGCCGATGGAGGTATAGACAATGGTCTTAAGGCGGGTCTGGGGCCTCAGATCAATCATCCGGCCGGCCAGGAGATCCAGGGTGATCAGGTGGGTGGACCTTGAATCCTTAAACTGGTGCAACAGCTCCCGGTCCGAATAAAGGGGATTGTTCATTACGGCCACGGCCCCGATTTTCAAGACCGCGTAAAAGCTCACCGGGCAGGGGATGACATTGGGCAGGAGGATGGCAACGCGGTCTCCCTTTTGGACGCCCTGGTTTAGAAGATAGGCGGCAAACCGGTCGGCCATGTCATTGAATTCTTTGAAGGTCATCCGGTATCCCTGGAAAATAAAGGCCGTATGGCCGGGGATCTCCCTGCTGTTTTTTTCAAGGAATTCATGGAGAAGGGTGTTTTCAAAGGGAACGCATTCAGGCACCCCGTCATCATAAAATTTCAGCCAGGGCTTGTCTTGGTAGGTAGGTTTCAATCCGGCCTCCTTTTCAGGGTTTCAGAGATTCGGGGATGTCTATGGGTTTTGCCCGAAGGTATTCGCCCAGGGTCTTGGCCTGGGGGTCGCTTCTCAGGGAGGCGGCCACCCCGTCCTCCAGCACACCTTTGATATAAAAATTCAGGGCCAGAAGGTTGGGCAGCTCGTATCTCTCCATGTCAAACCCGGCCATGTCCGGCAGCAGCTCTTTCAGCTTTTTTACGGTCAGGAATGGGTTTAAAAAGGCAAAGCCTTTTTCGTCCTTTGCCCATACCCCCAGGTTGGCGTTTCCCCCTTTATCCCCGGACCGCGTGGCAAAAAGCCGTCCAAAGGCGATCTTTGTCAGGGGTCCGGCCGGGGCTGTGTCTTCCTGGAGCCTGGCCTGGGGCACGTCACCTGGGGGTCCGGCCGGTTCCCCACCCGCCCTTGATCCGGTATTTTCCCCAGGCTCCTCTGGGGGCGGGAAAAATTTTGTTTCAACGAGATGGACCTGATCCTGGATCACCACCTCCTGCCGGATGTGTTTCAATGAGACGAGGGCCGGCCAGTGCAGGATGGCAGGGGTTTCACCGGAAGGGGGGCCTGTCAGGGTGAATCCGGGGATGGTGGACAGGGCCGCTTCCACAACGGCTGAGGAAAATAATTTGCCCACCTTTATCTTGTCCTTGTCCATGACGGAAATTCTTAAATAGGAAAAGGCCTCGTCATTGGTTGCAGGGTCTGGATGGCCGGACCGGGTCAGTTGAGCATCGGTTTTTTCAAATTGGTGTTTCCCGCCCAAGAGGCCGAAGATGATGTCCTCGACGATCCCGGCCTTTTTTTCAATGTCCAGACCGGTCAGGACAACGGTCATGCTGTTTTTAAACCCGTACAGGGTATTGATGCAGACCTTGGTGAACCCCGTCGGGGCCTCTCCTTTGACGCCGGAAATGAGGACCTGGTCAGGACCCCGCTCCCGGATGGCCAGGGTGTCAAACCGGACCTTGACATCCGGGGTCAGATAGGCCGGTTCCCGGATTTCATATAAGAGTTGGGCCGTCACCGTGCCCCTGGAGACGAGCCCCCCGGTTCCCGGGTGCTTGGTGATGACAAAGGAGCCGTCTTCACGCATCCGGGCCAGGGGAAACCCCATGTTTTATAGGAAGGAATTTCATCCATGAAAGAATAGTTCCCGCCCGTGGCCTGGGTTCCGCACTCGATGATGTGCCCGGCGGCATAGGCCCCGGCCAGACGATCGAAATCCGTTTCCTTCCAGTTGAATTTCCAGGCGGCCGGGCCCGCAACCAGGGCCGCGTCGGCAATTCTTCCACCCACCACGATATCGGCCCCCAGGTCCAGGGCCTTTTTGATGCCGAAGGCGCCCAGGTAGGCATTGGCTGTCAGGGGCTGGAGGCCCGAAGATTTGAGGTCGGTGTTCTTATCCATATGCCGGAAGGCTTCTCCGGCGGCCTGGAGGTCGACAAGCGTCGGCATGAGGTCGTCCCCTTGGATATGGGCGATGACCGGGTTCAATCCCAGGGTCCGGCCCAGGGCCTTCAATTCCTTGGCAAGGCCCTGGGGATTCAATCCCCCGGCATTGGCCACGATTTTGATGCCCTTCTCCAGGCAGGTTCCCATGACCTGTTCCATCTGGGAGAGAAAGGGGGTGACGTATCCCTTGTCCGGATCTTTCAGTTTCATCCGGAACAAAAGGGCCATGGTCAGCTCGGCAAGATAGTCCCCGGTCAGGACATGGATCTCCCCGCCTTCCACCAGTTCCTTTGCCGCGCTGAGCCGGTCTCCGTAAAATCCGGAACAGTTTGCAATGATCAGTTCGTCTTTCATTTTATCTCCCTTTAAACACCGGGGGTCTTTTTTCCAAAAAGGCGGTGATGCCTTCCCTGGCGTCCTCTGTTTTTGCAATGACGGACAGTTGTTCCGAAAGAAAGCGGACCGCCCCTTCAAAGGGCATGGATTCGATACGGTTCAGCGCATTTTTCCCCAGCCTCATCCCCACGGGGCTCTTGGCGGCCAGGGCCTTGAGAATTTCCCCGGTTTCCCTGTCAAAATCGGCCCCGGGAAAAATCCGG
Source organism: Desulfobacula sp. (assembly GCA_012031875.1). Classification (GTDB taxonomy): domain Bacteria; phylum Desulfobacterota; class Desulfobacteria; order Desulfobacterales; family Desulfobacteraceae; genus Desulfobacula. The sequence continues at coordinate 9,980 of JAAUSZ010000055.1, forward strand.
GTGACCATTCCCATGTCCAGGGCCTGGGCCGCGGAAAGCCTTTCTCCCAGCAGCATCATGGCCATGGCTTTTTTCCTGGGCACGTTCCGGTAAATCAGGGCTCCGATCATCATGGGGAAAAGCCCCACATTGACCTCGGGGGTCCCGAAGGTCACATCCTCCCTTGCCAGGACAATATCGCAGGCCAGCATGAATCCGGTGCCGCCGGCCAGGCAGTGGCCGTTTATCCGGGCCAGGGTGGGTTTTTCAAACCGATAGATCTGGATCAAGAGATCGGCATATTGGCGGAAAACTTCCTTTTCCGCTTCTGATCCCTTGCCCATGCTTGCGGAAAGGTCAGCCCCGGAGCAGAACACCTTGTCCCCGGCGCCGTGATGCAGACGGCCTTGACCCCGTCATCTTTCCGGGCCGATTCCAGGGCTTCCTGAAAAAGCCGGACAGCTTCGGGGCTGATGGCGTTTTTCTGCTTTTCCCGGTTAATGGTGATGGTGGCGATGCCGTCTTTTGTGTCGTATAAAAGATCTTTTTCCATTGTCAGCGTCATGAAGTCTCCTCAGTCTTTTTCAATGTCCACAAGGATGCGGGCGGGCATGACCTTGTCCCCGATATCGGCATGGATGCCCGAGACCCGGCCCTCAAAGGGGGCGAAAAGGGTGGTTTCCATTTTCATGGCCGAAACAATGACCAGCCCCTGGCCTTTTTCCACCCTGTCCCCGATTTTTACCAGGATGCCGATGACCACGGCCGGCATGGGCGAAACAACGACGGAGGCCGTGTTTAGAAAGCTTTTTTTTCCGGGAGAGGTCTCCTCCATCAGGTCGGCGTCCGTGATTTCATAGGGCCGGCCCCGGAGGACCACGGTCTTTGTGTTCCCGTGATGGGAAACATAGGCATTAAAGATTTTGCCATCCACATGGATCAGGACCTGGTGATCCGATACATTTACAAATTCCGCCTCACAGGAGCGGTTTCCCATTTGGATCTGAATATGTCCTTCGGAAATGCCGTCCCCTTTAGAAATAACAGATTGGACGGATAATTTTTCCTGGTTGACCATGAAATTGTATTCCATTGATCGCTCCTTAAAGTTTCCAGTTTCCCAGGGTATCCCAGGGAGATGGGGCCTTTTCCGTCCCCAAAGAGGTCTTCTTTTTCCCCGCCTTCCCCTGACCATGGGCAAGAAAGGCCATCATGGCCACATCGGCAAGATCCCTGTCCGGTTTCCAGCCGGAAAAATGGGCGGGAATAAAATCCGTAAACACCCGGCCTTCCCTGAAGGGTTCGGAATTTAAAACATCCGTCATAAACTCAATAGGGGTTTTGACGCCCAAAATAGTATAATCCTGCAAAGCTTTGATCATCTTTGCCCTGGCCCCTTCCCGGGTCCCTGCGTGAACGATGAGCTTGGCCAGGATGGGATCATAATCCACCGGGACTTCAAATCCCTGGTAGATCCCGGAATCGATCCGGATCCCGGGTCCGCCGGGCTCTTTCATAAACCGGATGGTTCCCGGTGACGGGAAAAAATCCTTTTCCGGGTCTTCCGCATAAATCCTGCATTCCAGGGCATGGCCCCTGGGCCGGATATCGGCCTGTCCAAGGCTCAATTCGCGGCCGTTAGCGATCTCGATCTGAAGCCGGACAAGATCCAGGCCCGTGGTCATTTCCGTTATGGGGTGCTCCACCTGGAGCCGGGTATTGATTTCCAGGAAATAAAACCGGTTTTCCTCATCCAGGAGAAATTCCACGGTTCCCGCATTCGCATAGCGGGCCGATTTTGCCGCCTTCACCGCGGCATTCCCCATTTCTTCCCTTAGTTCAGGGCTTAATGCCAAAGAAGGGGTTTCTTCGATGATTTTCTGATGCCGCCGCTGGATGGAACATTCCCGTTCATAGAGGTGGATGGTATGCCCGTGATGATCGGCGAGAACCTGGAATTCAATATGCCGGGCCGGGTGAAAATTTTTCAATATAGACCTCCCGGTTGCCAAACGCGTTGAAGGCTTCGCTGGAGGCCTGGGCCACGGCTTCTTCCATCTCTTCAGGCCCGTGGACGATGCGGATGCCCTTGCCCCCGCCCCCGGCCGTGGCCTTTACCAGGATGGGGTATCCGATTGCTTGTGCGGCCTCCCTGAGAACGGCCATATCCGGCTCACAGCGGCTCAGCCCCGGGATCACCGGAACGCCGCCCTCCACCATGATTTTCCGGGAGGTGATTTTATCCCCCAGGGCCTGGATGACCTCGGGTGGCGGGCCGATAAACACAAGGCCTTCATCCCGGCAGCGCCGGGCAAATTCATGGTTTTCGGAAAGAAACCCGTATCCCGGATGGATGGCCGCTGCCCCGGTCTGTTTGGCCGCAGAGATGAGGGCATCCATATTTAAATAGCTGAGGGAGGGTTCCGAAGGCCCGAGGTATACGGCTTCATCGGAAAAAATCACATGGGCGGCTGTTTTATCGGCATCGGAATACACGGCTACGGTTTTTATCCCCATTTCCCGGCAGGTATGGATGACCCTTAAGGCGATTTCTCCCCGGTTGGCAATCAGAATTTTTTCAAACATGATGGTCTTCCTGTTTTACATGTTAAGGCCTACATTCTAAATACGCCGAATCCGTATTCCCGGTCCCTGAGCGGAGCGTTCAGGGAGGCGGAAAGGGCCAGTCCCAGGACGTCCCGTGATTTGGCCGGGTCCACGATGCCGTCATCCCAGAGCTGGGATGTGGAGTAGTAGGCATTGCCTTCTTTCAGGGCCGCCTCCACCACGGGTTTGTGGATAAACTCCGTTTCTTCCGGGGTCAGGTTGCCCTGGCCCGCTCTTTGGCGCTGGTCATTGGTAATGCTGATCAGCACATCGGCCGCCTGCCGGCCGCCCATGACGCCGATCTGGGCATTGGGCCACATCCACAGAAATCTCGGGGAATAGGCCCTGCCGCACATGGCATAATTGCCCGCACCAAAGGAGGCCCCCACGATCATGGTGAATTTGGGAACGGTGGCATTGGCCACGGCATTGACCATCTTGTGGCCGTCCTTTGTAATCCCGGCCCGTTCATAATCGCTTCCCACAATGAATCCATTGATATTCTGGAGAAAAATAAGGGGGATTTCCCGCTTGTCGCAGAGCTGGATGAACTGGGTGGCTTTCTGGGCGCTCTTGGAAAAGAGAATCCCGTTATTGGCCAGGATGCCCACGGGATACCCGTGGATATGGGCCCATCCCGTGACCAGGGTTTTCCCGAACAATTCCTTGAATTCCAGGAACCTTGAGCCGTCCACAATCCTGGCGATGACCTCCCGGATATCATAGGGCCGGGAAAGATCCGGCCCCACAATGCCGTACAGTTCTTTGACGTCATAGAGGGGAGGTTCCGGTTCACGCATGGAAAGCCTTGATTTTTTATTGTCCGGAAGATTTTTGGTGATGTTCCGGATCATCCGGATGGCCTGGGCGTCATCTTCGGCATAATAGTCGGACACCCCTGAATCGCTGCAGTGAAGCTCGGCCCCGCCCAGATCATTGGCCGACACATCCTCACCCGTGGCCGCCTTCACCAGGGGCGGCCCCCCGAGAAAAATCGCGCCGTGCTGCCGGACATGGACGATTTCATCACACATGGCCACGCCGTAAGCCCCGCCCGCCGTACACAGGCCCATGACGCCCACGATCTGGGGGATCCCCATTTTCGACATCCGGGCCTGGTTGAAAAAGATCCTTCCCCCGTCGTCAATATCCGGGAAGATTTCGGATTGAAGCGGCAGATAGGCCCCGGCAGAATCCATGAGCGTTATCAGGGGCAGCCGGTTTTCCATGGCAATGGTCTGGCACCGCAGGGTTTTTTTCACGCCCATGGGATAAACGGAGCCGCCCTTGATGGTGGCGTCACCGATGCTGATCATGCATTCCCTTCCCTCAATCACCCCAATACCGGTGATGAGTCCTGCCTTATGGATTTTGCCGTCATACAGCCCCATGGCGGCCAGGGGGGCGATTTCCAGAAAGGGCGTGTTTTTGTCCAGGAGAAGGTCCAGTTTTTTTTGGGCCGGCAACTTGCCCGACTCCTCATGGCGTTTCAACGCCTTGGCCGACCGCTCATTGGCCGCCCTGTCCAGTTCCTTTTCCAGATCCTGAACAAGGGCGGTCATGTCCTCAAGGTTTTTCCGGTAGAGCTCGGAATTCACATCAATCTTTGTTTCGATTATATCCATGGCATATCCTTTTAACTATTCGAAATTCCTTTGATAATCGTATCGATCAGGGGGTCCACCAGTTCTTCAAGATTGTCCGGGCTCCCGGTCATGACCCAGTTGGTCACCAGATGCTCTATGGTGCCGAGGATCATGGAGCGGATGAGATAGGGATGGGTGTCCTCCCTGAACTCTTTGGCTTCGATCCCCTGTTCGATGACGGTGGTGATCTGCCTGATGCCGGCCTTGATGGTCAAATGGCCTTCGGTGTCGAGAAATTTTTTATTGTGCTTCAGGTACAGCATGAGGACCGATGCAAAATCAGGGTTTTTTTGGTAGGAATCCATGAAGAGAAACACAATGGCCCTCAGTTTGTTGCCGGCCCCCCGGATAAGTTTCAGATGAAAGGCCATGGTATCAAAGAGGCTTTGGGAGGACTCGGTGGGAATTGAAAATAATAGTCCCTCTTTGGTGGAAAAATATTCATAGATCGATGCTTCGGAAATCTTGGCCTCCCTGGCGATTTCCGATATGGTGGTTTCGTTGAAACCCCTTTGGGCAAAGACTTTTGTGGCGGTATCAATGATCTGGCGTTTTCTGAGTTCTGTTTTATTCTGCGGCATTGGAAAACCCTTCTCTGGTTATTTTTCATGCTGAATTCATACTTTAATTAGAGTACGGCTTTTATTTTGTCAATAAAATAGTTGTTGCTCTATAATAATTTTAGAGTTTTAAAGATAGATAAACAATTTATCTTTTAATTATAGGCTGTTTTAATACTGAGTGTGCCTCAGAACATGTTCCAGCGCGCACAGAATCAAACGGGGGGTGTGGTCCGTCAGATCCGCTTTCAGGACCCGCTCGCTGAGTTTGTGAAAATCCTTTCCCCAGGGACCGATATTGATACAGGGCATGGCGTATCCGGCCATCAGCTCAAAGGGGATGGTATAAAGTCCGCCGTATAAGGGCATTTCCCGGGGAAGGGTCTTTTGCATGGCCGGGAGATCCCGGGGCTTGACCGAGGTATAACTCAGGTCTGAAATGCCGGTAAAATAAGCTTCCAGATCATAGGCCGGTCCCGGATGCCGGCGGGCGGATTCCTTGAGAACCCCGTAGAGATCCGTTACCGTCTTTTCAAAATCCGGCCGGTCCAGGTAGGACACGCTGGGATAGAAAGGGGGCATAATCCCGATAATCAGGAAGGGCTCTTTGCCGCCGGCATATTCAAACAAGGTATCCATGAGCATCCATGTGGCCGCGGCATAGCCCATGTCTCCGGACCTGATCCGGTCATGGAGGCCCTTCAGGGTATCGGCATAAAATGCCTCAAAGGGCTTTCCATGCTCCGCCGTCATCTGCTCCAGCCATTCACTGTAAAGATGCACTTGGGCTTTCCATTTTTTTAATCCGGGGATTCTGCCCGTCCGTTCATCATAGAAAGCCGCCCCTTGATTGACAATCTCCACAGCCGTTTCTGCGCTTTTTACGGCCAGGTCCTTTAATTTGAGAAGGATGTCCGAAGGAGGGCTGTTCAGCGGTTGCAGGCTCAGGCAGCCAAAGGCGCTGAGGGGCATGGACACATCGTAAGCGGTTTTGCCGTCCCTTGCCATGAGCCAGGTGGGCGGGGGCGCTGTTTCACGGGAGACCGGGCAAAAATCCGCCAGGCCGGGATTCATTTCCGTCCGGCGGATACATTCACTGAGAAGGAGCAGGGGGTTAAAGCCTTCCGCGCTTTTCCCGGCATGGGCCAGTATGCCCCGGGCATAGAAAAACGGCATGATTTTCCCGATGGACCCGCCTGAAAAGATACCCGTATCAGGGATTTTTCTCTGGTGCGGCTCCGAATTGACCATGATGGCATAATCCAGCCCATGGCGTTCATGAAGCGTATCCAGCAGGGGCAGGGCTCCCCTCATGCCGGCGGACAGGTTTTCTTCGTCCGGTACGGCCAGCAGGAGCAGGTTGCCTTCAAAGCCCTCCAGCTTGCTATAGGCTTCAACCACGGCCATCTGGACCGCCCCGCCGGCCTTCATATCGGCCGATCCCCGGCCGAAAATCCATTGGCCCGACATCAGGTCTTCTTTGGCTTCCCGGCCCAGGATCTCCGGTGAGGCTTGAAGGGCCTGCATCAAGGCATCCGGCTCAAAGGCCCGGTCCTTGAACCGCAGAAAATCTTCAACGCCCACCACATCCAGGTGATGCATCAGCACGGCCGTTCTTTTCCCCTGTCCCTTTACCAGGGCCCAGACCACGCCGCGGCCCAAGGGATCATCCGGCAAGGGCCACCGCCCGGACCGGTCCGGGTGGGCCTTGAAATAGGGCAACCCGCCGAGATATCCCAATACAAATTCAGAGGCCGCATTTTCCTGAACCGTGCCGGTCTCGGAAGGGATGCGCAAATAGCTGTAAAATAGGTTCAGAATTTTTTCAGAAGAAATTTCCGGAAGGGTCATTTTATCTTCTTTGGGGCCGGATTATACCCAAACTGAATCCTCAGGCAGGTCCCATGCGTTTCAGGATGTCCTTGACCGCCTCGCCCGAGGCCGACTTTCCGAAATGCTTCATCACGGTTCCCATGGCCTGCATGGGGCTTTTGAAGGCCGAGAAATCCACATTCTCCCTGATCCACTCCTCGATCTCCTCCGGGGTGGCCATTTTAGGCAGGTAGCGATGCAGAAGTTCCAGGTAATCCGAGGTGGTTTCTTTTTTGAACTCCAGCACGGTTTTTTCCGATTTGATGAACTGGCGGATAATGTCCATGAGATCTTCATCCGTAATTTCTTCAGGCTTTTTGACCCTCGTGGTCTTTTCCCGCTCTCCAGGGTAATGGCCACCGTAAGGCTGGGGAAGGCTCCCATGATGAGCCGCATGGTGTCCCGGACCGCATTGTCTTTGTTGGCCATGGCGTGCTTCATGTCCTGCCGGATCTTGTCGTAGAGGGAAATTCCCAGGGACGGGTCCCAGCCGTATTCGTTTTTCATATCTGACATATGGATGCTCTCCTGTTTTATAGGCACTATAGACGACAAAGAAGGATGGATGCAAGACTAATGTTGAATGCCGATATTCTCCAGGAAATGCTTTCGCTTCAGCCGGGCCAGGGCCTTATCCTCTTCCACGAGGTAGAAAAACTCCTTGTTTTTTTCATCAAAACATTGATAAAGGCCGGTATAGCTTTCCATCCCGGTCACATCGCAGACCCTTTCCACATCATCATTAAACCTGCGGCACACCTGGGGCCAGTCCTCTTGCCGGGCGCCTGCCTTGATCCTGATTTCCCGTGGATCTTTTTGAAATTCCGCCTGGATCGATTTCATGCTTCGCCTCCAGATATAAATGATTTTTGCCTTGTTTAAAATCATATAAAATATCAGGCTGGGTTGTCCACAACAAAATCAGGCCTCCATCTTATCGCATTACTTTTTAAATTAATTCAAAAAAAGTCATATATTTTTATTGACATGTAATTTTTCAGCCATACCTTGAGCCTGTCCAAAAAGAATAACTCTTATAAAATGGGGGACCATCATGAGTAAAATTATCGGAATCGATCTCGGGACCACCAATTCCTGTGTATCTATACTTGAAAACGACAAACCCGTTGTGATCACCAATGCCGAAGGCGGGCGGACCACGCCGTCCATCGTGGCCACGGCCAAAACCGGGGAACGCCTCATCGGGCAGATCGCCAAACGCCAGGCCGTGACCAATGCGGAAAATACCATTTTCGGGGTCAAACGCCTCATCGGCCGGAACTTTGATTCCCCGGAAGTGCAGAAGGACATCGCCAATCTGCCCTACAAGATTGAAAAGGCGGCCAACGGCGGCGTAAAGATCAAACTGCACAACAGCTATCACAGTCCGGCCGAGATCTCTTCCTTTATCCTGGCCCATTTGAAAAAGACGGCCGAGGATTTTCTGGGGGAAACCGTCACGGATGCCGTCATCACGGTTCCGGCCTATTTTGACGACGGCCAGCGCCAGGCCACCAAGGATGCGGGCCGGATCGCCGGCCTCAATGTGCTGAGGATCATCAACGAACCCACGGCCGCGTCCCTGGCCTACGGGCTGGACAAAAAAAGGAAGAAAAGATTGCCGTCTTCGACCTGGGTGGCGGCACCTTTGATATCTCCGTCCTTGAAATCGGGGACGGGGTGTTTGAAGTCAAATCCACCAACGGCGACACCCACCTGGGCGGGGAAGATTTTGACCTGCGCCTCATGGATTTTCTGGCCGATGAATTTAAAAAGGACCAGGGCATTGACCTGAGGCGGGATACCATGGCCCTTCAGCGCCTGAAAGAAGCGGCGGAAAAGGCGAAACAGGAGCTGTCCGCCTCCATGGAAACCGATATCAACCTGCCCTTTATCACGGCCGATGCAACGGGTCCCAAGCACCTGAACATCAAACTGACCCGGGCAAAACTGGAATCCCTGGTGGCGGATCTCATGGCAAGGATTGAAAAACCCTGTGTCACGGCGGTTCAGGACGCCGGAATGAAATTTTCCGATATCGCGCGGGTCCTGCTGGTGGGCGGTATGACCCGGATGCCGGCGGTCCAGGATCTGGTGAAAAAGATCTTCGGCCGGGAGCCGGACAAGGGCGTGAACCCCGATGAGGTGGTGGCCCTTGGCGCCGCCATCCAGGGCGGAATTCTGAAAGGCGATTTAAAGGACGTGCTGCTCCTGGATGTCACCCCCCTGTCCCTGGGCATTGAAACCCTGGGCGGGGTCATGACCCGGCTCATTGAAAAAAATACCACCATCCCCACCCGGAAAAGCGAAACCTTTTCAACGGCCGAGGACAACCAGCCGGCTGTGACCATCCATGTCCTGCAAGGGGAGCGGGAAATGGCCGGGGACAACAAGACCCTGGGCCGGTTTGAACTGACGGGCATTGCACCGGCGCCAAGAGGCCTGCCTCAGATCGAGGTGGCCTTTGATATAGACGCCAACGGCATCGTCAATGTCTCGGCCAAAGACAAGGCCACGGGCAAGGCGCAATCCATAAGGATCACGGCTTCATCGGGCCTGTCCAAGTCCGATATTGAGAGCCTGATCCGGGAGGCCGAACTCCATGCCGATGAAGACAAGCAGAAAAAAGAGAAGGTCACGGCCCGCAATGAGGCCGACGCCCTGATCTACAGGGCTGAAAAAACCGTCAAGGACTCGGGGGCCGGGATGGATCCCGCTTCCATTCATCAGGTGGAAGGCCTGGTCTCTGATCTCAAACAGGCGGTAAAGCAGGATGATCTGACCCGGATGAAAAAGTTGACCCAGGATCTGACCCAGGCCCTTCACGGCCTTAGCCAGGCCATGCACAATCAAACCGGTTCGTCGGGCGGCGCCGGGCAACCCGGCGGCCGGGGCGGGGCAAAGCCCGCCGATGACGACGTCGTGGATGCTGAATTTTCCGAAGTGGCCTAAACCCTGTGAACCCCTGAAAGAGATGCAGGCGCGATACCCCGCGCCTGCATCTCTATTTCAGCCGGGTGTTGCCTTTGATGTTTATAATTCCATTTCATTGAGCCGCCGCCATAGGGTGGTCACGCTGGTTCCCAGGATTCTGGCGGCCTGGGTTTTGTTCTGGCGGGTGTTTTCCAGCACCAGCCGGGTATACCTTTTTTCCAGCTCCCGGTAGGTGGGCAAATCATGGGAGACGGCGGTCAGAGGATCTTCAGAAGATACGGACAGGGGAAGGTGTTCCGGCAAGATCCGGTCCGGTCCCGCCAGGATGACCGCATATTCCATACAGTTTTTAAGCTCCCGGACATTGCCCGGCCAGGGATAGGTCTCCATCATCCGGACCACCGCCGGTGAAAACCCGGGATGATCGGGCTGAATCCGGTCCAGGAAATACCGTGACAGCAGGAGAATATCTTCTTTGCGCTCGCACAGGGGGTCCACCGTCAACGGAAACACGGCAAGGCGGTAATACAGATCTTCCCGGAACAGCTTTTCTTTGACCCTTGATTTTAAATCCTGGTTTGTCGCCGCAATGATGCGGGCTTCAAAAGGAACGGGGCTTAAGCCGCCCACGGGCCGAATTTCTTTCTCCTGTAGCACCCGTAAAAGCTTGGACTGAAGCTCAAGGGGAAGTTCGCCGATTTCATCCAGGAAAAAGGACCCCTTGCCGGTTTCCAGAAGCAGGCCTTTATGGTTGGAGTCTGCGCCGGTAAAGGCGCCCTTGACATGCCCGAACAGTTCCGACTCCAAAAGGGCGGCCGGAAGGGCCGCGCAGTTGACGGCCCGGAAGGGATGGTGGGCCCGGCCTGAATGCGCGTGGATATACCGGGCAATCATTTCCTTTCCCGTACCGCTTTCCCCCTGGATTAAAACCGTTGACTGGGTGGGGGCGACCTTATCGGCCAGAAGCATCAGTTTTTTCATGCGGGGGCTTCGGTAAATAATGCCGCTGTTTTCCGCGGCAGAAGGGATTTTCGCTTCAAGATCCCTGATCTTTTCCTGGTGCGTGGCCAGATCTGTTTGTGTCTTTTCCAATTTTTCCCGCAGGATTTCCATCTCTTTCTCAAAAGGCTTCAATTCCATCTGGGCCCAGAGTTCCTGCACCTCTGAAGATGACATTCCCCATTCCGGGGCGGAACGCCCCTCCGCGAGACAATGGTCATGCCCCTGGGCCTGGCAGGCCACCTCTTTGACCAGCACCTCGCTGCCGAAAACCACACTGGCGAATCCGCTGAGCGCCCCTGTAAAGATATGGCAGATGGGCTTTGGGGTAAAATCCAGTTCTATGGATTGCCAGCACCCCACCTCAAAGGAGGATTTGCAGGTTACGGAAAATCGAAGGGACCGGGTTTCCCGGTCAAAATGATGAACCTCTATCCTTGCGTCGGCAACCCCTGTCATGCTGCCGATATATCTGGACGCTTCAAGCCATTCCTGCGGAGAGTCAAATTCATATTGAGATGCAATGTTCAGGGCAGCAGTCATGCCGATCTGGTAACCGTACCGGGAAAGAACACCGGCCAATTGCTCCGGTCCGATGAGGGCCAGCAGTTGCTTCATCAATTGGCTCATGGCGGGCAGGCCGCTCATGATCATCCGCTGCGTGCCAAGCATGGGAAAGCCCGTTCCGGGGTCCTGACTGAATATTTCGGAGAGCTTGATATCTTCCGCCCGCATTTTTATACCTCTGATTAAATAATGGTCTATCTTACTATTTGAAAAGGTCCTTTTCAAGTTGAAAAGGATTCTATCCCCGGCGTTTCGCCTAGTATTTGTATAACTCTCTGAAAACAATACATATTTATAAAAAATAATCCCTGGCACAGGCCTTGCAGAACTTATGGCAGGCAAGCAAGGAACCTTAAATATTTACAAAGGATATAAAGAAATGAAAAAAAGCATAGTAAAAACAAGCCTGATGATCGCCGTTTTCTGTTTTTCCATGTCCATGGGCCTTCCGGGACAGGCCATGGCCGGTTGGCTGGAAAGCTATTACCAAACCCACCCCATGAGCGCAGACCAGCTCAAAGCCTCCTGGGGGGAGCCGGTCAATGTGGTCAAAATGGATAACGGAGTTGAAAAGCTGATTTTTGGGCCCAAGGATATCGAAGTCGGCTATACCTATTTTCTAACCCGGACCGGCCAGGTCATTGACCGGGGAACCACGATGGATGACGGCATAGAAAAGGTCTCCCGGACCGGCAAAGACCCTGAACCCTGCTCATGGATGGGGAATTATTACAAAACCCACCCCATGACCATGGACGAGCTGACCGCAAAATGGGGAACCCCTGTCAGCAGCCATGATTACAGCAATGGGATCAAAAAGCTGGTATTCGGCCCCAAGGATCCTGAAATCGGCTACACGTATTTCTTAATCAAAGACGGGATGGTTGTTGATTATAATATCACATCCGAAAAATAGCCCCCCGGCAACAACCCGGCTGTCCATAAATCAACAAGGGAGCAGTTCCATCAGACCTGCTCCCTTGTTATAAGAATTACATCAATTCCGGAAGGATTCCGGGGTCCATAATCCCTGATCCAGTCTTTTTTGATAATGTCTTTCAGGAATCAGGCAGTTTATATCTTTTCGTATCTGTTCAAGATTCAGGCGGTCTTCACATAAATTTTTAAATCTGTTGATGATCCCTTCAACAGGTCCTATCTCAACCCCCAGCCATCTCCTGTTTTTTAACTCGGAAACGGCATAGGTGGTTCCTGACCCCCCAAAGGGATCAAAAACAAGGTCTCCTTCTTTTGAAGCCATTTCTATAATCCTGTCCAACAGTTTCACAGACAATTCATTGGATCCGTTTCTTTTTTTGTATTTGGCGTGTCTTACCGGAGGGATATCCAGCCAGACATCGCTGATATTAACCCCCTTGGGGTTCATTTTATCCTTATATCCGCCATAGTCTTTCAGATCCCCGTGACAGCGGGGGCAGATGCCCATTGGCAGCCGGTCCGGTTTGAAGGTATCGGGTTTTTCCCCTTTGCAATAATAAAGCAGTGAATAATGGGACGGATATAATCTTCCCCTGATGGGAAGCGAATATTTGATATCGACTGAAATCCAGTGTCTGAAGGTTAACATTGAATTTAAAAATTCAGCCATGTGCAGATTCCATTTGGGAAGGTTCCAGATAAACAGACTCCCGCCGGGCTTTAGAACCCGGGTGCATTCAAAAGCCCAGTCTTCACACCAGGATAAATACTGGCTCGTCTTGAGGTTGTCGTTAATTTTTGAGGGATACAGTTTGTTCAGATTAAAGGGGGGGTCTGCAAAAATCAGATCCATGCAGTCATTTTCAATTTCTCTCAGCAGGTCCAGACAGTCGCCTTGGTAGAGTTGTCCAAGTTCTGTTTTGAAGACGGGTTTCATGTCCTTTTGTGAGTTTATTTCTTTGTCCACAGGGGATAAGAGCCTGCTGATATGGGCGGCATTTTCTGAAATGAGTGATTTGAGCGCCTGGTTCAGGCATCCTGTTACCAGCATCAATTGAATTTCAGAGAGGCCGGTTTCTTTTAATATGATTTCAAGATCTGCTCCTGACGGCATTTTATGGGCATCATTATAATATTGAAGCCTTTTTAGGGCTATCCCGGTTTTTTTCGCAAACAGGTTCAACTGCCGGGTATTGTCTATCTGTAGCGCTTTGAAAAGCATATGGGGTCCCTAATGTATTGATTTTTATTTTCCGGTTTTATTACTAACACAGAAGGCTGGTCTAATCAATTGATATTTTGCAGACTATAGTCTGTAGAGACTGATAAAAAATTATGCCATGTTGCAACACCAAAAGGGAGATTTTTATTGTGACGACGGAAAAAGTATTTGGCCGGGTGCTTCGTAAATTCAGGACGATCAATGGGCTATCCCAGGAAAAATTATCCCAGGAATGCGGTTTGGACCGCAGCTATATCTCCCTTCTGGAAAGAGGGCTGAGGCAGCCGAGCCTGACAACGATCCTGTTGCTTTCTAAGGTTTTGAATACCACTGCCGCCGGCATGATCCATGAGGTAGAGGAAATTTTAAATGAAGATACTCAAAACAGAATTTCTGATAAAAAGAGGTGAGTTTCCCAACTCAAAGGAATTTGAAACCATACTGGCTGAAATTTATAAAGCGATTTCTTCCATAGCATGGCCCCCGGACAGTGGAAAATTCACCTTATATCCTAAAAAGCAGGCAAGCGGGGTTGTTCCCATAAAACTGATTTTCGACAGTTGATTTTTGAATATTCTTTTATTCAATAAGATATATA
>JAAUSZ010000261.1 GCA_012031875.1 Desulfobacula sp.
TGGTGTTGAAGGGACGGCGGCTCACCCATTTATTGTCCGTCAACAAGGTCAGGGAAAAGACAGCCTGGTGTGCGGCCTTTTAAACGGTAAAATCGGAACCGGAACAATCCAAAAACAGACTGGGGATTTTCTTGAGATGAGGGTTGAACTGAATCAGGAACCGCCAAAGCCTTTGCCCCTGACCCTGGTTCTGGCCCTGCCCCGGCCCAAGATGCTGAAACGGATCATGGAGGCCGTCACCTCCCTTGGGGTGAAACATATTCATCTCATCAATTCCTGGCGGGTGGAAAAAAGCTTTTGGCAAAGCCCGCTACTGGACCAGGATGAACTTCGGAAAACCATGGTTCTGGGACTGGAACAGGGCCGGGATACGATCCTGCCCCGGATCAGCCACCATCGATTTTTTACTGAATTTGTCGCCGAAGCTCTTCCTTCTGTTTCAAAAAACAGCCTGAAAATTTTAGCCCACCCCAAGGCCGGCCGGATCTGCCCTTCAGGCGTGAACACACAAACCACCCTTGTCATTGGGCCCGAGGGCGGATTTATCGATATGGAGGTAGAAAGCCTCCAAAAGCAGGGATTTTTACCCTGCCATATCGGGCCGAGAATCTTAAGGGTCGAAACCGCGGTCACCTTCTTGATCTCCAGACTGTTCTTATAATTTTTGTTTTAAATTATGGTGTATCGTGTAAATATGATGATCGGAAATATGCTACCAAATTAAAATAGGGATAAAAAAATGAAAGATGAGAAGAAAGCCATGATGGAACGGCAGATCTCCTTTGACAGCCTGCCTCCGAATATCAGGGAAAATATGACGGAGGAAGAAAAACAGCTTTTTCTCCATGCCGAGGAATGGCCGGAAACCCTCTTTGAAAAACTGGATGAATTTATTGTTAAAGAATAGAATCAGCCGCCGCCGGACCCCTGCTTTTTGGCCTCAAGGGTTTCCCATCTTTCGTAAAGGGCCTGAACCCGTTCCTGGGCATCTTTGAGCAAAGAACAAAAATGGTTCATCTTATCCATATTGGTGATTACCTCAGTCTCCTGTAATTTGGCGGAAATTTCTTCAACCTCAGTTTCCGCTTCCAGGATTTTTTCTTCAATATGCTCCAGCTCAAATTTGTCCTTAAATGAAAAAGGAATGGCCCTGGGCGGCTTCTTTTTCTCAGGCCTTCTTATTTTTTCGGTTTTTTCCAAGACCCCTTGCCGGTGTTTGATCACCTGGCCGAAATCCGCGAAGAAATGGCCGCCCGACCGTGGATCCAGATACAGAATCCGGTGACACACCTTGTCCATGAGGTAGCGGTCATGGGATACGATGACAACCGCGCCTGGAAACTGCCGGATGCTTTCTTCAAGGACTTCCAGGGACAGGATATCCAGGTCATTGGTGGGCTCGTCCAGAAGAAGGACATCACAGGGGGTCAGCATGATATTGGCCAGAAGGATGCGGGCTTTTTCCCCGCCGGAAAGCTTGCCGACCGGCATATCCAGTTGATCCGGCATGAACAGAAAGCGTTTGGCCCAGGTCACGATATGGATGCTGCTGCCCTTATAATTGACACTGTCCCCTCCGGCGGGATTCAGGGCCTCTTTCAGCATTAGTTCAGGATTCAGTTTAGACCGGTTCTGATCAAATACGGCCAGTTTTAATTCCTGGACCCATTCGACTTTTCCTTCATCGGGCAAGATCTTTTTTTCAAGGATCGACAAAAAGGTGGACTTCCCCGTGCCGTTTTCTCCCACCACCCCCAAAACAAATTTCGGCCCCAGCTCAAAGCTGATATCGGAAAACAAAGGCCTGCCATTGACGGCCTGTGTTAAATGAAAGGCCCTTAAGAGCGCTTTTGTCTGCCTGCCCGTAGAATCAAAATCAATATCCAGGGTAGCCGTGGCCTTGTTTCTTTCCTTTACGGCATATAATTCCATCCTGAGCAGCCGGGCCTGTTCTATCCGGTATTTGGCCTTGGTGCTCCGGGCCTTGGCCCCTTGCCTGAGCCATTCCTCTTCCCGCCTCATCTTGCTTGCCAGGGAAAGCTGTTGTTTTTCCTGGGCCAGGAGAAAATTTTGTCTTTCCTTTTCAAATTGCCTGTATTGGCTCTGGATTTTAAAATATCCGGACGGGTAATACTGCCCGATTTCCATGATATGGTGACAGACGTTTTCAAGAAAAGACCGGTCGTGGCTGACCACGATAAAGGAAAACCGGGCAGCTTTTAAGGTTTCCTCCAGCCATAAAATTCCATCGATGTCCAGGTGATTGGTGGGTTCGTCCAAAAGCAGGAGGTCCGGTTGCAGGCAGAGGGCCCGGGTAACGGCCAGTTTTTTTTTCCACCCCCCGGATAATTCCGAAGCCCTGAGGGTTGAATCCTGAAATCCGGTGGTTCCCAGGGCTTTCTGAACAATCCGGTGGTTTTCTTTTTCCTCAAAGGAAGTTTTTTTTTAAACCATCATACAAATGCTCTTCAATGGTTCGGTCGGGATCAAGACGGTCCTCCTGGGGAAGATAGACGGTCCTCAGCCCGGCCCTGGTGATCAATTCACCCGTATCCGGCTGAACCTCTCCTCCGATCAATTTTAACAGGGTGGATTTCCCTGATCCGTTCATACCGATGAGGCCCAGCTTCCCGTTAACTTTAAAGTCAAAGGAAAGGTCCTGGAACAGGGTGTCATCCCCATAGGTTTTGGAAATATTTTTCAGACTGAAAATAAGGCTCATGCAGGTCTCTTTCTAATATATAAGGGTAGTTGCGTTCATGTTCTACCATGCAACCGGTTAAAACTCAAACCGATTCATTCATCCATTGATTTGTGGTGCCAAAATATTATAATGCGGGATCGGCAATCATCAAAAAAAGTTTTTATACAATAACCGGAGCCGGGTGTTATCATGAGAGTTCTTGTGATTGAGGATGATATTAAAATTTCAGAATTCATTCAAAAAGGCCTTAAATCCTCCGGGTTTGCCGTTGACCGGGCCTTGACGGGAAAAACAGGGTTTGAAATGGCCCTTGACACTCCCTATGACGCCATGATCGTGGATATCATGCTGCCGGAAATGGACGGCATCACCCTTATCCAAAATATCCGCCGGGAAAAAAACAATACGCCCATCATTATCCTGAGCGCCCGGGACAGGGTGGATGACCGGGTGAAAGGCCTTCAGGCCGGGGCCGATGATTACCTGACCAAACCCTTTGCCTTTACCGAACTCCTGGCCCGGGTCCAGGCCCTGATCCGGCGGGCCGGAAATGTAACTGATCCCGTCAAGCTGACCTATGCGGATCTCAGTGTGGACATCCTGAAGCGGCAGGTCAAACGGAAAAATGAGATCATAGACCTCCAGCCCCTGGAATTTTCCCTTCTGGAATATCTGCTGCGGAACAGGGAAAAAGTGGTTTCCAAAACCATGATCATGGAGCATGTATGGAATTATCATTTTGATCCCATGACCAATGTGGTGGAGGCGAGGATCTGCCGGTTAAGAGATAAGATTGATAAGGAGTTTGAACCCAAACTCATTCATACGGTCCGGGGCGCGGGATATATTCTGAAACGCGATGAGGGATAAAATCTACAATACCATAGCCTTTAGACTGGCTCTCTGGTTCACGGGGATCTTTGCCGTCTGTTCCGGTTTTGCATTTTTATTGTTTTATTATCTTGCCGCCCAGACCCTTCAAAACCAGATCGACCGGGAACTGACGGATCAGGCCTCCAAATTCACCGCCATTATCCATACCAGCGGACTCATGGGGGCAAGACAACTGGCGGTTCTCGAAGCCCAGGCCGCGGGAGAGAAGCTGATTTTTTTCAGGATTGTTTACCCTACGGGGGAAGTCTTTGCCTCCTCCCGGATGTCCTATTGGGAAAATGTTCATATCAGCAAAACCGCGTTGCAGAAGTTAACCGCCCAAAAGCTCAATATTTTTGAAACCGTGGAAATTCCCTCCACGGGCCAGAAAGCCAGAATTTTATACAGCTATGTAGCGGCCAACGCCATTTTGCAAACCGGGGTCGCCATGGATGTGTATTCAAAATTCCTGTCCGCGTTTAAACTGGTGTTCATCAGCGCCATGGGATTCATTGTCCTTTTTTCTGCGGTTTCCGGCCGGCTCCTGGTAAGAGAGACCTTATCAAGGGTTGAAACCATTACCCGAACGGCTCAAAATATTTCCGGCTCAAATCTTGAGGCCCGGGTCCGGGGAACAGGAAACAAAGATGAACTGGATCACCTCGTCATTACCTTTAATTCAATGCTGGACCGGATAGAGGCGCTTGTTAAAAGCATCCGGGAGATGAGCGATAATATTGCCCATGATTTGAAAACCCCGGTCACACGGATCAGGGGCTTTGCGGAACTGGCCCTGGTGCAGGAGGAAAGCCTTGACGCGTATCGCAGCATGGCCGCCAACACCATTGAGGAATCCGACCGGCTTTTGGATATGATCAATACCATGCTGATCATCTCAAAGGCGGAAGCCGGGGAAGGGGATTATATCTTTGATAATATCAATCTCACAGCCATGATCGAAGAGGCCTGCGAGCTGTTCGCCCCCCTGGCCGAAGACAAACGGATTTCATTTTCCAATGAAATCGAGGAGGGTCTGGTGGTGGAGGCGGATATCCGGATGCTTCAAAGGGCCTTTTCCAATCTTCTGGACAATGCCGTCAAATATACACCCGGAGGCGGTTGCGTCAGAGTGGAGGCGTTTATGGAGAACCGGACCGCGGTTATCCGGGTGATGGATACCGGCATGGGTATCCCACCGGAATTTCATGAAAAGATTTTTGACCGGTTTTTCCGGGTGGACTCCTCCCGGACCAATTCCGGCGCAGGACTCGGCCTAAGCCTGGCCAGAACCATTATCCGTCAGCATAGGGGGGAGATTTATGTAAGCGGCAACCTCAGTAAAGGTTCGGTATTTGAAATAAGATTACCAATTAATAATTCCGGGATCATTTAACCGTCATGTTTATGTATTATGATTATGGGCGGATAGGAAATATTAACCTGAAACTGGAGGATGTCATGAGACAAATCAATAAAATATGGATCGCATTAATGGTCATGGGCTTGTCGGTTTTTCCGGCTTTGGAGAAAATCGGCCATGCCGCGGTTCCAATGGTTCCCGAAAGCTTTTCCGAACTTGCCCGGGAAGCAAAACCGGCGGTGGTCAATATTCAAACGGAAAAGACCATAGAGGGCGGAGGAAGGGTATTCCGGCATTTTTTCGGTTCCCCCCACGGGGGAAACCCGGAGATGTTTGACGAATTTTTCTCCCCCTTCTTCAACCAGCAGCCCCAAAGCCGAAAAGAAAGCAGCCTGGGGTCGGGATTCATTATCAGTGAGGACGGATATATTGTCACCAATAACCACGTCATTAAGGATGCTGATCAGATCAAGGTGATCCTGCATGATAATAAAGAATATGAGGCCACCCTGGTCGGGACGGACCCCATGACGGACCTGGCCCTGATCAAAATTGAGGCCAAAAACCTCATGGCCTTAAAATTCGGCTCCTCTTCAAAGGCCGAGGTCGGCTCTTGGGTGGTGGCCATCGGAAGCCCCTTCGGCCTTGAACAGACCGTCACTGCCGGTATCGTCAGCGCCAAGGGCCGGATCATCGGCTCCGGGCCCTATGACGATTTTATCCAGACCGACGCTTCCATCAACCCGGGAAATTCAGGCGGCCCCCTGCTGAACCTTGACGGAGAAGTCATCGGTATCAATACGGCCATTGTCAGGTCAGGGCAGGGGATAGGTTTTGCCATTCCTTCCGATCTGGCGACAGGGATCATCAGTCAGTTGACCCAGGAAAAATCCGTGTCCAGGGGCTGGATGGGGGTTGCCATCCAGGAAGTGACGCAGCAGCTTGCCCAGTATTACGGGCTTAAAGACATCAAAGGCGTATATGTGGCCAAGGTGTTTGAGGGAGAGCCGGCTGAAAAGGCCGGGGTCCAGGTTGGGGACGTCATCTATCAGATTAATGACAAACCCGTCAATTCATCACGGGATCTGACCTTTACCGTGGCCGGGATTCCCGTCGGCGACACCGTTAATGTCAAACTCATCCGGGAGGTAACGAGAAACCATCAAGGTCAAGCTGGGGAAAGACCCCAGGATAATCCGGAAACCATGGCTCAAGGCGGAGATTTC
>JAAUSZ010000056.1 GCA_012031875.1 Desulfobacula sp.
GGTCGCCTGGATCTGCGTACTGGACATGCCGTCACCTAAAAAAAAGAACACATACTTGGGTGCTGCTGCGTATGCGGCCGACGCCGTGAAGGCCACCAAACCGGCAAATACGACAGCAGCCAAACTCTTTTTCAGTTTCATCAGTTTTTTCCTTTCAATAAAAAAATTTTAAAAACGACTTTCGATCAGATTGCCCCCTGATGAAAATCACCATCCAGGCAATAAGTATACGGCGCATGTTAAGCAAGTATCAGCCGGCCGTTAGTGTTTGAATAAGTTTTGATGAGAATCGTTTCCGGTGACGGGCAAAGGCCGGTCTGAACATGATGTTCAGACCGGCCTTTGGGGTTCAAGAGGTTCCGATCAAAGAGACTCTTTATTTTTCCCGATGCCCGGGGGTTTCCGGGCATTGACAAAACTATTGACGGGTCAGATCCTTGTGGCATTGGATGAGGTTGCCCACCACATCGGGATCTGCCAGGGTGGAGATGTCCCCCAGGCTGTCAAACTCGTCATTGGCGATCTTTCTTAAAATCCGGCGCATGATTTCCCGGACCGGGTTTTGGGCAGGGCCGGGGCAAAATGGATGATATCCGGGGTGGCAATGGGCCCGATCTCTTTTCTCACATGCTGTTTCAGCTCTTTTAACAGGGCGTCCCCCGGAGCGGCGCTGACCCTCAGGGTGACAAAGGCGTAGATGCCCTGGCCCTTGATGGCATGGGGGAATCCGATGACCGCGGCTTCGGCCACGTCCCTGTGGCTGACCAGGGCGCTTTCCACCTCTGCCGTGCCCATCCTGTGGCCGGACACATTAATGACGTCATCCACCCGGCCGGTGATCCAGTAATACCCGTCCTCATCCCGGCGGCACCCGTCGCCGGTGAAATAATACCCGTCAAACATCTGAAAATAGACCTTTTCAAACCGGTCATGGTCGTTGAAAACCGTTCTCATCTGTCCGGGCCAGGGTTCTTTGATGGCCAGGATGCCGTCGCAGGCCCCTTCCAGGGCCTCTCCCTTTTCGTTCAGGATCGCCGGGTTGACGGAGAAAAAGGGCAGGGTCGCAGACCCCGGCTTCTGGTCAATGGCATAGGGAAGCGGAGTGATCATGATGCCGCCGGTTTCCGTCTGCCACCAGGTGTCCACCACCGGGCATCTTTCCTTGCCCACATATTTGAAATACCATTTCCAGGCTTCGGGGTTTATGGGCTCCCCAACTGATCCCAACAGCCTTAAGGAGGAAAGATCGTATTTTTCCACCCATTCTTCCCCCTGGGCCATGAGGGCCCGGATGGCCGTGGGAGCGGTGTAAAACTGGGTCACCTTCCATTTGTCCACCGTGGCCCAGAACCGCCCCGGATCAGGATAGTTGGGGACCCTTCAAACATGATACTGGTGGCCCCCTGGGACAGCGGGCCGTAAACGATATAGCTGTGCCCGGTCACCCAGCCGATATCCGCGGTACACCAGTATATGTCATTGTCATGATAATCGAAAATATATTTAAAGGTCATGCCGGTATAGACCATATAGCCGCCCACATTGTGTTGGACCCCCTTGGGCTTGCCCGTGGACCCCGAGGTATAGAGGATAAAGAGGGGATCCTCGGCATCCATCCATTCCACGGGGCAGTCAGGGCTTTGCTGTTTGGCCTCGTCATGCCACCACAGATCCCTGCCCGGCTTCATTTTAATGTCGGACCCGGTGCGGTTCACCACAAAGCAGGTTTCCACCGCATGCCCGTTTTGTTCACACAGGTCCATGGCCCGGTCGGCATTGCCTTTCAGGGGAACGGCCTTGGCCCCCCGCATAACCCCGTCCGTGGTCACCAGGACCTTGCAGTGGCTGTCCAGGATGCGGTCCGCCAGGGCGTCGGCGGAGAACCCGCCGAAGACGATGCTGTGGATGGCGCCGATGCGGGCGCAGGCCAGCATGGTGACGGCCAGCTCCGGGATCATGGGCATATAGATGGCCACCCGGTCTCCCTTGGCTACGCCTTTTTCCTTTAAAGCATTGGCAAACCTACAGACCTTTTCATGGAGCTGTCCATAGGAGATCTTCAAATCTTCCCCGGGATGATTGCCTTCCCAGATCAGGGCGGTTTGGCCGGACCTGTCCTTTAAATGCCGGTCCAGGCAGTTGTAGGTGATATTGGTTTTGCCGCCCCTGAACCATTCGATATGGATGGGGCCCTTGGACAGGGTGAAATTATAATCCCGGACCCGGTCCCATTTTTTTTCCCAGTAAAACCGGCTGGCCATCTCGGCCCAGAATTCGTCCGGTTTTTGAATGGACTGGTCGTACATTGCCCTGTACTCATCCATGGTTTTGACCCAGGCGTTTTTACGGAATTCATCCGGCGCATGAAATTTAAATTCGCTCATCTTTTCTCCTTTGCAGTTTCAACCTGTTATAGATGGATATGTCCGGCAGTTCATCAGAATATCGACTCATATTTTTTCAGCCACGGCAGTGGCCGTGAATCCGGTCTGAGCTTCGGTTTCCGCCGCGGGCGCCTTGGTGGTCAGGGCCAGGGCCGCACAGGCCAGGAGCAAACCCGCGGCAAGAATATAGGCCATTCTCGGGCTGCTGGTATAGGCCACAATCATCTGGGACACCCGGGGGAAAATAAACCCGCCCACGCCCCAGGCGCTGAAGACCAGGCCGTAATTGACGCCGAAATTTTTAAGGCCGAAAAAGTCCTTGGTGGCCGACGGGAATAAGGAAAGGTTGGTGCCGTAGTTAAATCCGATGAACATGGCGGCAAGAACCAGAAAAACGATCTGGGCCGGGGTGATAAAGAGAAGGGAAAAGATGATGAGGGCCTGGAACACCAGCATGATGAAAAGGGTGTTGGCCCGGCCGATGCGGTCGGAAAGCATGCCTGCCACCACCCGGCCCGAGGCGTTGCCGACGGCCATGAGGGCCACCACCAGCCAGGCTGTCTGGCCCAGGCCCTGTTTGGCCATGCCTGCCACGCTGCCGATGATCATGAGACCCGCGCCCGAGGCAATACAGAAAATGATCCATAATTTATAGAAGGAGCCGGTGCGGAGCATTCTTCCGGGTTCGAAATTGACGGCCGCGGCTGCCACGGAGGCCTTGGTGTGAACCGTGTCCGGATGGACATAGCCCTCGGGCGGATTGACCAGGAGCTGGGCCAGGCCGGAAACAATGACCAGAAAGGCGATACCGAAAATCAGCATGGCCTGGGAAAGGCCGAAGCGCTCGATGAGAAAAGTGGCCAAAGGCGCGATATATACGGAAGCCAGACCAAACCCGGCCACGACAATACCCGCGATCATCCCGGTTTTGGCCGGGGGAAACCATTTGATGGCCGGGGGCGTGGCCGAGGCATAGCCGAATCCGAGCCCCATGCCCATGAGGATGCCGAAACCCATGATCCAACTGATCCAGGCCGTGGAAAAGGAAATCAGGATCAGGCCACAGCCTGTAAGGACCCCGCCGATGACGGCCGTGATCCTGGGACTCAGCTTGTCCTGGACCCGGCCCGCAAAAATCATGGCAAAGGCAAAGACCAGGCAGCAGACGGCATAGGGGTCGTTTAAGGAAGCGGGGGTCCAGTTAAAACCCCGTCGCCCGAGTCAATGGAGTCTTTGATGGTCATTTTGAAAATGCTCCAGGTATAGAGTATGCCCAAAGCGAGGTTTATCCCCAATCCTGCCATTGTGACCCGCCAGCCAAGGTTTTTGATCCGGTTCATGACGAATTCTCCTTTAATAAATGATTTTCATTCATTTTCTATAAGAGCAATCATTGTGCCGGACCCGGATAAATATTTTATCCAACTGATTTCATTGGGTTTATATACAAAATGGAGGTTTTTGCCGGCCCTGTGGAGGTACAACAAAAGTTGTAAACAAAAGGCCCGGCGGTGTTATGATGCATCAGAACAGGGAGACCCCAGGGGACTTACAACTTTAGTTGTGAATACAATATTTGTTGTGGGCGGAATCAGGGCTTTTCGGATTTCAGTTTCAGCAGCCGTTTGCTTAAGGCCTGCTGGGAAATGCCGAGAATGGCCGCCGCCTCGGACTGGTTGCCGCCGGTCTGTTTCATGGCCTTTTCCACCAGTTCCCGGGAGGCTTCCTTAAGGGTGGGCAGGAAAAAAGAGGGGTCGTCTTCGGGCCGGCGCCGGGTTCTGATGATCCCAGGCCCTTGAACAGGTTTGCCGTCATGGGCCCCTTTTTATACCGGGACATGGCGTCATAGACCATGGATTTGAGTTCCCGGATATTGCCTTTGAAGGGATAGGTTTCCATCTGCTCGATCAGGGGCTTGGGCAGCTCGGGCACGGGCTTGTCCAGCTCATGGGCCGCCTGGCAGATGAACCGGTCCAGGAGCAGGGGCAGGTCCAGGAGACGCTCCCTTAAAGGCGGCAGGGTCAGGGTATGGGTGGACAGCCGGTAGATCAGGTCTTTCCTGAACCGGCCTTCTTTTTCAAGGGCCCAGAGATCCAGGTTGGTGGAGGCAATGATCCTGGCGTCGGAATAGCGGATCCGGTCGGACCCCAGGGGAAGGTATTCCCTCTCCTGGAGAAGCCTCAGCAGTTTGACCTGGGAGGTCAGGGCCAGATCCCCGATCTCGTCCAGGAAAAGCGTGCCCCCGGCCGCCTGTTCGATGAGTCCCTGCCTGGCCTTCTGCGCGCCGGTAAAGGCCCCCGGCACATGGCCGAAAAGGGTGTCGGAAAAGACATTGTCATCCAGCCCCGCCACATTGACCTTCACCAGTTTGCCCTTTCTTTGGCTCAGGGTATGGATGGGCAGGCTGATGAGTTCCTTTCCCACCCCGGTTTCCCCTAGGATGAGAACCGGCTGGGAAGACGGGGCAATGGCCTCGATATAGTGGAAGATGGAATGCATCTTCTTGTCCTGGGTGAAGATATGGGCAAAGGCCTTGGGGTTTTTAATCTGGGAAAACAGCTCGCCGGACAAGGATGCCTTGGCCATATCCTCCCGGCTGCCCAGATCCAGGGCCTGTTTGACCGCGGCCAGGAGCCGGGCCTCTTCCACGGGTTTGAGCACATAATCCACAGCCCCGATTTTCATGCATTTGACCGCGGTTTCCACCTCAATGGTGCCGGTCAGGACAATGACGGGAATCCGGGGATAGGTCTTGCGGATCATTTTCAAGAGTCGCTCGCCGTTGATATGGGGCATATTGAGATCCAGGAGGATGAGGCCGGGGACCTGCCGCTCCATCTGCCGGATCACATCCCTGGCATCGCTGATGGTGATGGTATGGTTCAGACCGGCCATCCTCAGACAGGTATCCACGGCCAGAAGGATTTCCGGTTCATCATCCACGATGAAGATGGGCCGGTCCAGGGTCTGTTGTCTGTTTGTCATTCCTGATCCCCGCGGTTTCTATTGTCCCGGCGGTCCAGGGGCAGCAAAATTTTTGCCGTCAGCCCCTTTCCCCATTCCGAGGAAAATTCCAGCATTCCCCGATGATCATATACAATCTTTTCGGAAATGGAAAGCCCGAGGCCCGTGCCCCCGTCATCCCGTTTGGTGGTAAAAAAAGGCTCCTTCAGCTTTTTCAGGTCTTCGGGCCTCACCCCCGGCCCGGTGTCCGCCACCTCAATGACGATGAACCGGCCGTCCCGGCTCCTTGAGGTTTTGACATGGATGGCCTGGTCCGGGTGTTCCAGGGCCTGGGAGGCATTGACCAGGAGGTTGATCATGACCTGCTGCAGTTTCTGGGGGTTGCCGGAAATTTTCGGCAGTCCCTCTTCAAGTTCCACGCCCAGGTGACGGGTGGCCTTTTTCAGGATGGAAGCGGTGAGCCCCAGGGATTTTTGGACCATCTGGTTGACATCCAGTTCCGCATCCGTGTCGGCCCCCGCGGGCCGCGAAAAATCCTTGAGTTCGGTGATGATTTTTTTGATCCTGGCCGCGCTGTCTTCAATGGAGGTCAGCATCCCGTCAATCCGGCGGCTCAGGTCTGCATAGGGCAGATTGCAGACAAGGGCGTCCTTTTGGTCATTAAAATGCTGGTCCAGGACCGGGGTGAAGGCCTTCCAGGCCTTTTTCAGGTTGGGGGCATTCAGCATCAAGGAAGCCGCAGGATTATTGATCTCATGGGCCACCCCGGCCACCAGGATGCCCAGGGAGGTCATCTTGTCCGCCTGGAGAAGCTGCCTTTCCCTGAGGCCGGACTGCTCCATGGCGGCCAGGCGCTCCTTTTCCGCCTTGGTCCCCTGCCAGACAATATAGCCGGACAGGATCAGGAACAGGACCAGGATTCCCGAGCAGGTGAGGATCAGGCGGTGGGTGATGGCCAGGATCTCATGCTTGACATCTTCAACATAGATGCCGGTTCCGATGATCCATCCCCAGGGGGCGAACCCCTTCACATAGGAGATTTTGGGAACAATTTTTCCGGGGTCCCCCTTCCATTGCCAGAGATAATCCACAAACCCGGCCCCGTTTTCTTTCACCGTGTCCACCATTTCGGCAAACAGCCGCTTCCCGGCCGGATCTTCAAACCCGGAGACATTCCTTCCCTCAAGGTCCGGACGGTAGGGATGCATGATCATATTCGGGGTCATATCGTTGATCCAGAAATAATCTTCCAGCCCAGGCCCGTACCGGACCTGCTGCAACAGGCCCACGGCCCGGAGCTTGGCCTCCTCCTCCGAAATCAGGCCGTTTTGGGCCTGGGTATAAAAAAAATTCAATTTGCTCCATTCACTCTCCGTCAGATGCATGATGGCCTCCCTTTTTCCGTCCATCATGTTTTTTCCAGCAGGGGATCATTAAAAAAAGAGGGTGAGAATAAAAAGAAGAATGGTGAGCAGGACCGGCATGATAATCCGGACGGGAAGGGATTTCAGGAACAGGGATGGCTTTTTCGAATCGGGCATACCGGGTTTTTACCTTGCATGAACCGGGTTTTGGAGATCCGTGGGCCGACCTCCTTTTTTTGGCCTCAAGCATAGAAAATTTTTCAGAGATTTCCAAACATTTTTTTTGGACCCCGGGGGAACATTCAAAGGCAAAAAACCGAACGCTGATAAGTTTATAAAACAAAAAATTACCTTGCATCTTTTAAAACAACCAAGATAAAACCCATGATAGAAGTGTCGGCCGGATATCCGGCAGTATTCGGGCGCAAGAGAAGATAAAAGCAAGAACCCACAGGAGACCTTAATGTCAGTCCAAACGCATGGTCAGACAGCCAATTTTATCTGGAGTATCTGTAATCTGCTCCGCGGACCTTATAAACGGAACGAATACCGGAAAGTCATTCTCCCATTGACCATTTTACGGCGATTTGACTGCATCCTTGAGCCGACCAAAGACAGCGTCCTGGTTGAATTTGATACGCTTAAAGGAAAATCGGAAAATATTGTCAGCGCACAACTCCGGACCATAACCGGTGTTCCGTTTTATAATCTGTCCAGATTGACATTCAAGAAACTGCTGGATGACCCCAATCAGATTGCGCCGAGCCTCAATTCCTATATCAACGCCTTTTCGCCCAATGTGAGACAGATATTCGAGAAGCTGGATTTTGGCATCCAGGTCAACAGGATGAATGAAAAGAATCTGCTTTTCAATGTGGTCAAGAAGTTTGCTTCGGATGAGATCGATCTCTCGCCATCAAAAATAGACAATATACAGATGGGCTATGTCTTTGAAGAATTGATCCGGATCGGCGCAGAACAATCCAACGAAGAGGCGGGAGAGCATTTTACCCCCCGGGAAGTGATCAAGCTGATGGTCAATCTACTGCTTTCGCCCGAAACCGATTTACGGAAAAGCCATGTGGTCAAAACCATCTATGATCCGGCCTGCGGCACGGGCGGTATGCTTTCGGTGTCGGAAAACTATATCAGAGAATTAAACAGCGATGCCCAGCCCCACCTTTTCGGGCAGGACTGGAACGATGAAGCCTATGGTATCTGCCGGGCGGATATGCTGATCAAGGGAGAGGATTCGGACAATATCAAGCCGGACTGCACCTTTGAAAAAGACGGCTTCCCCAAGGATAAATTTGATTATATGCTGGCCAATCCGCCCTTTGGCGTGGAATGGAAGCAGCAGCAGAAAACCATTGAAAATGAAAAAAACACCCTGGGCTATGACGGCCGGTTTGGTTCGGGCACTCCCCGTATCAATGACGGTTCGCTCCTCTTCCTTCAGCACATGATTTCCAAGATGCGCCGGCCGGAAGAGGGCGGCAGCCGTATCGGGATTGTGTTCAACGGTTCCCCGCTTTTTACCGGTGACGCGGGAAGCGGTGAATCCAATATCCGTCAGTGGATAATTGAAAATGACTGGCTGGAGGCGATTGTCGCCCTGCCGGATCAACTTTTTTACAACACCGGTATCTCCACCTATATCTGGATTGTCACCAACCGCAAAGAAAAACGCCGCGCCGGAAAAATCCAGTTGATTGACGCGCGGCAGTATTTCGTTAAGATGCGCAAGAGCCTGGGAAACAAACGCAAACAGATTGGTGACGGTGAAGAAAACCGCCCCGATCAGATTGCCGATATCACGAAAATCTACGGCAATTTCCAACATGATGAAACCCGCTCCGTTGAAACCGATGGGTTCAAAAAGCAGGTGATTGTCTCTAAGATTTTTGACAACGCAGATTTCGGTTACAATAAAATCACGGTTGAGCGCCCCTTACGCCTGAACTTTCAGGCCTGCGCCCAACGCATATCACTCTTGGACGACATGGGCGGATTTAAGAAGATGGCCCAAAGCCATAAGAAGAACGAGACCCTCCGCCGGGAAGAGATTGAAGCCGGAAGGAAACGCCGACAGACCATCAAGACCTTGCTTGCCGACCTGGGCAAAGCCACGGCGGAAAAAGTATTCAAAGACCGCACGGTATTCTTGAAAGAGCTGAAAACCGTTGATCAGAGTTCCGGGGTGCGCCTCTCGGGGCCTGAACTGAAGACAATTCTGGAAGCCCTGGGCGAAAAGGATGACACGGCCGAAATCTGTCGGGACGCCAAAGGCAACCCCGCAGCAGATCCCGATCTGCGGGACACGGAAAATGTGCCGCTCAAAGAAAAAATTGATGAATATTTCCGGCGTGAAGTTCTTCCCCATGTGCCGGATACATGGATTGACCACAGCAAAACCAAGGTGGGGTATGAGATTCCGCTGAACCGCCATTTTTATCGCTATGAACCGCCCCGGGCCCTGGAAGAGATTGCCGCCGAGGTCAAAGAACTGGAATCGGAGATCGTGGCCATGCTGGCCGAGATTACCGGCAGCGCGGAGGGTTTGAAATGACAAAAGAAACCGCCTTAGCCGTATTCGAAGACCACAAGATACGCCGGATATACGACGAGAAAACAGAAACCTGGTTTTTTTCGGTGGTGGATATCATTGCCGTTTTGATTCAACAGAAGGATTATCAGGCGGCGCGAAACTACTGGAAAGTATTAAAAAATCGCTTAAAAAAAGAAGGAAGCGAGTCGGTTACAAAATGTAACCGACTGAAACTGGAAGCGGGAGACGGCAAAAAATACCTGACCGATGTGGCCGGCCCGGAAACACTGCTGCGGCTGATTCAATCCGTGCCCAGCCCCAAGGCTGAACCGATAAAGCTGTGGCTGGCCAAAGTCGGTTATGAACGCATTCAGGACATGAGTGATCCGGCCCGTTCCCTTGACCGTGCGCGGGAGTTCTGGCAGCAGCATGGCAGAAGCGAAAAATGGATTCAACAGCGGATGATGGGGCAGGAAACCCGCAATAAACTTACCGATTACTGGAAAGACCACGAAATCAAAGGTGAAGATGAGTACGCAATCCTGACCAATATCATTCATCAGGAATGGAGCGGGGTTTCTGTTAAAAAACATAAAGAAATCAAGCGCATTAAAACTCAGAACCTGCGCGACCACATGAGTGAGGCGGAATTGATTTTCACGGCGCTTGCGGAACTTTCAACCCGCCAGATCGCTGAAAGTGTCGATGCCGGCGGCATGGCTGAGAATGCCGAAGCAGGAAAAAAAAGGTGGCAAAATCGCAAAAGGGGCTCGACTTGAACTGGAAGCAAAAACCGGGAAAAGCGTGGTGACCGGGGAGAACTTTCTGCCCCCCCCAAAACCGGTGAAGCGGATCAAATCCGGCAAAGATACAGGGGCCGGTGATGAATAAAGGCGTAACCACGAAAAACACGAAAGGCTCGAAAAACAAAGCTTACCCCAAATATAAGCCCTCCGGCGTGGAATGGCTGGGAGATGTGCCGGAGCATTGGGAGGTGAAAAAAGTTCGCCGATTTCTGCTTGATCACAAACAGGGATACTATTCTACAGATCCATACGCTGATGAAGGATTTAAACTTCTACGTATTAGCGATTTTGATGGAAATGGATTCGTTAACACTATAGATAGCCCGTTAGTTGAGAAAAAGGCTGATACAATACAGTTTTTATTGAAAGAAGATGATTTTGTATTTGCTCGAACAGGTGGAGCCGGTTCATTTGGAATAATTAAAGGCTTATCTGAAAAAACAATATTTGCATCATATTTGATCCGATTTAGGTTTAGCAAACAAACTTACGCGAATTATTTGAGGTACGCTTTTACCTCAAAACAGTTGTTCAAGGAATTGTTAGAAATATTCATGGTGGTGTAAATCAAAATGTCCATGCAGAAGATATAAAAGACCAAAGCATCCCCCTCCCCCCGCTCCCCGAACAAAAAGCCATTGCCGCTTTTCTCGACCGCAAGACGGGGCGTATTGATGCGCTCATCGAAAAAAACAGCGGCTGCTGGAACTAATGGCGGAACAGCGCACGGCGCTTATTTCTGCAACTGTAACAGGGAAGATTGATATAACCACGGAAGACACGGAAGGCACAGAAAAGGGAAATAAACAATTCCGTGCTTTCCGTGGTTATCCGAAATACAAACCGAGTGGCGTGGAATGGCTGGGGGATGTGCCGGAGCATTGGGAGGTGAAACGAGCTGGATTGGCATTTTCAATTCAGCTCGGCAAAATGTTGCAACCGGGTACTTCTACCTCAGAGGATGAACAATTCGAATATTTAAAAGCATTACACGTGCAATGGGAAACAATACAAACAAACGACCTACCTGTAATGTGGGCATCAAAGTATGAATTAGACAAATATTCTGTTAAAAAAGGAGATCTTTTAGTATGCGAAGGAGGCGAAGTAGGACGTGCTGGAATTCTAAAAGATGATTTGAATAATGTGATAATCCAGAATTCTCTTCACAGGGTCCGTTCAAAAATCAATTTAAATATTTTCCTTATGTATGTTCTAGAAAATGCCGCTTCAAAAAACTGGTTTGAAATTTTATGTAATAAAGCTACTATTGCCCATTTTACTGGTGATAAGTTTTCAGCGCTACGCATTCCCCTCCCCCCGCTCCCAGAACAGCAAGCCATAACCGCTTTTCTTGACCGCGAGACGGCCAAGATCGATGCGCTTTCAGCCAAGGTGATTACAGTCATCGAACGGCTCAAAGAATATCGGACGGCGCTGATCAGTTCGGCGGTGACCGGCAAAATCGATGTGCGAGGTTCAGTATGACAGAAAATGACAGGATACCGAGTAAAGGTGAAATAGTCATTTATACCGACCCGGACGGCACCGTGCAGACAGACGTCCGGCTTGAGGCTGAAACGCTCTGGCTGACTCAATACCAGTTGGAAGAGCTGTTTTCGACAGATCGAACATCGCTGGTTAAGCATATTCAAAATATTCTTGATACCGGCGAGTTGGAAGAAGGGGCAACTTGTGCAAAATTTGCACAAGTTCGCCGGGAAGGTAAACGGCAGGTACGCCGGGATATACTTTACTACAACCTTGATATGATTCTTTCGGTTGGCTACCGCGTTAACTCCAAAAGGGGCACCCAATTCCGCATCTGGGCCAACCGCATCCTGAAAGAACACCTGGTTCAGGGTTATACAATCAATCAGAAACGCCTCATCGAGCAGCAGAGCCAGATAGCACGGCTGAGAGAATCAATACAACTGGTGGAAAGAAGCCTTCTTGAGCAAGTGGAAACCATTGATGATGCCCGCAAAGTGGTTAAGGTCTTGTCGGAATTTGCCCAGGGGCTGAGAATTCTTGATGACTATGACCATGAAACTTTGGAGCAGGCAGGAAAACGGTTCGACCGGCCGCCTTAATTTCTGAAAACGAATTTTTAAATGTCGTCCGGGTCATGCGCCGGGACTTTGAATCCGCTGTTTTTGGGCAACCCAAAGACAACAGCTTTTCAAGTTCCGTCAATCAAATCTACCAGTCTTTTGGCGGCTCTGAACTCTATCCAAGTGTTGAACACAAGGCTGCCATGCTGCTCTATTTTGTTGTTAAAAACCATTCGTTTGTCGATGGAAACAAGCGAATTGCAGCGGCGCTTTTTCTTTATTTTCTTCAAAAAAATGGAATCCTCGATAATCCTGATGGTCATCAGATCATCAGCAATGACGGACTTGCAGCATTGACACTGCTTATCGCCGTATCAAAACCGGAAGAAAAAGACACCATGGTCAAAATAGTGATAACCGTTTTAAACCGGAGTTACTCATGAAAGCCACCACGGAAAAAGCCTTTGAAGCCTATATCCAGGAAACCATGGCCGCGCGGGGCTGGATTTCCGGTTCAAATCAGTCATGGGATAAAAGCCGCGCCCTGTTTCCCGGCCAGGTCATTGCCTTTATAAAAGACACCCAGGCCGGTCTCTGGGCGCAGATGGAAAAACTCCACGGCCGGGAACTTACCGGAAAACTGATTGAAGCTCTGGTCAAAGAGCGCAACGCCAAGGGAACCCTCCATATCCTCCGGCATGGATTCAAATTCTATGGGAAAATCTTCAAGCCGGCCTATTTTAAACCGGCCCACGGACTGGTCCAAGAAACCCTTGAGCTGTTTTCAAAAAATCAGCTCCATGCAACCCGTCAGGTTGCCTGTCATCCGGGCGATTCCGGCACGGTGGATATGGTTCTTTCGCTTAACGGCATCCCGCTGGCCACCATGGAGATCAAAAATCCGGCAACCGGTCAAACCTGGAAACATGCGGTATCCCAATACAAGCGCGACCGTGATCCGCACGCGCCGCTTTTTCAGTTTATCCGGGGAGCAGTGGTTCACTTTGCCGTGGATCCGGACGAAATTTATATGACCACCCGGCTGAACAAAGAAAGCACCTTTTTCCTGCCCTTTAATCGCGGCAGCGCCCCTGGTGAAATTGAATGCGGGAAGGGCAATCCTCAGCATCCGTCGGGTCACCGCACAGGATATTTTTGGGAGGATGTTCTTGAACGGACCAGCTTTCTGGATATTGTGGGTAATTTTATTTTTTGGAAACCCGTGATGAAACCGTTGATGATGGTGCGGGCGGTCGCAGGAAGCTAACCCGGGAGACCCTGATTTTTCCCCGGTATCACCAGCTTGATGCCGTCCGGAAACTGGTGCAAAATGCCCGTTCAGAACGGACAGGCAATACCTATCTGATCCAGCACTCCGCAGGGAGCGGCAAAACCAATACGATTTCCTGGCTTTCCCACAGGCTTTCCAGTCTTCATACCCTGACGGATGAAAAAATTTTTGATTGCGTCGTGGTCATCACGGATCGCCGGGTGCTCGACAAACAATTACAGGATGCCGTTTACCAGATCGAACATGCCCAGGGTGTTGTCAAAGCGATTGATGAAAATTCCCGCCAGCTTGCGGAAGCTTTGATCGACGGCACCAAGATCGTCATTACCACGCTGCAGAAATTCCCTTTTATTCTTCGCGGGCTTTTACATATTGCCGGTGCGGAGAACATGGACAATCCGGACGAAGCCGCGATTGACAGGGCCAAAGCGTGGCAGGACGCCATAGCAGCCCGGAAATATGCGGTGATTGTGGATGAAGCCCATTCCAGCCAGACCGGTGAAACTGCCCGGGAACTCAAACGCATTTTAGGTGCAGGCACCGAACAGGGGATAGAAGAAAGCGAGCTGGACTGGGAAGACGGTCTCAATAAAATCATGGAATCCCGGGGCCGACAGAAAAATATGAGCTTCTTTGCGTTTACCGCCACGCCCAAGGGCAAGACTTTGGAACTCTTCGGCCGAATGGGATCAAGCGGCAAACCGGAAGCCTTTCATACCTATTCCATGAGGCAGGCCGTTGAAGAAGGGTTTATCCTTGATGTGCTTCAACACTACACCACCTACAAGACGTATTTCAAACTGGTCAAAAGTGTTGAGGATGATCCGGCCATGCCGAAAAAGAAGGCCGGGAAAAAACTGGGCAAATTTATGGCCCTGCACCCGCATAATATCGAACAGAAAACCGAAATCATGGTTGAGCACTTTCGCAATCATGTTAAACGCAAACTGAGCGGGCGCGCCAAAGCCATGGTGGTTGCCGGTTCACGATTGCACGCCGTGCGGTACATGCTGGCATTTCAACGGTATATCCGGGAAAATCATTACGCTGATATTCATCCGCTGGTGGCCTTCAGCGGAACCGTTAAAGACCCGGACACGGGAATAGAATATACGGAACCATCCATGAATATTGATGGGGTTACCGGAAAAACCATTTCCGAATCCCAGCTTCCGGATAAATTCGATTCATCGGATTACCAGGTGCTGTTGGTCGCCAATAAATACCAGACGGGCTTTGACCAGCCGCTTTTGTGCGCCATGTATGTAGATAAGAGATTGGACGGCGTACAGGCGGTTCAGACCTTATCCCGGTTAAACAGGACCAGCCCGGGAAAAGAAGTGCCGTTTGTTCTTGATTTTGTAAATGATCCCGAGGATATTTATAGAGCATTCAAGCCCTATTATAATGTGACGACGCTTGAAGAACCTTCCGACCCGAATCACCTTGAATTGTTAAAGCATGAGCTGAACGGGTTTCAAATTTATTTGTGGTCGGAGGTGGTTGGATTCTGTCATGTTTTCTACCTCCCGCAACACAAACAAAATCCTTCCGACCATGCACGCATGGAAAAAATGGTTGCCCCGGCAGTGGATCGTTTCAAAGCGCTGGATAGAGAGAAAAAGGAAGACTTCTATGAAAAAATGACAGCCTATACCGGTTTCTACGCCTTCATCAGCCAAATCATTCCATATTCCGATCAGGAGCTGGAAATGCTTTACAGTTTCGGGCGTTATCTGGTTCCTCATCTTGACCTGGGGGATGATGGCGTGACCCCTCACCCTGAAAAAGAAGTGGTTCTTCAATATTACAGGATCGAACAGGTATCATCCGGCTTCATTGTAATGGAAGGCGGGGAACAATATGGGGTTAAATCTCCAACCGCAGTCGGAACAGGGAAAGCAAAAGATGAAGACAAACCGCTTTCGGAAATCATCCAGGCATTGAATGATCGTTTCGGAACAGATTTTTCAGACGAAGATCGTTTGTTCTTTGAGCAGATAAAAGAGAAGGCATCTAAAGATGAACGCATCATTCAAACCGCTAAAGCGAATCCCCTTGATAAATTCGAACTGGGGATTAAGGCCGTTATTGAGTCGCTGATGATGCAAAGAATATCGGAAAATGATGGAATCGTGACCAGATACATGGATGATGGTAATTTTCAGAAAACGATATTCCCCCTTCTTGCAAAAGAAATATACAAAAGCATTCTGGAGAAACAAGAATAAGACCGGGCACCCTGTGTTGAATAAGATGCCCGGCGTTCGGATCAGATTTAATAAATGGGTTTCATGGCGCTCATATAGGCCCTAAGTTCCTGGCCGATCCATTCCACGCCCGTGGAGCGGATGGCCTCATTGACCCGGATGAGTTCAATATTGTCCACGCCCGTGGAGCGAGGGTCCAGGCCTTTGCCGATGACCGTGGCGTCCAGTTTCTTCATGAACCCGGAAAGCAGGGGCAGGGCCTTGTGGTTGAACAGATAACAGCCGTATTCGGCCGTGTCCGAGATGACCACATTCATTTCATAGAGTTTTTTCCTGGCGATGAGGTTGGCGATGAGGGGCAGTTCATGCAGGGATTCATAATAGGCGGATTCCTCGCCGATGCCCGTGGCCGTCATGGTGTCAAAGGCCAGTTCCACGCCGGCCTTGACCAGGGCGATCATGAGGATGCCCTTGTCAAAATACTCCTGTTCCGGGATGGGCGCGTCCATGGGTGTGGAATTTTCAAAGGCCGTCTCTCCGGTTTCCTTTCGCCATTTCAAGAGATCGGCGTCATCGTTTTCCAGTCTTCCATCATGGTTTTGGAAAACCGGCCGGACATGATATTGTCCATATGTTCATGATAAAGCGGCTCAAGGATGGTTTTCAATTCTTCCGCCAGATTAAAGGCCAGGATCTTGGCCGGGTTGGACAGCCGGTCCATCATATGGGTGACCCCGCCGTGCTTGAGGGCTTCGGTAACGGTTTCCCAGCCGTACTGGACCAGTTTGGAAGCAAATCCGGGGTCGATGCCCTCTTCGATCATTTTGTCGTAGCAGAGGAGGGACCCGGTCTGGAGGACGCCGCAGAGAATGGTCTGTTCTCCCATGAGATCGGATTTGACCTCGGCCGTAAAGGAAGACTGGAGGACCCCGGCCCGGTCACCGCCGGTGGCGCAGGCATAGGCCTTGGCAAGGTCCATGCCCTGGCCCGTCGGGTCGTTTTCCCGGTGGACGGCGATGAGGGTGGGAACGCCGAAGCCCCTCTTGTATTCCTGCCGGACTTCGGTTCCCGGGGCCTTGGGCGCCACCATGATGACGGTAATATCCTTTCGGATCTGCATGCCCTCTTCCACAATATTGAACCCGTGGGAATAGGACAGGCAGGCGTTCTTTTTCATGAGCGGCATAACCGCTTCAATGACGGAGGTGTGCTGTTTGTCCGGGGTCAGGTTGATGAGAAGGTCGGCCCGGGGAATGAGTTCTTCGTAGGCGCCCACGTGGAAACCGTTTTCCGTGGCGTTTTTCCAGGACTGGCGTTTTTCTTGGATGGCGGCAGCCCTCAGGGCATAGGACACATCCAGGCCGCTGTCTCTCAGGTTCAGTCCCTGGTGAAGGCCCTGGGCCCCGCACCCGACAATGACGATTTTTTTGCCTTTCAGGGCTTCGACCCCGTTGAATTCCGATGCCTCCATAAGCCTGCACTGGCCCAGTTCCTGAAGTTGCAGCCGCAGGGGCAGCGAATTAAAATAATTTTGGCCCATCTCTCTCTCCTCGTATTTTATGTGTTCATTCTTTAACCTGGTATATCTATGCCCTGAATTTTTCATTGCGTCAAATGAATCATTTGCAATATGATATTTCAATAATCGAAACAATTTACTTTACAATCTTCCCCGGCTTTTTAAATATGGGGAATGGATATCCGGAATTTAAAATTTTTCAGGCATCTGGCCGGGTCCCTTCATTTTGCAAGGACCAGCCAGGCCTGCTATATTACGCCCTCGGCCCTGACCCGGGTCATCCAGCGCCTGGAGTCGGAGCTGGGGCAGGCCCTCTTTACCCGGAGCAACCGGTCCGTGGAACTGACCCGGCCGGAGAGGCTTTCAAACAATATGCCGACGATGTTCTCCTGCGGTGGGACCGGCTTCAGGATGAACTGGCCTCGGACACGGTTCTCAAAGGAGAATTGTCCATTTATTGCTCGGTCACGGCCGCCTACGGCATCCTTCCCGCCATCATGGCCAGATACCGGCGGGCCCATCCCCAGGTCCGGATCCACCTTGAAACCGGTGATGCGGCCAAGGCCCTGACGACGCTTTTTAACCAGGATGCGGACCTGGTGATTGCGGCCCTTCCCGACGCCCTGCCGGAGGATCTGGTGTTTCAGGTCCTGTCCGAAACCCCCCTGGTGTTCATCGCGCCCCTGAATTATCCTGAAATCATTGTGGAAAAGGAAGGCCGGACGGACTGGGAAAGGACGCCCCTCATCATCCCGGACC
This sequence comes from Desulfobacula sp., assembly GCA_012031875.1. GTDB lineage: Bacteria > Desulfobacterota > Desulfobacteria > Desulfobacterales > Desulfobacteraceae > Desulfobacula. The sequence goes on from JAAUSZ010000056.1 coordinate 17,900, forward strand.
GGGGCCTGAGCCGGGACCGCATCGACCAGTGGTTTGCCAGGGAAAATTTCATCCCCCATATTTATTCCGAGGTGGCCGGCAACGAGGCCATCATCGTCATGGTGAGCCTGGGCTGCGGCCTGGGCCTGGTTCCCCGCATGGTGCTGGAAAAAAGTCCCTTCCTGGACCAGGTCCGGGTCCTGGATGAAAGCCCGGAGCTGCCGCCCTTTATCATCGCCCTCTGCACCCGGGAAAAAAATCTGGCCAATCCCAGGGTCCAGGCCCTGTGGGAGATTGCCGGCCACCGATGATGACGCCCCTGCCCATCGAAGCCCATCTTCCGGAGATCCAAAAGGCCCTGGAAACAGAGCGATGCGCCGTGGTCCAGGCCCCGCCCGGGGCCGGCAAGACCACCCGGGTGCCCCTGGCCCTCTTGTCCGAACCCTGGCTGAAGGGCAAAAAGATCATCCTGCTGGAGCCCCGGCGTCTGGCCGCGGTCACCTGCGCCCGTCATATGGCCGCCCTCCTGGGAGAAAAGGTGGGGGAGACCGTGGGCTACCGGATCCGCCTGGACCGGAAAATCGGCCCCAACACCCGCATCGAGGTGGTGACGGAAGGGATTTTCACCCGGAAGATCCAGGCCGACCCCGGTCTTGAGGATACGGGCCTGGTGATTTTCGACGAATTCCATGAACGAAATATCCACAGCGACCTGGGCCTGGCCTTGGGCCTGGACATCTTTGAGGCCCTGAGAAACGATCTGCGGATCCTGGTCATGTCCGCCACCCTGGATATCAAAGAGGTCTCCGGCCTGATGAACCGGGCTCCCACCATCGTTTCCAGGGGAAAAAGCTTTCCGGTGGAGACCGTTTATTGCCCTCCGGTCAACAAGCTGAAAAAGGCCGTCCCCATTGAAGCGGCCTGCGAGGCCGCCATGGGCCGGGCCATTTCGGAAACCCAAGGAGATATCCTGGTATTTCTGCCCGGCGTGGGTGAAATTTTAAGGCTGGCGTCCCGCCTTAAGGAAAGCCTGGGTCCCGGTTTCCGGGTCCTGCCCCTGTACGGGGATTTGTCTGCCAAAGACCAGGCCGGGGCGTTTGCGGCACCGGACCCGGCAGAGCGCAAGGTCGTGCTTTCCACATCCATTGCTGAAACCTCCGTCACCATTGACGGCATCACCGTGGTCATTGATTCGGGCCTCATGCGGGTGCCCCGGTTTTCACCGGGAACCGGGATGACCCGTCTTGAAACCCTGCCCGTGTCCAGGGCTTCCGCGGACCAGAGAAGGGGAAGGGCCGGCCGCACGGCCCCCGGAACCTGTTACCGCCTCTGGTCCGAATATGACCACGGCCTTTTAAAACCCTTTACCCGGCCTGAAATTCTGAGCGTGGACCTGGCGGCCCTGGCCCTGGAACTTATGGCCTGGGGCGTTCAGGACCCCGGAACCCTGAAATGGCTGGACCCGCCGGACCCGGCCGCCTATGACCAGGCCAAAGCCCTTTTGAAAGACCTGGGAGCCCTGGATGAAGAGGGCCGGCTCACCGGCCACGGAAAAAAAATGGCAGGCTTTGGCCTTCACCCCAGGCTCGCCCACATGGTCCTCAAAGGCATGGAAAAGGGCCAGGGGGTTCTTGCCTGCCGCTTGGCCGCGTTTCTCAATGAGCGGGATTTTTTAAGCTTTGACCGGGGGGAAGCTGATCCGGATATGGGCCTGCGCCTCCTGCTCATGGAGGCGGGCAGGCAGGAAAAACCGGTTGAAAAGGGATGGAAGATCCATGGCGGAGTTCTCAAGAGGATACTTGAATCTGAAAAAAAACTCATGAGGGATTTTCACATCCCGCCTACCCGACCCGGCATTGAAAAGGCGGGCGCGCTTCTGGCCCAGGCCTATCCCGACCGCATCGCAAAGAAAAGGAATACCAAAGATCATACTTTTCTAACAGCTTCTGGAAAAGGCGTATTTTTCGACGGGCATGGCAGCGTCTCCCTGCATGAGTATATTGTTGCGGTCCATTTGGACGGCAACCCCCGCAATGCGAGGATTTATCTTGCCGCGCCCTTTTCGAGGGAAGACCTGGAAGAGGCGTTTGAAGACCGGCTCAAAACAGAGCAGGCCCTTTTTTTTGACAAGAAAACCGGGTCGGTCAAGGCAATGGAACGGATTCTTTTCGGCGCCATTCTGGTGGATGAAAGGCCCGCTGCCCATCTGGACCCGGATCAGGCCTCTGCGGTTCTGATGGAAGAAATCCGGAAAAGGGGCCTCTCCTGCCTGCCCTGGACCCAAAAGCTCACCAGCCTTAGGGACCGGGCCTGTTTTTTGAAAACTTCGGGCATCTTTCCCGGCCTTCCCGATGTTTCAGACCCGGTTCTTGAAGAAACGCTGGAGACCTGGCTGTCGCCCTTCCTCTCCGGGATTCTGTCCTGGAAGGAGCTGGAGCGCATGGACCTTGAGGCTGCCTTTTTGTCTCTTCTCTCCTGGGAAGTCCAAAAAAAGATCGACACCCAGGCCCCCACCCATGTCACCGTGCCCAGCGGGTCCAGGCTGCCCGTGAACTACCGGGGGGACCACGGCCTCCTGGAGAGCCCTGTGCTGGCCGTCCGGCTCCAGGAAATGTTCGGATCCAGGACCACGCCGAAAATCGCGGGCCGGGCCCTCACCCTTCACCTTTTGTCGCCTGCCGGGCGGCCCGTCCAGATCACCAGGGACCTGGAAAGCTTCTGGAAAAACGCCTATGCCGAGGTGAAAAAAGACCTCATGGGCCGGTATCCCAAGCATTTCTGGCCTGAAAATCCCTTGGATGCCGTCCCGACAAACCGTATAAAAAGAAAAGATAAGGATTATGGAAATTAAATTCTGCACCACCTGCGGCTCCCCCACTCTTCTGAAAATTCCTCCCGAGGATGACCATGTCCGGTCCGTGTGTTCCGTCTGCGGCCTTGTCCACTACAACAACCCCAAAATGGTGGTGGGTTGTATCCCGCAATGGCAGGGGAAGATTCTGCTCTGTAAAAGAAATATTGAGCCCAGGTCCGGCAAATGGACCCTTCCGGCCGGATACCTGGAAAACGGGGAGTCCGTCCAGGCCGGAGCCGTCCGGGAAACCCGGGAAGAGGCCCTGGCCGACGTCAGGATCATCAACCCCTATCGCTTGTTCAATATCCTCTTTGTGGACCAGATTTATTTCATGTTCAGGGCCGCCATGACCTCGGATCAGTTCGGACCCACGACGGAAAGCAGCGAGGTCCGGCTCTTTGATGAAAAAGACATCCCCTGGGACAAGATTGCCTTTGAGGTGATCCGGCAGACCCTGGAACATTATTTCTCGGACCGGAAAAAAGGCCGCTATCCCTTCCGGATTTTTGATCTTGCCTAGGATTTCCGCCTATTTTATCAGGCAGGAGGTAAACGTTTTAAAGGTTTCCTTATCAAACCTGCCCGCTTTGACTTCCTCCTTGATCAGGCTTAGGCTGTCATAGGGCTTTTTGGCCTTTCTGAAATTTTTATCCCGGTAGGTCAGGGGTTCATAACAGTCGATAATGCCGATGAGCCGGCTGTCGGCCGTGATTTTGGCGGTCCCGTGGGGGTAGCCGCTGCCGTCGATCCGCTCATGGTGTTCCAGGGCCACGGTGGCCACGGAAACATCAAAATCCGTTTCCGCAAGGATCAGGTCATGCCCCAGCACCGAATGGCCGGTATAGATCTTAAACTCTTCATCCGTCAATTTTTTGCGGGCTTCGACAATGGCTTTATCAATCTGAGATGTCCCGACATCATGGAGCAGGCCGCACAGCATCAATTGTTTGATCCTGGCTTCATCCAGCCGGTGAAAAAAGCAATATTGCAGGATCAGGGCCGTGACATTGACGGTATGTTCAATGATGAGCGGAGAATGGCCGGCAATCCGGGTCAGGTATTCAACGGATTTGGGATCTTTTGAATACCCTTCCGCCAGGATCTGGACGGTGTCGGGCAAGGTATTGAGTATTTTGGCCTGGCGGGGGGTTAAGGCCTCTTCCACAATCCGGCCCAGGGCGGTTTTGACCTCTGCCAGGCCCTTTGACGCGATCCCGGCCGCAAGCTCCATGTTCAGGACCAAAGCAAGTTCCGTCAAAGCCGCATCCTTATCCTTGGCCGCAATGTACAAGTCCGGGTATTTTTTTTCTTTTACCCTCTCTCTGTCAAGGCGTTGGCCGGCCTCCTTATACAAAAGAAAACCCCCCTCTTTGGTCTGGTAATAAAAAGGTGTTTTTTCAAACAGATGAATCTGGGAAGGCTTCACAGGGAGATAGTCTGTTTTTTCCATCAGGCCAGGATGTCCTTTAAAATTTCAAACCGGTCAAAAGGCGGCATGACACAGGCCCCGGAAAACAAGGATTTTGCAAGGGCCAGCATCTGCCGGGCCTGGTTTATCCCGGCCGCTATCGGGTCCCGGGCCGTTTCCATCTCTTTTCTCAGGTGCTTTGGAACCGCGATGCCGGCCACCTTGTCATGGAGGAACACCGCATGCTTATAGGAAAGAAGGGGCAGGATGCCCATGACCACGGGGACGTTCAGGTGCTGTGTCGCGCGGTGGATGTTTTGGGCTGTGGCCTCATCATAGACCGGCTGGGTCACGATGAACCGGGCGCCGGCTTCCACCTTTTTTTCCAGGCGCCCGGCCTCGTAGTCAAGACCGTCGACCTCGGGCCTGAAATCCAGGACCGCTCCGGTGAAAAGGCCCGAGTCCCGGGCCAGGGAAATCAGCTCACAGACATTTAGATCCCCTACGGTGGAGGTCTTTTCGTCTGCATGGGCCGCGGAGGGGTCCCCGGTTACGGCGATGACGGTATCAATGCCCAGGGCCTTGGCCCCCCAGAGTTCGCTCTGGAGCCCCAGGCGGTTATGGTCCCGGATGGTGCAGTGCAGGATGGCCGGCCGCGCGGTCGCTTTTTGAATCCGGTGGGCAAAGACCATGGCGCTCATCCTGGGCTTTGCCACGGGATTGGACGCTGTGCTGAAGGCATGAAAATTCAGGCCGGCAAGGCCTTGAAGTTTTTCAAGAAGAGGGGCAGGATCATTGCCCTTGGGCGGCACCACCTCAATGGTGATGATAAATTCATTCTTGTCTGAAAAAAGATAACTCATGATTAATCTCCGTTTTAAAAAAACAGGGTCTCTGAAAATTATAAATCCGCAATGGCCTTGCAGGCCCTTGCCGTCAGGAGCACCATATGGCCGATGCTGTCCAGCTCGGCATATTCATCGGGCCTGTGGGTATTGGCACCCACAATGCCCATGCCGTCAATGGTGGGCGTGCCGCAAAAGGAGGTATAATTGCCGTCGGAGCATCCGCCCGTGGAGATGGGCTCCATGGGCAGGCCCAGGTCTTTCCCCGCGGTCCGGACCAGGTCCCAGAGGGCTTGGGTGGCTTTTCCCGCCTCCATGGGCGGCCGGTCGATACGGCCCTGGACACGGATACGCGACTCTTTAAAAAAGGGTTGGTCCCCCAGGGCATTGAAAAAGTTGCTCACCCGGTCTTTTTCTTCCTGAATGGAGATCCGGATATCCACTGAGGCCTCGGCCAGGGCCGGGATGATATTGACCCTGTCCCCGCCGGAAACCACCGTGACCTGGGCCGTGGTGCCCCTGTCGTTTTCGTTGAGCGCATTGATCCGGACAATCTGGTGGGCCAGTTCCACCACGGCATTGACACCTTTTTCAGGGTCGGCCCCGGCATGGGCTTCCCGGCCTTGCACCGTGATATGGAAGGAGCCCCCGCCCTTTCTTTGCAGCACAAACCGGTATCCGGGCCGGCAGGGTTCATACACAAAGGTCCGGAGGCTTTTTTCGCGGTTTCCATGATCCAGTCTTTGGAGGCCTGGGACCCGGTTTCCTCGTCGCCGTTAAGGCCAC
>JAAUSZ010000262.1 GCA_012031875.1 Desulfobacula sp.
TCAAATGACCTTTCCGGTTCGATTTCCGGCAAGAGGCCGATGGTGATGGCGCTCTGGAGGTCCACATAACTTCCGAACCCGCCGGCCAGGATGATCCGCTCAATATCGGTGATGGACATCCCGATTTCTTCCAGCAGGGTCAGGGCCGCGCTGAACATGGCGCCCTTGGCCCGGATCAGATTGTCCAGGTCCGGTTCGGTAATGGTGATATCCCGGTCAATGGCGGTATTTTCCCGGAACACCAGGACATATTCCCAGATCTCGTCGGTCTGCCGGATTCTGGGGGTGTCCAGGGTCCGGTTGAATTTTCCCCGGGAATCGATGACCCCGGTTTCCAGGAGTTTGGCCGCCAGGGTGATGAGGCCTGACCCGCAGATGCCCTTGGCCTTTTTATTGCCCACGGTGATGATCATGGGTTCAAAGGTTTCAGGGTCGATGGAAAAATCCTCGATGGCCCCTTTGACGGCCCTCATACCGAATTTCACCCCCCGCCCTCAAAGGCCGGACCCGCCGAGGCGGCCGTGCACACCATCCAGTCCTTATGGCCGATGACGATCTCCGCATTGGTCCCGATGTCCATATACAGGGTCAGCTCGCTGCTCCGGTAAAGGCCCGAGGCCATGACCCCGGAGATGATATCCCCGCCCACATAGCTGGAAACCCCGGGATAGATGAGGGCAATGGTGTGGTCCGCCAGTTCGATATCGATTTCCCGGGCCCGGAAGGGCGGATACATGACCGAGGCCGGCACATAGGGATCACGGCGGATATAGGCCGGGTTGATTTTCAGGAGAAGCTGGGTCATGGTGGAATTGCCCGCCAGGGTAATGGTGGTGACCTCATGCTGGCCCACCTTGGCCTCGTTAAGGATGTCCCGGATGATAATATTGATGGTTTCGATGATCTTTGGTGGAGGATGTCGAGACCGTCCCCTTTTTCCGCAAACATGATCCTGGAGATCACATCCTCCCCATAACTCATCTGGCTGTTGAATTCGCCGTGCTGGGCCAGGACCTCTCCGGTGTGCAGGTCCAAAAGCTGGCCATAGACCGTGGTGGTGCCCACATCAACGGCAATGCCGAAATTCCGGGCCGTGGTGTCAAAGGCCTCGATATTGACGATCTCATTTTTGCCGTCTTCCCGGACGGGCCTCACAATGGTGGCCGTGACCTTGAAATCGCCCTGCCGGATCAAATCGGGAATCTTCCGGATAAGGTCCAGGTTCATGGTGAGCCTGTGCTCATTGTGGTGGATCCTCAAATGGTTGATGATACGAGCCATGTCGGCCTGGTTATCCCCGGCCGTGGCCGGGGGAAGCTCCAGATAAATCTTTTCCACGGGCGGGATAAAGAGGCCGTCCTGCCTAAGTTCATCCACATCCGAATACACGGCCTTGGCCGTATGGCGGCCCCCGGCCCGGGCATTGAGGCGGCTGGTGTCCACCTGGGACTCCACCGGGATCCGGATGACCACATCCGAGGTGACCTGGGACAGGCAGGCCAGCCGGTAGCCTTTTTCCCGGTCTTCCCCGGAAAGATGTTCTGAAACCCCGCCCTCCAGGGCTCCCTCTTCCAGGAGAATCCTGCATTTGCCGCAGACGCCGGTGCCGCCGCAGGACGCGTTAATATGAACCCCGGCTTCCATGGCGGCCCGGATCAGGCTTTCATTTTCTTCAACAGCAACACTGATATTATGAGGTAGAAATTTTACCGTACAGGTCATGGTTCAATCCTTATATTGATATTCTTTTTCACAATTAAAAAAAACTTTGAAGAAAGTATAAACTTTATCCTGAGGGTTTGGCAAGTTAAGACCCTTCTGATCGGATAAATAATTATAAAGAAAATCATGAATTTGAATTGAAATTTTCAGATCTTTGTGGAAGTATGAGGCGTTTATCACTAAAACGGATTTAGTAAATGCAACCGATTCATCAAAAAGGGGAGTTTCCATGAAGACAATTGATGAAGAAAAATTAAGAGCCATTGTCGGCGAGGCCAATATCAAGACCGACCCTTCCGACCTCTATATCTACGGCTCGGACTCATCGGTCCACCATGCCATGCCCTGGGCCGTGGTCCGGCCCAAAACCACGGCCCAGGTCCAGGCCGTCCTGCGCTATGCCAACGACGCCCTGATCCCGGTCATTGCCAGGGGCGGGGGATCGGGCATGTGCGGCCAGACCGTGCCGGTCATGGGCGGCATCATTCTGGACATGAAAGGGATGAACAAAATCCTTGAGATCAATCTTAAAGATGTTTACTGCCGGGTGGAACCCGGAGTGGTGGACGATGACCTGAACCTGGCCCTGAAACCTTACGGGGTCTTTTTCCCGCCCACCCCGGCTTCCAGCCGCATTGCCACCATCGGCGGCGAGATTGCCAACAATGCCAGCGGGGTCCGGTCCGTCAAATACGGGGCCACCCGGGACGCGGTCCTGGGCATGAAGGTGGTGCTGCCCAACGGTGATCTGGTGAGCCTGGGGGCCCGGACCCGGGTGGAAGCCTCGGGCTACCAGCTCCATAAACTCATGGTGGGCTCCGAAGGCACCCTGGGCATTGTGGTGGAAGCCACCCTGAGCTTTGTGCCCATCCCGGAATTCCGGTGCATGGGAATCGCCAATTTCAATACCCTGAAGGATGCCGGGGACGCCATCGGTTCCATCATGGCCTCGGGCGCCATTCCCTCCATGCTGGAACTGGTGGATGACGTGGCCATCAAGGCCGTCAACAAGACCATGAACCTGGGCCTGAAAGAAGTGGCCGCAGCCCTGATTTTCGAGGCCGACGGCATGGTCCGGGAAGCCGTGGATTATGAAATCAATAAGATGAAGGCCATCTGTCAGAAACATAACGGCGAGGATATTTACGCCAGCTATGATCCCAAGGAAAGGGACAAGATCTTCCTGGGGCGGAAATCCCTTTTTCCGGCTCTGTCCAAATATGACGACAACCTGGCCTCCACGGCCCTGGCCGACGACATGGCCGTCCCCTATTCCAAGATGGCGGAAATGGCCGGGAAAATCCATGAAATTGCAGACAAACATGGTATCGTCATGACCGCCTACGGTCATTGCGGGTCCGGGTGTATGCACACCAAGATCCTCATGGACACCAAGCGCAAAGACCAGTGGGAATCGGCCAGGAAGGCCATCACCGAGGTCTATGACTATGTCCGGTCCGTCAACGGCACCACCAGCGCCGAGCACGGCATCGGACTGTCCAAGGCGGAATCCTTTAAGATCGAAAAAGCCGATTCCCTGCATCTTCTGAGCCTGATTAAAAAGGCCGTGGACCCCAACAATATCCTGAATCCGGGCAAGCTTTCCCAGGCCCCGGAAGACTGGGTCACGGCAACCAATCTGAGATATTCCGTGAACAGCTAAATATAAAGGGCATTTCAATGAAAAATAAACCAAAAGCATTCAACCATCTTGAAAAATGGCAGGGAACCCTGGCCAACTGCATCCGGTGCGGATACTGTTTTGAGCATTGTCCCCTGTTTAAATACACGGGCTGGGAATCGGACGCCCCCCGGGCCAAGATCATCACGGCCTTCGGGCTCCTGTCCGGGGAGATGGATCCCTCCGAGTCTGCGGCCCATAAGCTCTTTTCCTGCTTTTACTGCAAACGGTGCGAGGCGGCCTGTTCTTCCGGGGTAAAGCTGACGGAAGTGTTTACGGATGCCAAAAAAGATCTGATTGAAATGGGGTTCAACGTCCGGGACCACTTCCACCACCCAGATGAACTGCGCCCGCTGCCTCATCTGTATTGATGCCTGCCCCCATGAGGCCCGGTCCTATCACGAGGGCGAAGGGGTTGTGGTTGACCCGGCCAAATGCAAGGGATGCGGTATCTGCATCGAGGTCTGCCCGGCCGGGGCGGCCAAGATCCAAAACAGCTTCGGGACGGACCGGAAAGAGCTGATGGACAGGGCCTCCGCCTTTCTGTCCACCCAGGCATCCGCCAAGGCCATTGTCTTTGCCTGTAACTGGTCCTATTATCCCGATCTTCAGGCCTCTACCCTGCCCGAGGCCGAAACCCGGGACAAAAGCTATGAAATCCTGGTCAATTTATGCGGCGGCCGCCTTGAGCGCCAATTGCTCATGGCGCCCTTTCTTCATAATGCCTGGGGGGTCATGGTGGCCGTATGCCCGGATGACAAATGTGAACATGGCGGAAACCTGAGGGCCAGGGAACGGGTTGAAGATCTGCGCCATACCATGGAAAAAATCCGGATAAATCCGGAACGGCTTCAGTTTGTCCAGATTGCGGCCGGGGACAAGACCAAATTCCAGGCGGAAATTGATACCTTTGTGGACCGGCTCAATACCCTGGGTCCCATCCGGTAAAGGAGAGCGTTCATGAAAATTGATGTCCCCTACGGAAAAGACGGGGCCTTGTCCGCGGTCCTTCCGGATAATGCCAGGGTCCGGTTTCTTGAGGCCAATGATGTAAAAATCGGTGATGAAGACCGGAACATCCGGGATGCCCTGCTTCATCCCGTCAACAGCAAAATTTTCAGGATTTTCTCAAGGGCGCCAAAAGCGTCCTGGTGATTGTCAACGACGCCACCCGGCCCACGCCCACAAAAAAATCCTTGAATTCATCTATGAGGATTTAGCCCAAACCCCTTTTCATTTCATCATTGCCACCGGCGCCCACCGGGGACCCACGGAAGATGAATTTTTCCAGATTTTCGGCCCCTTTTATGAAAAGGTGAAAAACAGGATCATTGTCCATGACGCCAGGGCCGACCAGGACATGGTGTTTCTGGGCGCCTCCACCAACGGCACCCCCATGCACGTCCACAGGGCCGGGGTGGAAGCGGACCGGATCATCATCATCTCATCGGTGGAACCCCATTATTTTGCCGGGTATACCGGCGGCAGGAAATCCTTTCTGCCGGGCATCGCCGGGTATAAAACCATTGAGCAGAACCACAAGCTGGCCCTTTCGCCGGCGGCCAAAGCCCTGGCCCTGGAGAGCAACCCGGTCCATGCCGATATGATGGACGCCATCAAGACCGTCAAACAGGACATTTTTTCCATCATGACGGTGCTGGACAAGCGCCACCGGGTCTATGCCGCCTGCTGCGGGCATATCCACGATTCCTTCCACGCCGCCATTGAGCGGGCCAACGAGGTCTTTGCCGCACCCCTGGAAGAAAAGGCCGATATTGTCGTGTCCGTGGTGAAATTCCCCCAGGACATTGATCTCTACCAGGCCCAGAAAGGCATTGACAATGCAAAGCTGGCCCTGAAAAAAGGCGGGATCCTGATCCTGACGGCAAAATGCCGGCACGGCATCGGCGGAAAGGCCTTTGCCGATCTCCTGGGCTCCAGCGATACGCCCCAAGCCGCCCTTGAAACCATTGAAAAGGGCTATGTCCTCGGGTATCACAAGGCCGCCAAAATGGCGGAGATCGGCCTCTGGGCGGAAATGTGGGGGGTCACCGATGTGGCGCCGGACATCATTTCAAAGCTCTTTATCCGGCCCTTCGGGAGCCTTCAGGAAGCTCTGGACGCAGCCCTTGAAAAAAAAGGACCCGATGCGACGGTCCTGTTTCTCATGGATGGCGGGTTGACGGTCCCTCTGGTGCGATGAAAAACAAACCCGGCCTCCCTTGAAAACCCGGCGATTTGACTTTCCGACACCGGACAGGGCTTTAGTTGAGCATATATTTTTTCAGCTTGGAATACATCCGGGCTTTGGATATTCCGGAAATACGGCAGGCTTGTTTAATATCTTGTCCTGTATGGAATAAAACGGCATTGAGATAGTCTCTTTCCGTGGTTTCCAGCAACTGAGTCAACAGCGGGAACTTCCCCTGGGCATAGGCCTCCGGAGGGTTGTTTCCGGGTTTTGAATCCGGCCTGGCGGATTTTTTGATTCCCTTTTCCCGGATATCAGACGGCAGATGGATGGAATAGAGGGTGGGTTCATTTTTTGCCGAGGCAACGGCCTTATCCATGGCGCCGGTCAATTCCGCAACATTTCCCGGCCATTCATAGGCCGTCAGGATGTCCAGAAATTCAGGCGAGACCCCCCTTGGTATCAATCTTACATTTCTTGCAAGACCGGTCTATGTCATATA
>JAAUSZ010000263.1 GCA_012031875.1 Desulfobacula sp.
GTCAGGTCCTCGCCCAGGGTATTGAGTCCTTGGGTTCAATGCCGATGATGGTGGTCCGGGGCACATGGTCCAGGGCGTGGCAAAGGGTCAGGGCCTCGATGAGGTCCACCTGGTGGAGGGAATTCTTGGCCAGAATCCGGTTGGGGATGTCCTCATGCTCCAGCCGGTGAAAATCACCGGGCGCCCCGTGGTTCATCACCGTGTCCACCACGATGAGATTGTCGGCGCCGGCAATGATCCCCAGCAGGTTGACCCCCAGGACCCCGCCGTCCACAAGGGTGACATTGTCGGAAAATTCATACCGGTTTTCAAGCCGCTCAACCACCCGGATGCCCACGCCGTCGTCCCGGTAGAGAATATTGCCCACGCCCAGGACCATAATCTTGTCCATTCTGTTTCCTTAATAAGAAACGGGGTCCCGGCCGGGATGGCCGGAACCCCGCTGGGGTTAAATAACGCTTACCTTATAGGTTGAATTATTGTGCAGATCCGTGACATGAACGGCGCAGGCAATGCAGGGATCATAGGAATGAACCGTTCTCAGCACTTCCAGGGGCTTCTCCGGATCGGCAATGGGGGTTCCGATGAGGGAAGTCTCCACCGGGCCCTTCTGGTTTTTGCCGTCGCTGGGTCCAAGGTTCCAGGTGGAGGGCACCACATACTGGTAGTTCTTGATCTTGCCGCCGTCGATTTCGATCCAGTGGCCCAGGGCGCCTCTCGGCACATCATTCAGGCCGTAGCCCCTGCCCTTGTCCGGCATGGTCCAGGGCTGGTAGGTCTTTTTGTTGCCTGAGGCAATATTGGATTTGAGTTTTTCAATCCATCCGCCCATGGCATTGCCCACCACAACGGTTTCAATGCCCCTGGCAGCCGTCCGGCCCAGGGTGGAGAAAAGGGCTTCCTTGCCCACGCCAAGGGTCTTCAGGACATGGTCCACCAGGGCCTTGACATCTTTCTGGCCGCTGGTATAAGCCACCAGAACCCTGGCCAGGGGCCGACTTCTGCGGATTTCCCGTCGTATCTCGGGGCCTTCATCCAACTGTACTGGGCATCGGTATTATAGGTGATTTCACCCTGGATGGGTTTGGTCTCGCCTTCGTAGGGATGTTTTGCCCCGCCTTTTTCATACCAGCCCCGGGTCACGTCTTCGGTGATCTTCAGGGTGTCCACGGGTTTGGGGTTCAGGTCGCCCAGGAGGACGCCGGCCGGCATGAGCAGGTTGTCGTTGATGCCGGCCTGGGGGAAATCCCCGTAGCAGAGATAGGTGGTATTGTTGCCGCCGATGGCGCCCCAGTTTTTGTAGAAAGAGGCCACGGCCAGGAGATCCGGGATATAGACCTCATCCACAAAGGCCTTGGTTTCCTTCCAGATGGCGGTAAATTCATCAATTCTTTCCGGGGTCAGGTCGCCGACAGAGGTCACCCCGCCCACCACCAGGGACTGGGGATGGGGGTTTTTTCCGCCGAAAATGGCGTGCATCCGGGCGGCCTTGGCCTGGAGCTTGATGGCTTCCAGGTAATGGGAGGCGGCCATGAGGTTGGCCTCGGCCGGCAATTGATAGGCCGGGTGTCCCCAGTAGGCATTGTTGAAGGGTCCGAGCTGGCCGCTGCTGACAAAGGTTTTCAGCTTGGTCTGGACTTCTTTGAAATATTCGGCGGTTTCCCGTCTGCCGCTTGTATTTGCAGAGAGTTTGGCGGTTTTGACGGGGTCGGCGGACAGGGCGCTGACAATATCCACCCAGTCCAGGGCGTGAAGGTGATAAAAATGAACAATATGATCGTGCTGGTACTGGGCCCCGTGGAGCAGGTTCCGGATGATCCGGGCGTTTTCCGGGATTTCGATCTTGCAGGCGTCTTCCACGGCCCGCACCGAAGACAGGGCATGGATATAGGTGCAGACCCCGCAGGATCTCTGCACGAAATGGTGGGCGTCCCTGGGATCCCTTCCCTTGAGCATGATTTCAATGCCGCGGAACATCTGGCCCGAACTCCAGGCGTCCTTGACTTTTCCGTTTTCGACTTCCACTTCTATTCTCAGATGACCTTCGATCCGCGTGATGGGATCGATCATGATTCTTTTCCCCATAATAATTATCCTTTCAATGATAAAATTTAAGATTCTGCAACGGTTTCAGGTTGTGATGCCGCGCCGGCCTACGATTCCTCATAGAACGGGGTCATATTATCCCAGAAATTCGGCTCACTGCATCCGATGCAGGGATGGCCGGCCTGGATGGGGAAACTGGTGCCGTCATTAAATTTTGCCGTGGCGCAATTATTATAGGTCTGGGGGCCTTTACAGCCCATCTGATAGAGACAGTAGCCCAGCTCGGCTTCCTTGGAACCGAATTCCGTCACAAATTTGCCTTCGTCATAAAATTTCAGGCGGGGGCAATTGTCGTGAACGGATTCGCCGTAGGCAAACATGGGTCTGCCGATGCTGTCCAGTTCTATGGCCTCTTTGCTCAGGTATTTGACAATGACGCCCAGGAGGTTGAGGGGGTTGGGCGGGCACCCCGGAATATTGATGGGTTTGATGCCCAGAGCATCGCCGACCCCTTTGTAGCCGCCGGGGTTGGGTTTTGCCGCAGACACGCCGCCGTAGGTGGCGCAGGTGCCGATACAGATAACGGCCGCAGCCTTGGGAACGATATCCTGGGCAATGGCCAGGAAGGTCCGGTTCCCCACCTTTCCGTAGGCCCCGTTGTAATTGGTGGCGATGGCGCCTTCAACAATACAGACAAACTGCCCCTTGTATTTTTCAACGGCGTCATGGAGGTTTTTTTCGGCCTGGTGGCCGGAAGCGGCCATGATGGTCTCATGGTATTCCACGGAAATGGTTTCCAGGATGATGGCCCCCACATCCGGGGTCCGTAAAAAGGCTTCGGAACATCCCGTGCATTCGCCGAAATGCAGCCATATCACCGCCGGCCGCGGTTTGGCAGCCGCCTGCTCAATCTGCTCGGCAACCTTGTTCACACAGGAATAGGGCAAGCCCATGGTGGCCGTCAAGACTGTGCAGTACTTGAGGAAATCCCTTCGTGAGACCCCCTTTGCTTCCAGTTTTTCGTAAAAATCATTTTGCTGATCTGTTTTCATGGCACCTCCGTTAGTATTATTATGATTTCATATCATAATTCTCCACCCTACATTCATAATGCAAACAGGGCCATGAGATCAAATAGATTCTAACAATAGTAACAAGATAAACCTATCGGATATCTCTATGGCGAAATCTCCGGGTATTGAAAAAAAGAATTGGACCGCATGGGCCCGGGCGCCTATAATACAAATAACAATGGACCGCAAAGGCCGGAGGGCCGGTTTGCGCGAGGAATGAATTGACAAGGTTGTTTTCCAATGACGGATAATAAAAACCCGCGTCTGACCGAATCGGTTGCCGGTGCCGGTTGAGCCTCCAAACTGGCTCCGGGGGACCTGGAGAAGGCGCTCTGCGGCATGACGTTTCCAACCGATGAAAATGTCATGGTCGGGCTGGACCGGGCCGATGATGCCGGGGTTTACAAGGTGTCCGAAGACCTGGCCCTGATACAGACCGTGGATTTTTTACGCCCATTGTGGATGATCCTTACTGGTTCGGCCAGATCGCCGCAGCCAATGCCCTGAGCGATGTCTATGCCATGGGCGGCACGCCCAAAACCGCCATGAACCTGGTGGCCTTTCCGGTCAAACAGATGGAGCTGTCCGTTCTGCGGCAGATCATCCAGGGTGGCATCGACAAACTGGAGGAGGCGGAGGTGGTCCTGCTGGGCGGCCACAGCATCGAAGACAAGGAATTGAAATACGGCCTGTCCGTTACCGGTTTTGTGCATCCGAAAAAAGTGCTCATCAAAGGAAATCTCCGTCCCGGGGACCGGCTGGTCCTGACCAAACCCCTGGGCACGGGCATCATCAACACCGCCGTCAAGGCGGCCATGGCCTCCCCTGAACTCACCGACAAGGTCACCCGGCTCATGGCGGCCCTGAACCGGAAGGCCGCGGAAATCATGTCCCGCTTTGATGTCCAGGCCTGCACCGATGTCACCGGGTTCGGGCTCCTGGGGCATCTGGCGGAAATGGTGTTTAAATCCGGCAGAAGTGTTCGCCTGTTTTCAAAAGAGGTCCCGATCCTCCCCGAGGCCCTGGATTTCGCCGCCATGGGGCTGATTCCCGCCGGGGCCTACAAAAACCGGGAGTTCCGGGAGTCCATGGTTCTCTTTGACAAAACCGTGAACCGGACCTTACAGGATGTCCTCTTTGACCCCCAGACCTCGGGCGGGCTTTTGATGAGCGTCAAGGCCTCCCAGGCCGCAAGTCTGGTTGCGGCCCTGAAGGAGGCCGGGATTGAGGCGGCGGCGGAAATCGGTGAGGTCGTTGACGGCCCGGAAGAAAAAATCCGCATTGAATAATCCTTGACCCTGACTATGAGGCCCCCTGGGTTTTGCTGATTCCGGCCTGATCCTTTGTCTCCATCAGTTTCACCCCTTCCCTGACCGCTTCCACTGCATCGGCGGCATAGCCGTCGGCGCCGAAGACCCGGGCTTTTTCCCGGGTCACCGGAGCGCCCCCCACCAGGATTTGAGCCCCGGGGTCTATCTGTCTGAGGGCCCGGATCACGCCGGGAATCCTTCTGAGACTGGTGGTCATGAGGGCCGAGATTCCCACCAGATCGGGTTTGTTTTTTCGATAGGCCTCGGTAAAGCCCTGGACCCCGACATCGGTTCCCAGGTCAATGACCTCCCATCCGGCTGCCGTGAACATGGAGATGACCAGGTTTTTCCCGATTTCATGGATATCCCCCTCAATGACCCCGATCATGAGCCTGGCCCTGACCCGGGCCCCGTCAAACCGCATATGGGGTTTTAATTCCGCCAGTCCGGCATAGAGGGTGTCGGCGCACATCAACAGCTCGGGAATAAAATAGATATCCGATGAAAAAAGATTTCCCACCTCTTCCATGCCCGAGGCCAGGCCCTGTTCCATGACCAGGACAGGGTCCAGGTCTGAAGCCAGGGCGTTTCGGCACAGGGTCCGGCATTCATCCAGCCGATAGCCGATGACCGCCTGCCGGATCTGATCGATAATGCCTCCGGGCCGGGCCAAGGGATAGCCGTGGGTGGTCTTCACCAGGGCCTCCAGGTTTTCAAAGGGGGTTTCCAGGACGCAGTCGCACCCCGTGGACATGATGAAATTGGGATGGCTCTCCACGGCCCGGAGAAGGTCTGCGGTTTTTTGGGCCACCCCTGCTGCGTCCATTTCCAGCATCACTTCCAGGGGATCGATATTTCCGAAAAAACGATATTTTCCGGGATTTTTTTCATCACCGCCGGGATGTCCATGACCTGGTCCAGGCTGAGGCCCTCCATGCCGCAGCTTAAGATCAGGTCCAGGAGGTGGGAGGTGTCCCCGCAGATATGCAGGACCTTCCAGGCCGTGAGATCCTGGAACACTTTTTGGAGGCCCGGCGCCACAAAGGTCTTGAACTGCTGCGGAGACAGGATGATGGAGGTGGGTTCGGCAATGGAGACAAGGTCGGCCCCGGCCCTGGAAACAGCCTGGGCGTAGCGCTTAACCGCCCCGGCCGTGAACTTCAGGAGAAGCCTTACAAAATCCGGGTCGGCGATGATGGCCCGGGCCAGGTCCTCCACCCCGGCCAGTTGGGCCGCCAGGGTAAAGGGGCCTTCAATGCTGATGGCCAGGGGTTTTTCGGAAATTTTCGCCAGGGCTTCAATGGCCTGGATATTGGTCTTTATCCGTCCCCCGGCCAGGGGGTCCGGCATCTTCAGGCGGGCCAAGGCTTCCCGGGTCTTGACCCCATGCTCCTGGACGGCCGGGAAATCATAATCATAGACCTTGATCTTCATGCCCAGGGTTTCGCTCAGGATGATGCCGTCATCCATGATCCCCGTAAAATCGGCAGCAAACCGATCTTCCATCTGCTTTGCGACCTCAAGCTGGTTCTGTACGGACCCGTACACCTCGTAAAGCTTCATGCCCGTGAGCCTGAGACCCGCAATCCCGGTCCAGGGAAGGGCCAGCCGTTTTCCGGCCCCGGCTACATAGTCCAGAAATCCCAGGCCCTGTTTTTTATCCC